>JBBDQT010000109.1:0-3557 GCA_040905815.1 Acidimicrobiales bacterium
TACGAGGACTACGCCGTGATGTTCCACGGCGACGACGAACGGGTCGACGTCGAGTCGCTGCGCCTCTCGACCGAGATGTGGATGGCGCTGGCGCAGGACTTCCTGACCTAGCTACAAGCCCTCGAAGGCCGTGTCGAGGAGGTCTTCGGTCTCCTGAGCGTGCACGGCGGCGGATCCGGTGGCGGGGCTGCCGGATCCCCTCCGGCTGGCGTGACTGGTCTTGAGGTTCCCGGGAGCCAGCTTGTGCAACCGGTTGTGCACGAACGGCCAGGGACCCATGTTGTCCGGCTCCTCCTGCACCCAGCAGATCGACGAGGCTGAGGAGTAGCGCGAGAAGATGTCGGTCAGCTGGTCCTTCGGCCACGGGTACAGCTGCTCGACGCGCACCACGGCGACGGGGGCGCTCGTCTCGTCGCGGCGCTTCATGGCGTCGTAGGCGACCTTGCCGGAGCAGAGGAGGATCCGCTGCACCGACGCCGGTTCGGAGATCGTCGGGTCGTCGAGGAGCTCCTGGAAGCTCCCGCTGGTGAGCTCGCTCAGCTGGGAGCGGGCCTCCTTGGCGCGCAGCAGGTACTTGGGCGTCGCCACGACGAGCGGCTTGCGGATCTCCCGGTTCACCTGGCGCCGCAGCAGGTGGAAGTACTGCGCCGCGGTGGTGGCGTTCACCACCTGCATGTTGTCCTCGGCGCACAGGGTGAGGAAGCGCTCGATGCGGGCCGAGGAGTGCTCGGGGCCCTGGCCGTCGTAGCCGTGCGGCAGGAGCATGACGAGCCCCGACGTCTGGCCCCACTTGTCCTCCGCCGATGACAGGAACTGGTCGATCACGATCTGGGCACCGTTCATGAAGTCGCCGAACTGCGCCTCCCAGAGGACGAGCGCGTCCTTGTTCACGACCGAGTAGCCGTACTCGAAGCCGAGGACGGCGTACTCGCTCAGGAGCGAGTCGTAGATCCAGAACTTGCCCTGGCCGGGGTCGAGGTGGGCGAGCGGCGCGAACTCGGTGCCGTCGCGGTGGTCGACGAGCACGGCGTGGCGCTGGGAGAACGTCCCGCGCCGGGAGTCCTGCCCGGAGAACCGGATCGATGTGCCCTCGAGGAGCAGCGACCCGAACGCCAGCGCCTCGGCGGTGGCCCATTCGAGGACGCCCTCGTCGTAGAGCGTGGACCGGCTGACGAGCTGCTTGGCGAGGCGGGGGTGGACCTCGAAGCCCTCGGGCGTGGCGTTGAGCGCAGCGAAGACCTTGTGCAGGACCTCGACGTCGGCGCCGGTCTGGATGTGGGGCAGCACGCCGCGGGGCCGAGCGGCAACGGCGGCCCGCACCGGTTGGGCCGGCTTCAGGGAGCGGGTCTCCTCGAGGGCGCCCTGGAGGCGTACCGAGAAGTCCTCGAGGGCCTGCTCGGCCTCCTCCATGGTGATGTCGTTGCGCTTCACCAGGGACTCGACGTAGAGCTTGCGGACGCTGCGCCGACCGTCGATCCGCTGGTACATGAGCGGTTGGGTGAAGCTCGGGTCGTCCGCCTCGTTGTGGCCGAAGCGCCGGTAGCAGACGAGGTCGATGACGACGTCCTTGGTGAACGCCTGGCGGTAGGCGAAGGCGAGCCGGGCCACCCGCACGCACGCCTCGGGGTCGTCGCCGTTCACGTGGAGGATCGGCGCCTGCACCATCTTGGCGACGTCGGTGGCGTACTGGGAGGACCGCCCGAGCTCGGGGGCGGTGGTGAAGCCGAGCTGGTTGTTGATGACGAGGTGGACGGTCCCGCCCGTGCGGTAGCCCTTCAGGTCCGAGAGGTTGAGCGTCTCGGCCACCACGCCCTGGCCCGCGAAGGCGGCGTCGCCGTGGAGGAGTATGGGCAGGACCGAGAACGCGGCGGGATCGTCGATGCGGTCCTGCATCGCCCGGACCATGCCTTCGACGACGGGGTCGACGGCTTCGAGGTGCGACGGGTTCGCCGCCAGCTCGACGGGCAGCGGGTTGCCACGGCGGCTGGTGAACGTGCCCTTGGCGCCGAGGTGGTACTTGACGTCGCCCGAGCCCTGGACCATGCCCGCGTCGACCGCGCCCTCGAACTCCCGGAAGATCTGCTGGTGGCTCTTGCCCACGATGTTGGACAGCACGTTGAGGCGCCCTCGGTGGGCCATGCCCATCACCGCGCCCTGAAGGCCGGCGTCGGCTGCTGAGTCGAGCACGGCGTCGAGCATCGGGATGGCCGACTCGGCGCCCTCGATGCCGAAGCGCTTGGCGCCCACGTACTTGGTGGCGAGGAACTTCTCGAACGCCTCCGCGGCGTTGAGCCGGCCGAGGATGTGGCGCTGCTCCTCGGTGTCGACCTCCTGCTTGACACCTTCGACGTGGTCCTGGATCCAGCGCTTCTGCTCCGGGTCCTGGATGTGCATGTACTCGACGCCGATGGTGCGGCAGTAGGCGTCACGGAGGATCCCGAGGATGTCGCCGAGCGGCAGCCGGTCGGTGCCGGCGAGGCCGCCGGTGAAGAACTCCCGGTCGAGGTCCCACACGGTGAGCCCGTAGGTGGCCGGGTCGAGCTCGGTGTGGGTGTGGGGCTCCTTCCAGCGCAGCGGGTCGAGATCGGCGATGAGGTGGCCTCGGACCCGGTGCATGTTGATCACCGTGTCGACCTGCATCTGCTTGTGGACCATCGCCGCTTCGCGGTCGACCGGGTTGATGTCGCGGCGGAGGTCGACGGCCTCGTACGGGACGCCGAGGGCGGCGAAGACGGTGTCGTAGAAGTCGTCGCCGCCGGAGAGCAGCTCGTGGACCTTCTTGAGGAACATCCCTGACTCTGCGCCCTGGATGATCCGGTGGTCGTAAGTGGAGGTGATGGTCACGACCTTGGAGAGGCCGAGGTCGGCGAGGGTCCGGGGGTCGGCGGACTGGAACTCGGCGGGGTGGTCGATCGAGCCGACGCCGACGATGAGGCCCTGCCCGGGCATCAGGCGGGGGACCGACTGCACCGTGCCGATGGTGCCGGGGTTCGTGAGGGTCATGGTGGTGCCGGCGAAGTCGTCGACACCGATCTTGTTCGACTTCACCTTGCGGATCAGGTCCTCGTACGCGCTGAGGAACTGGGCGAAGTCGAGCGTGTCAACCTCTTTGATGCACGGGACGAGGAGTGTGCGGCTGCCGTCGGACTTCTCGACGTCGACCGCGAGGCCGAGGCCGACGTGGGCGTGGCGCACGACGCCCGGCTTGCCGTCGACCTCGACGTAGGCGGCGTTCATGACCGGGGTGGCCTTGAGCGCCTGGACGACGGCGTAGCCGATCAGGTGCGTGAAGCTGACCTTGCCGCCCCGCGTGCGTCCGAGGTAGCCGTTGATCACCTTGCGGTTGACCTCGAGCAGCTTGGCGGGGACGTCACGGAAGCTCGTGGCGGTGGGGACCCGGAGGCTGGCCTCCATGTTCGAGACGATGCGAGCGGCGGCGCCCCGGAGCGGCTCGGGAACCGGTCCGCCATCGCCAGCCGAGCTGTCGCCCGCAGCAGAGGCAGCCGCCTTGGCCGCGGGCGCCTTGGTTTCGGGCGCCTTGGTTTCGGGCGCCTTGG
>JBBDQT010000109.1:3657-6582 GCA_040905815.1 Acidimicrobiales bacterium
GCCGCCTTGGCCGCGGGCGCCTTGGTTTCGGGCGCCTTGGTTTCGGGCGCCTTGGACGCTGGTGCGTCGGCGAAGAACTCCTGCCAGCTCTCGCTCACCGAGGAGGGGTCCTCGAGGTACTGCTCGTGCATCTCGTCGACCAACCAGGCGTTGGGACCGAAGCTGGTGCTGGCGCTCGTCTCGCTCATCGGATCCGAGCCTACCCAGCGGCCGCGAAGCCTCCCGGGGGGCGGTCCCGGCGTAGCTGGCCGATAGCGTCGGCCGACATGGCAGCACAGTTCATCTACACGATGCGCAACCTCAGTCGCTTCTACCCGCCCGACCGCCCGGTGCTCGAGAACATCACGATCGCGATGTACCCGGGCGCCAAGATCGGGGTGCTCGGGTCGAACGGTGCGGGCAAGTCGTCGCTCCTGAGGATCATGGCCGGCCTCGACGACGGCTACACCGGCGAGGCCCGCCTCACCCCCGGCTACACGGTCGGGATGCTGGCCCAGGAGCCCGAGCTCGACGAGGAGAAGGACGTCCTCGGCAACGTGATGGACGGCGTCGGTGAGACCGGGGCTCTGATCGAGCGCTACAACGCCGTCTGCGCCGCGTTCGCCGACCCGGACGCCGACATGGAGGCGCTGCTCGAGGAGCAGTCCCAGCTGCAGGACAAGATCGACGCCTCGGGCGCCTGGGACCTCGAGCGCACGGTGGACATCGCCATGGACGCCCTCCGGGTACCCCCGGGCGACACCGACGTCACCACGCTGTCCGGTGGCGAGCGCCGCCGCGTCGCGCTGTGCCGCCTCCTCCTCTCCCGCCCCGACCTCCTCCTCCTCGACGAGCCCACGAACCACCTCGACGCCGACTCGGTTGCCTGGCTCGAGCGGTTCCTGCGCGACTACGCGGGCACCGTCGTGGCCATCACCCACGACCGCTACTTCCTCGACAACGTGGCGGGCTGGATCCTCGAGCTCGACCGGGGTCAGGGCATGCCGTTCGAGGGCAACTACTCGAGCTGGCTCGAGCAGAAGTCAGCCCGCCTCGCCCAGGAGGAGCGTTCCCAGAGCGCCCGGCAGCGCACGCTCGAGCGGGAGCTCGAGTGGGTGCGGATGTCGCCCCGCGCCCGCCAGGCCAAGGGCAAGGCCCGGCTGTCGAGCTACGAGCAGCTCGTGGCCGAGCAGGAGCAGGCCGGCAAGAGCGGCGACAAGCTCGAGATCACCATCCCGCCCGCGCCCCGCCTCGGTGACGTGGTCGTCGAGACCGAGGACCTCGTGAAGGGCTTCGGCGACCGCCTCCTCATCGACGGTCTCACGTTCTCGCTCCCGCCTGCCGGGATCGTCGGCGTGATCGGGGCCAACGGCGCCGGCAAGACGACCCTCTTCAAGATGATCACGGGCGAGGAGAAGCCCGACGAGGGCGAGCTCACCGTCGGTTCGACGGTCCAGCTCAGCTACGTCGACCAGTCCCGTGACGACCTCGCGCCCGACGAGACGGTGTACGAGTCGATCACCGGCGGCTCCGACGAGCTCAAGATCGGCAACCGCACCATGAACGGGCGGGCGTACGTCGGCTCGTTCAACTTCAAGGGCTCCGACCAGCAGAAGAGCGTCGGCGTCCTCTCCGGCGGCGAGCGCAACCGGCTGCACCTAGCCAAGCAGCTCCTCACCGGCGGCAACGTGCTCCTGCTCGACGAGCCCACCAACGACCTCGACGTGGACACGCTCCGCGCCCTCGAGGACGCGCTGCTGCAGTACTCCGGCTGCGCCGTGGTCATCAGCCACGACCGGTGGTTCCTCGACCGGGTGGCAACCCACGTCCTGTCCTTCGAGGGCAGCTCGGAGGTGTTCTGGTACGAGGGCAACTTCAGCGACTACGAGGCCGACCGGAAGCGCCGACTCGGCGCCGACGCCGACCAGCCGCACCGCATCAAGTACAAGCCGCTCGTCCGCAGCTGACGCCGGCCGATCCGCGAGGCTTGCCGAGCGAACAGGTGCCGGGCGGGGGTGCACGGCGGAAGCACCCCAGCCCGACGTCAGAGACGATCACCCATGGGAGCGCGGTACGTCAAGCCAGCGGCCGTGATTTCTCCGAGACAACCGCTCCGATCCCCGAGGCGACACGAGGTACGAGCCATGCGATGGGTCACCTATCGGAAGACCGACGGCACGGAGCGAGCCGGACTGGTCCTGGAGGGCACCATCCACGGCCTGGCGCCCGGCATCCGGGTGATCGACCTCCTCGGTGACGACGGGGCGGCCATGGCCGGCGCCGCCTCGACGGCGACCGATGCACCAGCCGAGGTTCTCGACCTCGACGGGGCCGACCTCAGCGCGCCGGTGCGGCCCCCCCAGGTGCGGGACTTCCTCACGTTCCTCGACCACCTGCGCAACGCCCGCGCCGGCGCCGACACCGACCCTGCCTGGGACGAGATCCCGGGCTTCTACTTCTCCAACAGCGCGGCGGTGGTCGGCCCCTACGATCCCGTCGCCATCTCCCCCGGTTCGTCGTGGTTCGACTACGAGCTCGAGGTCGCGGCGATCATCGGCAAGGCGGGCTCGGACCTGCACCCCGACGAGGCGGCCGACCACATCGCCGGCTTCACGATCCTGTGCGACTGGAGCGCTCGGGATCTCCAACGACGGGAGATGAAGCTCGGGCTCGGCCCGGCCAAGGGCAAGGACGGCGCCAGCACGCTCGGCCCCATGCTCGTCACCAAGGACGAGCTGGAACCACACCGGCGCGGCACCTCCTACCACCTCGAGATGCAGGGCTTCGTCAACGACGAGCTCATCAGCCACGGCTGGATGGACCAGATGGACTGGTCGTGGGGGGAGATGCTCTCCTACGCCTCCCGCGGCACGACGCTGCAACCGGGCGAGGCCATCGGTTCGGGCACCGTCCCGACGGGCTGCCTCCTCGAGCACTTCGCCACGA
>JBBDQT010000110.1:0-6574 GCA_040905815.1 Acidimicrobiales bacterium
GCTCGCTGTCGCTACATGGCCAGTTGGTGTTCAGCCAGCGTGTCGCTCAACACCCGGTCAAGCAGGCCCTGATCGAGTCCTTCTGCTCGTTCGGGCAGCGCATGGGGTTCAGCGTCGTCGCCGAGGGCATCGAGACCGAGGCAGAGGTGGCCACGCTTCGATCACTCGGAGCCACCCTCGGCCAGGGCTACCACCTCGGCCGGCCCGGCCCATTGGAGGTGGTGCTGACGGGCATCACTCCGCTGAGAAGCTAGACGTCGTCTGCTCGAGGTCAGCGCGAAGAGGGTTTCCTCCCAGAGCACCCGTCGCAGCGGCCCGACCGGGGGAGGGGCACCGCCTCTCCCCCGGCAATATCGCAGGTGTGGCGGAGCCTGCGCTCGACGCCGGTCACCACCGAGGCTGAGGTCGAGCTTCACGCCCAGGCGTTCCCGGCCGGCCCCGCTTTCAACCGGCAGGCGACCGAGCGTCTTCCGGCACCTCGGCGTTCCTGCTCCAGTGCACCCTCGTGGGTCCAGGTCGTGGTCCTCCCGGTCATGTCGTCCGCATCGAAGCTGAGTATCGTTCGACCCGCCTGGCGGACCGGTTTCTGCGACCGGCTCGTGTTCCTTGCGCCGGAAGGGTTCAGGAGGTCTGCGGTGCCTTCTTCTGCGCCGCGTAGTGCTCGGTGGTGAGTTGGAGTGCGTCACGCAAGTCCAGTTCGGCACCGTCCTTCTCCCATCGCCGAACGTCGCACGTTGAGCAACTGTGAAGCGTCATCATGGCTTCTCCTACGGGAAGATCCACGCTGGCGAGCAACTCGTTACATCGAGGGCATCTGGTCATGAAGTAGCCGTTCCCACTCCATACGGATCTCATCCGGCTGACTACGCGCCGTGCAGTCGGCTGTGTCCCCGGTCGGGATTGGGTTCGACCGCACTGACACCAATGGGCGGCACGTGGTCCGGGGCGCCGCGGATCGGCATGGCGGTCGTCACCGTCGGCCGCTTCAGGGCGGCCAAGCCCTCCAGCGGTGCTGCGACGGCATCCACGATCCGCTCGCCGATCACCCGACCTTGGTCGATATCGACGCCGTTCAGGAGCACGACGAACTCGTCACCGCCGAAGCGGGCGACGATGTCATCCGGCCGAGAGGCGTCGACGATCCGCCGGGCCACCTCCACGAGCGCCCGGTCGCCGACGTCGTGTCCGTGACGGTCGTTGACCGCCTTGAAGCGGTCCACATCGATGTAGAGCAGCGTTGCGACGTCGGCGGAGGCGGCGAGCGCATCGGCGAACGCGTCGCGGTTGGCGAGGCCGGTCAGGGGGTCGCGGGTTGCGGCGGCGATCAGGCGGTCCTGGCTTTGGCAGCGGGCCATCAGGAGCGCCGTGGCCTCGATGAGGCGGCGGACCCTGGACACCACGTTGCGGTAGACCGTCGTGACGTCGTAGCCGTCAGGCACTTTGCCGAAGAGGAGGTAGGCGGCGACGAGTGCGCCGTCGAGGCGCACCGGCGCGACCGCGACCCGTCGCCAGTCCCGTTGCGCCGCGATGTCGCGCGGCCCGTCAGGGAGCTGGCCCAGCGCAAGCGGCGCGAGGTCCGCGGTGACGCCGCTCCAGGGACGCCATCCGCAGTGGCCCTCGCTACTCCTGGACGAGCTCGATGAGGGTGGCGAAGCTCGTCTTCGGGTGGAGGAAGGCGACGGTCGTGCCCCGGCTGCCCGTGCGGGGGTGCTCGTCGACGACCCGTGCGCCCGCCTGCTTCACCGACTCGAGAACCGCAGCGCAGTCCTCCACCCGGTAGCCCACATGGTGGAGACCCTCGCCGTTGCGCTCCATGAACTTGGCGAGCGGCGAGGTGTCGCTGACCGGGGTCAGGAGCTGGATGTAGGAGTCGGCCACCTTGATGAGGGCCTCCTCCACACCGTCGCTCTCGATCCGCTCCCGGTGGGCGACGGTGGCGCCGAACACCTCCCGGTACCAGGCGACGGCGGCGTCGAGATCGGCCACGGCGATGCCGACGTGGTCGATGTCGGTGAGCACGCCACCGGTGGCGCCGCTGTGGGCGTGGTCGTGGCTGTGGCCGGAGCCGCCGGCCTCGTCGCCGACGAGGCTCATCGCACACCACCTGCGGCGTGGCGCTGGTACAGCGTGATCCTGTCCTCGCCGACCGACTCGCGGAGCTCGGGGGCGTCGACACCGAGGCCGGCTTCGGGAGCGAGGCACAAGACGCCGACCTTTCCCTCGCTCTGGTTCTTGTGGACGCCGAGCGCCGCCTCGCCGACCTGGTCGAGCGGGTAGGTCTCGGAGAGCAGCGGCTGGATGCGGCCCTGGGAGATGAGCCGGTTCGCCTCGGAGGCCTCCCGGTAGTTGGCGAAGTGGCTCGCCTTGATCGTCTTGAGCTTCATCCAGAGGTGGCGGTTGTCGTACTCGATCATGTAGCCGCTCGTCGCCGCGCACGTCATGACGAGACCGCCCCGCTTGGCCACGAACACCGACGCGCCCATGGTGGAGCGGCCGGGGTGCTCGAAGACGATGTCGGGGTCCACGCCGACGAGCGCCCGGATGTCCTTGCCGAAGCGGCGCCACTCCGACTCGTCCTGGGTGTGCTCGTCGGACCAGAACCGGTAGCCGTTGGCGGCCCGGTCGATCACGGCCTCGCATCCCATGTCGCGCAGCAGCTGCGCCCGCTCGGGTGAGGAGACCACACCCACCGGGGTGCCGCCGCCGTTCAGCACGTACTGCACCGCGTAGCCGCCGATGCCACCGGTGGCGCCCCAGATGAGCACGACGTCGCCCTGCTTCATCCCGGCGCCGTTGCGGCTCACGAGCATCCGGTAGCTCGTCGAGTTGCAGAGCGCGTTGACCGCTGCCTCCTCCCATGTGAGGTGGGTGGGCTTGGGCATGAGCTGGTTGGCCTTCACCACGGTGAGGTCAGCCAGGCCGCCGAAGTTCGTCTCGAAGCCCCAGATGCGCTGGTTGGCGGCGAGCATCGAGTCGTCATGGGCGGTCGGGTCCTGGTCGTCGACCGAGTTGCAGTGGATGACGACCCGGTCGCCCGGCTTCCAGCTGCGCACGGCGGCCCCGACCCCGACGACGACGCCCGAGCCGTCCGACCCCATCACGTGGTACGGCAGGTCGTGGCGGGCGCCGTACTCGCTCTCCTTGCCGAGCCGGGAGAGGAACCCGAACGTGGGCAGCGGCTCGAAGATCGAGGTCCACACCGTGTTGAAGTTGATCGAGCTCGCCATGACCGCCACGTACACCTCGTCGGGAGCGAGCGCCGGGGTGGCGACCTCCTCGATGTGGATGCTCTTGCGAGGGTCCTTGTCGGCGGACTCGACCCCCTCGAACATCGCGGCCTCGTCCTTGTGGACAGTGGCAGCCCGGTAGGACTCCGGCACGGGGAGGGCTGCGATGTCCTCACCGCTCGCTCCCGCCCGGATCGCGTCGAGGTAGGCCTGCATGACGGGCGAACATACCGTCGGCGCGCCGGCGGCTCCAACCCGCCGACCGACCTCGCGCCGGCCCCGTTGCCGCTCCTGGCTGGCGGCAGGCGCACGTCCCCTACCTACACTGAGGGTGTCGTCAGCCACGGGAGGTCACAGTGTCCGGATCGGTCATCGTCGCGGGGGCTCGGACGCCCATCGGCAAGCTCTCCGGGGCCCTCGGCACGCTGCCCGGCACCGATCTCGGCGGCCTCGCGATCGCCGCCGCCCTCCAGCGCGCTGGCGTCAGCCCGGACCAGGTCGACTACGTCTTCATGGGCCAGGTGCTCCAGGCCGGCGCCGGACAGATCACCGCTCGCCAGGCCGCGGTGAAGGCCGGGATCCCGATGGTCGTCCCTGCCACGACCATCAACAAGGTCTGCCTGTCGGGCCTCAACGCCATCTACCTCGCCGACCAGATGATCACCAGCGGCGACGCCGACATCGTGGTCGCCGGCGGCATGGAGTCGATGACCAAGGCTCCCTACCTCCTGCCCGGGGCACGGGCCGGCTACCGCATCGGCGACCAGCAGGTCGTCGACGCCATGATGTTCGACGGCTTGTTCTGCGCGTTCGACGTGTGCGCGATGGGCGCCGGCACCGAGAAGTACACCGTGGCGGTCGACGGCATCACCCGGGAGCGCCAAGACGCCTTCGCCGCCACCTCCCACGAGCGTGCGTCAGCGGCGATGAAGGAGGGTCGCTTCGCCGACGAGATCGTCCCGGTCTCGATCCCCCAGCGCAAGGGCGACCCGATCGTGGTCGAGACCGACGAGGGCGTCCGGCCCGGCACCACGCCCGAGAGCCTCGCCGGCCTGCGGGGCGCGTTCGCCGCCGACGGCACCATCACCGCCGGCAACGCCAGCCAGATCAGCGACGGCGGCGCCGCTCTGATCGTGATGTCGAGGGCCAAGGCCGACGAGCTCGGCGTGACACCCCTGGGCGAGGTCCTCGGCTACGGGCAGGTCGCCGGACCCGACGCCTCGCTCCTGACCCAGCCCAGCCGGGCGATCGGGCGGGCGCTCGGCACGGCTGGCATGGCGATCACCGACGTCGACCTGTTCGAGATCAACGAGGCGTTCGCTGCTGTCGGCATCGCCTCCATGGACGACCTCGGGATCACCGAGGAGGACACGAACGTGAACGGCGGTGCCATCTCCCTCGGCCACCCGATCGGGATGTCGGGCGCCCGCCTGGCGCTCACCCTGCTCCTCGAGCTGTGGCGCCGTGGCGGCGGCACCGGCGCCGCCGCCCTGTGCGGCGGTGGGGGTCAGGGCGACGCCCTGCTGGTCCGCAGCATCGCCTGACAGCCCCGGCTGGCGTGGGTTCCCGAGCTCAGGTCGTCGTGAGGCGGGAGGTGCAGGCGCGGAGGTCGCTCGCGCTCGAGGCGACGGTCGCCTCGAGGAGGCGGTCGGCGTCAGGCGAGCGGACACCGCCCTCGGGGACGACGAGCTCGGCGAGCGGTGCGGCGTCGACGTCCTCGGCGGGGCGCAAGAGGTAGAAGTCGGTGTGGTGCCAACCCTCGGCCTCCCGGCCGTCGGGTTCGATGCCCATCTCCTCGAGCTCGGCCAGGACGTGGTCCCGTTCGGCGTCGTCGGCGAAGCGACGCTGAGGGAAGGTCGTGTCGTCGAGACGTTCGGTGACGAGCCCGTGGCGGGCCGCCGCGTCCACGATGGGGCCGAAGTCGACCCACCGGAGGCACAGGGCGGCGACCCACGGGGACTCCGCACGGTCGAGGACGCGGTCGATCGTGCGCTCGGTGATGTAGCCGATCCCCCCGGAGACCGAGATGAGGTCGACGTCGGCGAGCTCGGCGGTGAGCGCGTCGGAGGGCTCCGCGACCTCGAGGTCCTCGGCCATCCCACCATCGAGCAGTCCGGCCTCGCAGGCGTAGTCGATCGCTGGCGCGGAGGCGTCGACGCCCACGACGACCGGTGCGTCCACGGACGCCCGTTCCGCGAGCCACCCCCGGTCCCGGCAGAGCAGCTCCTCGCGGCCGAGGTCCCGGCAGGCGGGATCGATGTAGTGGGAGAGGACCTCGTCGAACCCGACGTCGTACTTCAACATCGCCGAGTTCACCCCGTACGAGCAGCACAGGTCGACCACCTTCGCCGGATGTCCGTTCCCGACGATGCTGGCGACCTGACCGAAGAGCGTGGCGCTGTGAGCGGGGATCTCGTAGCCGAGGCCGCCGAGGGTCTCGTAGTACGCCCGCGGATCAGGTTCGGTGTAGATCTTGTCGAAGTTGGACTTGGTCATCGTACGGCGCTGCTCCGGTGGGTCGGGGGCTGGAATCGATGTCTCCGTCCGGTGCGCCGCGACGCGACCACGTCCTCGCCAGACGTATGTCGCTTGCGCACCGAGCGCATCCCCCGCGACAACGAACATAGCGGAATGGGCGACCAGCTCGTCCCCAGCCCCGTGGCCGCGAGGTTTGTCAGCCGCCGGTGGCTGCCTCGTAGCACTCCTGGTAGGCGTCGTCTGCTGCCGCGTAGTCCTCCTCGGTGGCGTCCGCGGGAAGGTCGTCGTAGATCGCGTCGCACTCGGCGTACGGGTCGCCGAAGAGCTCGTCGGCTTCCCACTCGAGCTCCCCCCCGACCGATCCGAACGACTCGTCGAATCCAGTCGAGAACGGTGCTCCGAAGAGGAACGGGAAGCCGAACGCGTCCATGAGGAGCTGCTCGGGGTCCTCGAGGTCGCTGCGATCGATGGCGCCCACGACGGCGAGGAGGACCTCGAAGGTGGAGCGGAGGGGGCTCACGTACCACGCGCCGTCGCGCTCGACCGTCATCACGCCCAGCTGCGCCTCCACCAGCTCCTCGGTGAACGCGCTGCCCATCTCCATCTCCTGGAGCTCGTCGATGCAGATCTCCTCCGTGTCGCCGTCGTAGCTCCCGCTGAAGCACTCGCCGTCGTAGGCAGCCTCGAACGCGCCGCCGTCCACGGACCCGGACACCGCGAAGCCGGAGATCGTGACCTTCGCGGTGTCGCCGTCGCGGACAGCCTCTGCGTCGAGCCGGTCGATCGAGATGTCGAAGTCGGTCTCGGCCCGCAGCTCGCCGACCATCGCCTCCACGTCGTCGAGGAAGAGCGGGGCGTAGTCGTGCAGG
>JBBDQT010000111.1:0-1107 GCA_040905815.1 Acidimicrobiales bacterium
GCCGAGGGTCTGCAACCACCCAGCGGGCGAGGGGCAACAGGATCAGCCACACGGAGATCCCGAGGATGGCAAACGTGGTGCGCCACCCGAAGGCTGCGATGAGCCCCGCAGCGACGAGGGGGATGAGGGACATGAGCCCGCCGCCGAGGGCGGTCTTGATGCCCATCGCCGTGCCGCGGTGGCGGTCGAACGACACCGCGATCGTGGTCGAGGCGGTCAGGGTGAGCGCGCCTTGGCCGAGCATCCTGGTGCCGGCGAAACCGAGCGCGAGGGAAGCGAAGCCCGTCACCCCGGCCATGGCGACGAGCACGGCGCCGAAGGCGGCGGCAAAGGCCGTCGTCGCCCAGCGCAGACCCCGCCGGTCGATCAGCCGCCCCGCGAGCGGCAAGGACAGCGCGCCGGCGCCGGTCCCCACGAGGTACGCGGCCGACACCCCGGAGCGCGACAGATCGAGGTCGGTGACGAGGTGGTCGACGAAGACGGAGATCCCCACGGTCTGCCCGGGTGCCGTCATCATCTGGGTGAGCACCGCCGCCGACACCACGACGAAGGCGCGGCGCCTGCGCGTCGGCGGGCCCGTCGCAGCCCACGAGGTGCGCACCCGCTCGCGGGCTGCGAGGTGTCTTGTGGTGATGTCGGTCAACGTCTCTCTCAGGCTCGGCATCGTGGCCGACCGTCTCCGACCGTTGGCTGTCGCACGATCACCCGGCACCCTGCTGTCACGTGAGGGTACAGTGGCCAGGTCGGAGAACCGTCAGGGGACAACATCGTGAACCAGGGCATGCACCAGATCGGCGAGGTCGCCGAGGCGACCGGGCTGTCGTTGCGGACGATCCGTCACTACGAGGAGGTCGACCTCGTCCCGCCCTCGGGCAGGACCAGCGGCGGTTTCCGCCTCTACACCGAGGACGACATCGAGCGCCTCCAGCTCATCAAGCACATCAAGCCCCTCGAGTTCTCCCTCGACGAGCTCCGCCAGCTGCTCAACGCCCGCGACCGGCTGGGCGCCGAGCCCGAGAACGCTGACGAGCGGGCGCAGCTGCTCGAGCAGCTGCGCATGTTCAGCGAGCTCGCCGAGAGCCGGTGCGAGCACCTCCGGAGCCAGCT
>JBBDQT010000112.1:0-1104 GCA_040905815.1 Acidimicrobiales bacterium
CGCTGATCTTGGCGAACCGCGAGCTCCTGTGCCCGCTCATGTCGTCCGCTCCTGGCCTTCGGCCGGGCCACTCGGGCCACGCTCGCTGCGCTCGCTCACGTCGTCCGCTCCTGGATCCCGGGGGCGGGGACGCCGTGGCCGGCGAGGAGCTTCTCTGCGTACTTCGCCATGACGTCGACCTCCACGTTGACCAGTGTGCCGGGATCTGCGGTCCCGAGGGTCGTGACCGTCGCGGTGTGGGGGATCACCGCGACGGAGAGGCTGTGGCCGTCGACGGCGGCGACGGTCAGGCTGACGCCGTCGACGGTGATCGAGCCCTTCTCGACCACGTAGCGTCCGAGGCCGGCTGGCAGTGCGACCCGCAGCTCCGGGACCGGCTGCAACACGGTGCCGACGCCGTCGACGTGGCCCTGGACGAGGTGGCCGCCGAGGCGGTCGGCGAGCCGCACGGGACGCTCGAGGTTCACCGGATCGCCGGGCTGGAGGCGACCGAGGTTCGTGCGGGCGTACGTCTCGTCGCTGACGTCGGCGTCCCACCACCCGTCGCCGAGCGACACGATCGTGAGGCAGCACCCGTTGACCGCCGTGGAGTCGCCGACGGCGGCACCCTCGAGCACGGTGGTGGCGCCGATCCGCATGCGTGAGCCATCACGCGAGATGACCGATCCCCGCTCCTCGACGATCCCGGTGAACATCAGCGAGACCCCGGCCTGTCGGTCGAGGGCACCACGTCGATGCGGACGTCGGGTCCGAGCCTGGTGACCGCGGTGATCTCGCCCTCCCAGACGTCGGCCACGGTGGCGGCGCCGGGCCCCGCGAACAGCCCGCGCCCGTCGTCACCGCCGAAGAGCTTGGGAGCCAGGTACACGACGTAGCGGTCGACGAGGCCGGCCCGGTGGAAGGCGCCGGCGACCGTGGGCCCACCTTCGACGAGCAGCTGCAGGACGCCCTTGCCACCGAGCGTGTCGAGCACATCGCGCAGATCGCCGTCGAGCTCCAGGGCGGGCTGGACCCGGGCGCCCTCGGGCACCCGGCCGAGGACCACCCGAAGCGGGTCGCGGCCCTCGACGTGGCGGACGGTGAGGCTGGGGTCGTCGGCCCGCA
>JBBDQT010000113.1:0-2718 GCA_040905815.1 Acidimicrobiales bacterium
CGGCGGCTCGCTGCGCGGTGAGGTAGCCGAGGGCGTCGTCAGGGACGAGCGGCTGCTCGGCGACCTCGTGTTCAGGCGTCACCAGCACCGGGCAGCGCGGCTGGCTCTCCGTCGCCCCGAGCGGCCGCCAGCGCACGGGAACGCCGAAGAACCCGGCGAACCCGAGGGTGTCGTAGGGGCCGCAAGCCTCCAGGTGCCGTGCCAGGCCCTCCGAGCGCACGTCGATGCAGAAGGCCGCTTGCACGTCAGGCCGCTCGTTCACCGGGCCGGGGTCCGGGCGGCTCAGCAGTCCCAGCAGACGATCGCGGAAGTTGCCCTCCTGCGCCGCGAGCCACATCGACTTCCGCGCCGGCGGTGGCACCTGTTGCAAGACGCCACGCACGGCGGAGGTGACGAAGGGATCGTCGGAGGTGCTGCCGAGAGCGGCGAGCACTGCTGCCGCCCGGTGCTCGAGGAGCTTCTCCTGATCCTGATCCTGGTCCGGCGGGAGCTGCTGGGCGGCGGCGCCATGGACCGCCGCTGCCGTTGCGGCCACCTGCACGGCGAGCAGGTCCACGAGGCGCAACGGGGGACGATGGTGGTCGGGCGGAGCCCACTCGTCCTGCCAGCGCGCGTACCCGGCCCAGCCCGGAAGCCGGCCGAGGTGCTGGCGAAGGGCGTCGACGCGATCGCCGTCGACATCCAGCGCATCGAGGGAGGCGGCGAGTGCCTCGACCGGACGATCAGGTAGCTGCGCCAGCCACTGCAAGCCGGTCGGGCCAGCGAGGCGCCGGAGCCGCCGGTCGTGCCGCGCGAGCTCCCGCCACGCCCGGAAGAACCCCTGCTCGCGGCGGGGCATGGGCCACGGAACGCCTCCCTCGTCGACGAAGACTGCACACCACCCGGCCACGAGCACGTTGACCGTCCGGACGGTCTCGACATCCGTACGGCCGAACCGATCGCGGGCGGCGTCCCGGGGCTTGTCGTCCGGTCCCACGAGGAGGTCCAATCGGACGATCTCCACCGCATCGACCGTTCGCTCCCCGATCTCGAAGCTGAGCGGCGAGGCGAGCGTCGAGTCGACTTCGATGATGGCGCGCCGGAGATCCGCATCGGTGATGGCCCCGCGCCCGTGGGCCTCGCGGAACGCGGCGAGCGTCAGGTGGGTGCGAGCCCGCAACCACCGTCGGGCGACGGCGGTGGCGTCGTCGAAGGGCAGGTGGTGCAGGCCGAGGAGGGGGTCGACCGCCACGAAGCTGGTCAGCGGCCAGAGCGGAGCGATGATCTCCGCCGCCTCGGAGACATCGGCGAGGAGCTCGCTGTGGCGGGCAGGTCCCCCGCGGTGGTCGTCGTCTCGGTTGTTCATGTCGATCGTGTCGATCGGGCCGGCTCCACGCGTGACCGAAGGTGGCGGGATTCTGGCACGGGCGCCACCCCGGTCGAGCTGCCTCGGGTCGTCAACGGGGCAGCGACGGGCGCCGAGGTGAGCACGAAGGCGTACACCCAGCCGCGCAACCCGCGCATCCGCTCCCCCGGAGTGAGCCACACGACGGCGACCACGAGCGCGATCGTCGCGAGCGTCGCAACGAGGAGAGCGACGCTGACCGGCTCGGCGACCTCGGCGGGAAGCGCGGGAGCGACGAAGGTCTCCACGGCGGTCAGCCCACCGACGTAGGCGAACACTCCGGCGGCGGCACCGAATGCCGCGGTCGCGACCGCCGGGACGGGCCGGAACGGCGCCGAGCGCAGCCACCCATCGGCGGCCCGGGCTGCCGTCGCCCACGCGAACACCGTCACGAGCACGTACGCCGCCGTCGACAGGTGCGGGTCGATGACCCGGTACGCGGCCCAAAGTGCCGCGGCCGGCACGAGCAGCGCGACGCCCAGCCGAACGCTCCGGGCGACGACATGGGGGGCAGGGCGTTGCCGGTGGTGGAGATGGTCCGTCACCGCGCTGCCCGCCCCGAGGAACAGTGCTGCCTTGTACATCCCGTGCCCGACGACGTGGAGCAACGCGGCGGCGAACGCTCCGATGGCCACCTGCACCGTCATGAACCCCATCTGCCCCGCCGTGGACCACGCCAGGTTCCCCTTCACGTCACTGCGCACCAGCATCACGGTCGTCGCGTACCAGGCGGTGACCGCACCCGCTGCGAAGGCCAGGTGCGTCGCCGCGGCCGACGACCCGAACATCGGAGCGAGTCGCACCAACAGCACGCCGGCGCCGTTGACCACGCCTGCGTGGAGCAGCGCCGACACCGGCGTGGGCGCGGCGATCGTGGACGGCAGCCACCGGTGCAGGGGTACGAGCGCGGACCGGGAGATGCTGGCAACGGTCAGGAGCACGGCGACCACCGACAACACGTTCCCACCGAGCACCGGGATCGACGCGTCCGCAAGCTCCTTGGCGGCCCCGGCCGGCGAGCGGAGGTCGACCTCGCCGACGGAGGCGACGGCGAGCACTGTGGCCACCAGGAGCGCGCCGTCTCCCACCTGGAGGCTGCGCCGGGTCCGCCGGGCCGAGCGCGGCGCCGGTCCCCAGGTGGCCCGGTGGGCCACCAGCCCAGCCAACGCCATGCCGGCCACGATCCAAGAGGCACACAGCAGGCCGAGGGTGGCGGCGAAGGCCACCGACGTCGTCGCCGCTGTCAGCAGCGAGGCCAGTACGAAGAAGCGGCGCCCCCGGAGATCCCCCTGCAGGTTACGGCCGGCGAAGGACTGCACGACCAAGCCGACGCC
>JBBDQT010000113.1:2818-4335 GCA_040905815.1 Acidimicrobiales bacterium
GAGATGTCGACCGCCACACCCAGCGCCCCTGCAGAGCGCGCTGCGCCGATGTCACCGGGCCCCAGCCCTCCTTGTGCGTAGACGGGCAACGGGCTGGCCGCGACCAGCGTCTGCAGACCGTCCCAACCCAGCGGCTGGTCTGCGGGGTGCGAAGCCGTGGGGAGAACCGGCGACAAGAGGGCGACGTCGGCATCCAGTGCACTAGCGCGCTCGAGGTCCCGTGCGTTGTGAGCTGACACCGCCCACAGGCGCGTCGGCGGCCGCTCTATCAGGCCGGCCAGAGTGGCGCTGCTGCTGTGCAGCCCGCACGCACCGCCCTGGCGTGCCTCGAGCGCCGTCCCGGACAGGAGGAGACGCAGCCCGGTCCCCCGCCTGAGCTGGCGCAGCCGGCGGGTGAGCTGGACGCGCTGAGCAGGCGCGAGCTCCGGTGCTCGCACGATCAAGAGCCGCAGGCCGTCGGCCACCAGCGACGGGATCCTCGCCAACAGCTCGTCAGGAGCGCCCGGCGCGCGGTTCACACGGGCGACTGCCACCAGTTCGGGCAGCGCCAACGTGGCAAAGGCGAGCTCGTTGCTCGGCAGCAGTGGCCCGACCGTCGGACGGGCGGGGTCCACCCATGTCAGCCGCTGGCCTTCCCTGCCTTTCGGCTCGCCCGACCACCGGCGTACGTGGAACCAGTGCAACCGAACCCGCTTGGCCGGGAAGTCGTGCTCGTAGACCCGCCAGGGCGCGAGCTCGAGGGCGCGGACGCCGACCTCCTCGAGCAGCTCGCGCGCGGCGGCCTGGGCCGCGCTCTCCCCCGGATCGACCTGGCCCCCGGGGAGCTCCCAGAAGCCGGCCGCGTCCTTGCCGGCCTTGCGTTCGGCCAGCAGCACGCGCCCGTCTGGCGCGCGGAGCACGCCCACTGCCACGTCAACTACAGGACGACCGACGAGGGGTAGACGGCGCCCAGGCAGCATCAGTCCGGCCAGACGGGTAGCGGGTACAGCGCAAGAGGTCGTCGTGGTGACTGCGTCGTCGCCCGGTCCTCAGGGTCCACGTGCCCGGTCTCCGCCGGAGGGGCCGAGTCCTCACCGGCATCCCCCGGGTCTTGGGTGCTGTCCTTCGTCGCCGCCCTCTTCGGCCGCTGGCGCGCGGGCTTGGCCGGAGGGGCCGAGTCACCGCCGGCATCCCCCGTCGGAGCCTCTTCGGTGCTGTCCTTCGTCTCCGCCTTTGTCGGCTCCTGGGTCGCGGACTTGGCGGGGCGGCGTTTGGCGGGGGTCATGTCAAGCTGCGTCGACGGTGGCGAGTGCCTCGGCACATGCGGCGAACTCCCGTGCCTCCGCGCCGACGGCCGCTCCATCCGAGCCATACAC
Organism: Acidimicrobiales bacterium; assembly: GCA_040905815.1. Taxonomy (GTDB): domain Bacteria; phylum Actinomycetota; class Acidimicrobiia; order Acidimicrobiales; family CADCSY01; genus CADCSY01. The sequence continues at coordinate 4,174 of JBBDQT010000113.1, forward strand.
CGTGACGTTGACGTATGTCCGGCTGAAGCTCAGGTCCGGATAGAGCCCGGTCTCCTTCGACAGGCCCGCGAGCCGGTCGAGGAAGGCTCGTGTCTCGGGGTAGGCGGCGAACTCGAAGCGGCGGTACAGCAACGATGGTCTCTCGACCTCCGTCCAGCCCTC
>JBBDQT010000113.1:4435-6435 GCA_040905815.1 Acidimicrobiales bacterium
CGCGCCAGCGCTCCTCGCTCCAGTGGTCGATGATCCCGCCGATGGTCAGGTCGGTGGTGATGCTGAAATCGCCGGTGGCATGGCGGGCCGCCGAGGTGCCGATGGTGATGACGAAGTCGCCCGGCCTTGTGCCGACCGGGTCGAGTGCCACTTCCAGGTCGCCGCTGTCGTCCTCGACCACCCGCAGCGACTTGTTTTGGAGCGTGGGGGTTCGACTGGTGGACACGAGGTCGCTGACGACGCGCTGGATGTTCATGGTCGTGCCTCACCGTCCGCAGACCCGGCACCGTCCGCAGACCCGACGGCCTGCTCCTCTCCCGGGCTCCCCTCGTCCCAGTAGTCGATGATGCCGACGATGGTCAGGTCGCTCGGGTAGTCCTTGTGGCCGGCGGCTTCGCGCGCCGCCGAGCTGCCGACCGCGATCACCCAGTCGCCGGGCTTGCAGCCGACGGGGTCGACCGCCACCTGCTTGCCTCCCGACCGGCGCTCCTGGACGACCAGGAGCCGGTGGCTGTCGAGGTTGCCGATGCGGGAGGTGGCGACCAGCGTCCCTTCGACGCGGAAGATCTTCATCGCTGTGCCTCCTTGGGTCGCGCTGCGGGTGGGAGCGAGCTCGGCGGGCCGTCGCCCTCCGCCTCGACCACCTCGAGGCGCGTCCGGCCCCGCGCTCGCACGAACCCTTGGGCGACGAGGCCGGCAGGGCCGGCCGCACCCGCATACCGGGTTTCCATCGCCGCGGCCAAGCGGCGGGCTCGTGCTTGCGCCCTGGCGCTGGCGCCCGGGATGCGCTCGTCGTAGGCGACGTGCACGAGCACCGGCACCGCGAGCCCGCCCGGCGCGTTCGTCCTCCCGAGGACCTCGATGCCGACGTCGAGGTCGACGGCACCTTCTTCGAGCGTGCCCATCTGCGCCTGGAAGGCGAGGTTGCGCACCTGGACGTCGTCGATCGCGTCGCCGGCCACGACCAGCTTCTCGGCGTGGCCGGAATCCGCGTACCTTCCGCCGTTCCAGCCGCGAACCGCGTCGACCTGGCCGATGTTGTTCTTCAGCAGGTAGCCGCAGAGCCAGCGCATGCCCTCGGTCGCGGCGTCGGCCGCGTCCACGCCGGTGCAGTCGGCGACCGCGTGGCGGATGAGCTCCTTGGCGGCCTCACGCTCGAGGCTCGCAGTCTGCTCGTAGAGCGTGGCGCTGGAGACGAAGCGGTCCACGTCCGTCCCACCGGCGGCGTCGGGAACGTGGACGCGGATGGCGTCGGTGTCGGTGTCCACCCCGACGAGCAGCGTGGCCACGCTCGCCGCGCAGCACTGGGTGGACTCGACGGCACCCTCGAGCTCCTGGAGCCGCTCCAGGAGGGCGGTCGCGGCGCGCACCTCGTCACTGCCGTGCGCGGCACAGCCTTGGTGGCGTGGGTCGACGCTGCTGAAGTGGTAGAGCCCGATCTTCAGGTATCGGGTGGGCTCGCTGGCGTCGTTCGGCCAGCCCTCGCGCCAGCGTCGCAGCTCCACCGCTTCCCAGCGGTGCAGCGCGTCCTCGACGTCGAACATCGCGCCGGCATACGAGTCGTGCCACACCACGACCGCGGGCGGCACCCGCAGGATGAAGTCCACCACCCCCCCGAGGCGCCCGTCGGCGCAGGCGGTGATGTCGACCGCGTGGAAGCCGAAACGCCGGATCAGCACCTCGGTGCTCTCGCCCTCGTCGACCAGCGCGAGGTTCCGGTCGAACTCGCGCTCCACCAGGTTGCGGAAGGTCCCGAGCACGCAGCGGGCGTGGATGCGACCGAGGTCCAGCGGTGTGCTCCAGGACGACTCGAGCTCGGCCGTCGAAATGTCGACCCCGAGCGAGCCGGCCAGCTCACGATGCGCCTGCTCGGGGAAGCCGTCGTCGAACTGGCGTGGTGCGAGCCCGCGCAGGACGGGTTCGATGAGCGCGAAGGCGGCCGCGATCTCCTCGGCTCGCTGCTTCAGGGCGGCGCTGAGCGCCGGCTCGGCCAGCGGATG
>JBBDQT010000114.1:0-4152 GCA_040905815.1 Acidimicrobiales bacterium
GGCGTCCTCGGCGGCGTCCTCCAGCTCACTCCGGAGCTCGTCCGGACCGCGGCTGACGTACCCGGCGAACCAGCTGCCATCCTGACCGTCGAGCCACACGTCGAGCTGGGCGACGACGGTCTCGACCTGGCGGGGCGCGGCGAAGATGCCCTGTGCGGCGCCGGCTTCGAGTGAGCGCCGGTAGGACTCGTACGCGTCGGCGACCCGCATCATGCGACGGGCCACCACCTCCCAGTCGTCGGACGTGGCGGTCGGCATCAGCAGGAAGACCTGGCGGACCCGCTGGACCGGCGAGAAAAGGATGTTCACGTCCCGCTCGTGCTCGCACGCCTCGCTGATGAGGAGCCCCGACTCCAGCCGCTCCCGCAGGACCTTGGCGCACCGGCGCTCACCCTCGTCGAGCGCCTCGGCGCCGACGGCGACCTCGAGCTCGCCGAGCGTCGCCCGTGCGAGGTCGTCCCGCTCGGCGGTCCCCTCGGGTGAGAGGTCGGGCATCCGGTCGTCGTGTGGCCGGATGCCGAGCGCCGTGGCGACGAGCGGATCCAGGTCCGCGACCGCTTCCACGTAGCGGTCCGCGATCTGGCGGGGTGTGCTCTGGTCCTGCGGCATGCCCTCATCCTGCAACACGAGCGGCCGCGACGGAGCGGGTGCGACGCTGTGTGCGATCCTTCTGCGCATGGAGGAGGGCGCAGCTCGCAACGGCAGCGGGTCGAGCCTCGGGACGGTTCCGATGGAGGGGCCCCGCACCCGCGTGCTCGTCACCCTCGCCGCCCGCACGGCCAACGGCGCCTCCCAGCCCGTGCGCGCGCTGGTCGACACCGGCGGCGGTGCGATGGTGGTCCGCCGCAACCTGGCCGAGATCCTCGACCTCGCCACCGGCGCCAGCGTGGGCACCGGGGAGGGCGACCTCGAGACGGTGGAGCCACCGGCACTCAGCGCCGCCGGCTACGAGCTCGACACGGACGGGCTCGCTGCCTACGTGGTGGACGACGAGGACCTCGGGAACCCGTTGCGGGCCGAGCAGGCGGACGTCTCGCTGCCCGCCGCGCTGCTGCGCCGCCACCACCTGGTCCTCGATGCCCCGGCGGGCACGGTCAGCTTCGGCGAGGTCGGGAGCGCAGAACCGCGCGGGGTGCGGATCCCGGTGGGGGTGCATCCGGGGACCGGTTTCGTGCGCACGGAGGTCACCGTCGACGGGCAGGTGCACGGCGTCCTGCTCGACAGCGGTCCGGCGTGCAGCCTCGTGGTCGACGAGGTCTTCCGGGCGTGGCAGGGCCGTCACCCGGACTGGCCGGCGGCGGCGGCAGCGGCAGGTCCCGGGAACATGTCCGGATTGCCGGCCGAATCGAGGTCGCCGATGCTTCGGGTGAAGGCGTTCGACTGGGGACCCTTCACCGTCACCGACGCCGCGTTCTGCTGGCGGGCCGATGCTGCCTTCGCCGACCTCGTCACCCCGGGCGCCACCGCTCCCGTCATCGGTGCGCTCGGGGGCAACGTCCTCCGCGGGTTCCGGGTCGAGATCGACTACGCCCGAGGCGAGGTCTGGCTGGAGCAGGGCACGGCGCTCGGGCCCGAGGACACCGACATGGTCGGGGTGGTGCTCACCCGAGATTTCGAGGTCGACGGTCTGGCAGGCACCAACTACCGGGTCGGCGCTGTGGTCACCGGACTCGACCAGGTCCGCGTCGGCGACCGGGTCGTCGCCGTGGACGGGGAACCGGTGGGAGCGCGCACCCTCGCCGAGGTCGTCACCGCGCTGGCCGGTGAGCTGGGCTCGTCCCGCCCGATCACGCTCGAGCGCGACGGCGAGCTGCTCCAGGTGGCCGCCCCGGTCACCCGCGTGCTCTGACGCCGAGCGCGATACCCCTCGGGACAGCCAGGAGGCGGGCGGTACGCTGCTCCGGTGCCCCCGGTCCTGCCCGTCACTGGAGCTTGGCGGCCCGGCGACCCGGTCGGGCGCCGTCGCTTCACCGCACTCGCTGCTGACCGACCCTTCGTGCTCGAAGGGGGCGGCGCCCTGCGCGAGGTCACGATCGCCTACGAGACCTGGGGCGAGCTCGCCCCAGACGCCAGCAACGCCGTCCTCGTGTGCCACGCGCTCACCGGCGATGCGCACGCCGCGGGCGGTGTCGGAGCCGGGCAACCGAGCCCCGGCTGGTGGACGGGGCTGATCGGCCCGGGCCGGGCAATCGACACCGACCGCTTCTTCGTCGTGTGCGCCAACGTGCTCGGCGGCTGCCAGGGCACGACTGGCCCCGCGTCGCCGCATCCCGAGGACGGTCGGCCGTACGGTTCCAGGTTCCCGGTGGTGTCCGTGCGCGACATGGTGCGCACCCAGGCCGCGGTCGCCGACGACCTCGGGATCCGCAGCTGGCTCAGCGTGGTCGGAGGCTCGATGGGGGGGATGCAGGTCCTGGAGTGGGGTGTGATGTTCCCCGAGCGCGTCCGGTCCCTCATCCCGATCTCGACGAACGCCGCGGCCAGCGCACAGCAGATCGGATGGTGGAGCACGGGCCGGCGCATCATCCGCCTCGACCCGCGGTGGCGGGGCGGGGACTACTACGACGCCGGACCAGGCGACGGTCCCACGGAGGGCTTGGCCATGGCCCGGATGGTCAGCCAGATCACGTTCCGCAGCGACGACGTGTTCACCGACCGCTTCGGCCGGGAGGTCGTCGAGCCGCTCGACGGCTTCACGTTGTGGCAGCGGTTCCAGGTCGAGCGCTACCTCGAGTACCACGGTGACAAGCTCGCCCGGCGCTTCGACGCCAACACCTACCTGCTCCTCACCAAAGCCATGGACCTGCACGATCTGGGCCGGGGCCGGGGCGGCCTGGAAGAGGCGCTCGATCGCATCACGGCGACCACTCTGGTCGTCGGCATCAGCTCCGACACGCTGTATCCCACCTACCAGCAGCGCCAGATCCACGAGGCGCTCGTGGCGCAGGGGTCCCCGTCCACCTACGTCGAGGTCGAGAGCCCCCACGGCCACGACGGCTTCCTCATCGAGGTCGACCAGGTCGGCGCCGCCGTCTCGACGCTGCTCGCAACCATCGACAAGTCCGAGGTCTGATCATGCCCCAACCGCCCGAGTCCACCGGCGACGCCGACGAGCACCGCATCGAGACGCGGGCGATCACCGCCGGCCGCGGTGCCAACGAGGGCTCGCTGTCGGTTCCGCTGTGGTCGACCACCGCCTTCTCCCACGACTCGCTCGAGGAGGCCCACGCCAAGGCGACGACGCCGCGGGTGAAGGATTTCTACAGCCGGTACGGGAACCCGACGGTCGCCGCGTTCGAGGAGGCGGTCGCCGACCTGGAGGGCGCACAGGGGGCCCAGGCCTTCGCCAGCGGCATGGGGGCGATCACCGCCACCGTCCTCGCGCTGTGCTCGACGGGGGACCACGTCGTGGCGGCACGATCGCTCTACACGTCGTCCAGCGGGCTCTTCTCAGGTGCGTGCCCCCGCTTCGGGATCGACGTGACGTTCGTCGACCAGGCCGACACCGACGCGGTGGCAGCGGCGGTCATCCCCGGCCGCACCAGGCTCCTCTACGTCGAGTCGCCGGCCAACCCCGTCCTTCAGCTCGCCGACCTCGAGGCGCTGAGCGCCGTGCCCGGACCGCTCAAGGTCGTCGACTCGACGTTTGCAGGCCCCTTCATCCAACGGCCGCTCGAGCTCGGCTTCGACCTCGTGATCCACTCGGCGACGAAGAGCCTCGCCGGGCACAACGACGCCACCCTCGGCGTGGTGGCGGGCGAGGAGGACCTCCTCCAGTGGATCTGGGGCTTCCACACGATCTCGGGCGCCGTCGCGTCGCCGTTCGACGCGCTCCTGGCGCTCCGCGGCATCCGCACCCTGGCGCTGCGCGTCCGTCACGCGTCCGACACCGCGCAGCGGCTGGCCGAGCTGCTCGAGGACCACCCGGGCGTGGCACGGGTCCACCACCCCGGGCTCGAGAGCCACCCGCAGCGGGAGCTCGCGAAGCGGCAGATGGCCTCGGGCGGGAGCAACCTCAGCTTCGAGGTCGTCGGCGGCCTGGAGGCGGCCGGCCGCTTCGTCGGAGCGGTGCGGCTCTGCCACATGGCGCCTTCCCTGGGCGGTCCGGAGACCCTCGTGACCCACCCCGCCTCGTCCACCGCGGTGTCGATG
>JBBDQT010000114.1:4252-6367 GCA_040905815.1 Acidimicrobiales bacterium
CGAGGACCTGCCGGGAGAGGAGGAGACGACGTCGACCACGTCCTCGGAGTTCCTGGCCCCGGGAGAGGAGGGCGACACCACGACGACGACGGAGCCGCAACCCGACCGTGACGAGGGGCTCTCGATCGGCGCCATCGTCGCCATCCTCATCAGCGGCCTCCTCTTCGTCGCCGCCGGCCTGGCCGCTGCCACCTGGTGGTACGTGCGCCACACACGGCCGATGCTCGGGGACCGCCCCGCCTGAACGCCGACTCCGCTGCACAGCGCTTCGGTCGGTAGGGTGCAGCCATGGCCGAGGAGCTCGACGTCGACGCCATGATCCAGCGGTTCAAGGACCGCGCCGTGGCGGTGCGCAACCGCACACTCCCGCCCATCGGGGGCGAGGAGCGGCGGCGCTTCATCGCCCAGGCCGAGGCTGACTTCATGGACTACGCGATGATCGGCGACGCCGACGCGTCGCTCGAGGACGGTGTGCTCACCTTGCGCATCGACCTGCGCTCCGCCGACTGAGCCCCGCTCCGGGCGAGGCATCACCGCACCGCCTCTGCAACACTGCGGGGGCAGTCATCCGTACTGCAGAGAGAGGGGGGACACCCGTGCAGCGTCTCACCGGTATGGATGCAACGTTCCTGTACATGGAGACCCCGACGATGCCCATGCACGTGGCGGGCACGTACGTGTTCGACCCGAGCAGCGCACCGGGCGACTACGGGTACGAGCAGATCAAGGCCGAGGTCGAGCGGCGCCTCCACCTGCTGCCGCCCTACCGGCGTCGCCTCGTCGAGGTGCCCTTCCAGCTCCACCACCCGTTGTGGATCGAGGATCCCGACTTCGATCTCGACTACCACCTGCGACGCGTCGCCCTTCCGTCGCCGGGAGGCAGGGAGGAGCTCGCTGAGCTCGCGGCCGACATCCACGCCCGGCCGATGGACCGCAGCCGGCCGCTCTGGGACATGCACATCGTCGAGGGCCTCGAGGACGGGCTCATGGCCGTGATCGCCCGCACGCACCACTGCGCGATCGACGGTGTCTCGGGCGTCGACGTCACAGTCAACCTCCTCGACCTCGAGCCGGAGCCTGCGCCCGTCGAGCCGCCCGAGGAGCCGTGGAAGCCCGACCGCATCCCCTCCGACGCCGAGCTCGTCGCCTACGCCCTCTCGTCGCTCTCCCGTCAGCCGGTGTCAGCGGTGAAGGCCGTGCGCCGCAGCGTCGAGACGGCGCTCATGATCCGTCGTCGCAACCGCGAGCCAGACGTCAACCCGCCCCCGGCGCCGTTCACCGCCCCCCGGACGTCGATCAACCGGGCGATCACGCCGCGCCGCTCGTTCGGCATGGCCGAGATCTCGCTCGACGAGGTGAAGGCGGTCCGGAAGGGCCTCGGAGGGACCGTCAACGACGCCATCCTCGCGGTCTGCGCGGGCGCGCTCCGGCGGTGGTTCGACGACCGCGGCGAGCAGCTCGACGAGCCCCTCGTCGCCATGTGCCCCATCTCGATCCGCACCGAGGACCAGAAGGACACCTTGGGCAACCAGGTCTCGAGCATGCTGACCTCCCTCGCCACCGACATCGACGACCCCGTCGAGCGCATCAAGGTCATCCAGGACGGCACCAAGCACGCCAAGGACCAAGCGGGCGCGATCGGCGCCGAGGCGCTCACCCAGTGGGCCGAGCTCGCCGCTCCGGCGGTGGCCGCTCGCGCCGCCCGGCTCTACTCGCGGACGAAGATGGCGTCCCGGCACCGGCCCCTCTTCAACGTCACGATCTCCAACATCCCAGGACCGAACTTCCCGCTCTACATGGCCGGAGCCCGCCTGAAGGCGTGGTACCCGATGGGCCCGATCAACGACGGCGGCGGGCTCAACATGACGGTGATGAGCTACATGGGCACGATCCACTTCGGCCTCGTGGCCTGCCCCGACGTCGTCCCCGAGGTCCAGACGCTCGCCGACCACCTCCACGCCTCGCTCGAAGAGCTCCTGAAGGCGGCCGGACAGGTCGAGGCGGTTTGATGGGGGTGGCCGCCTTGCTAAGGTGACCACCCACACGCGGACGTGGCTCAGTGGTAGAGCATCACCTTGCCAAGGTGAGGGTCGCGGGTTCGAATCCCGTCGTCCG
>JBBDQT010000115.1:0-6346 GCA_040905815.1 Acidimicrobiales bacterium
CGGACGTGGCGGGGCAGGCCGAAGGAGCTGCAGTCCCGCACCGCCACCCCACGCGGGCCGAGGCGCTCGCGGAGGCCGGGAGCCTCGACCAGCACCCAGCAGGCGTCGGACGGCTCGGCGACGAGGCCCGCCCCGGCCAGGCCGGTGACCAGCTCGTCCCGCAGCTGTGCCACACGGCGGGCCCAGGACCCCAGCTCGACCGGTTCGAGCAGGTCCCGGAGCCCGGCGCACACCAACCCGTTGACCGACCAGGCCGGTTGCCGGGCGCGGACGGCGGCGGCGCCACCCGCGTCAGGGGCGAGCACGTACCCGACCCGGAGACCGGGGCAGCCGAGCAGCTTGGTCAGCGAGCCGACCACCCAGGCATCATCCCCACGGGTCCACGTGCCCGTCGCGAGCGGGTAGAAGGCCTCGTCCCACACCCCGGCCCTCTCGTCGGGCGGAACGAGCCGACCGCTCGGGCTGTGCGGGTTGCTCCGCCACCGGGGCCCACCTGCGCGCGGGTAGAGCGAGAACTCCGGCTCGACGACGGAGCCGCCCAGCCCGGCCGCCACGAGGGCGATGGCCTCCGCTCCTCCGTTCGTGAGCACGAGACGATCGGGATCGACGCCCAACACGTCGGCCAGGGCGGCGGTCGCGGGTGCCGCGTCCGGGTAACGGGCGAGGGCGCCGAGGTGGCGTGCCACGACCGGCTCCACGTCGGGCGCGACGGGGTTGAGGCTCTGCGAGAGGTCGAGCACGTCGATCCCGAGCGCGGCCGCCAGCCGCGGCCCGTCCCCGCCGTGCGGCCCCGGCCGGGGGATCACCGCCGCCACCGCCGGACCGTCGGAAGGCACGCGAGCGCGGCGAGGGCGACGGTCACCTCGTTCGTGAGGCGTACCGCCAGCGCGATGTCCGCCGGTCCGGCCGGTGCGCCGTCACCCAGGTGGGGCCGCTGCTCGACGCGGTCGCCGTAGCGCACGGTGCCGCCGAGGCGCAGACCGAGGGCGGCCGCGTAGGCCGCCTCTGCGACGCCCGCGCTCGGCGACGGATGCGCAGGAGCGTCCCGACGCACGATCCGCCAGACGTCGCGCGCGGCCGCCGGTCGAACCGCCGCCACCAGCGCCGCCGTGACCCGTGCCGGCACCCACGCCATCGCGTCATCGAGCCGGGCCGCGGCCGTGCCGTACCGGGTGTAGCGCGCCGAGCGGTGGCCGACCATGGCGTCCATCGTGTTGACCGCGCGGTGGGTGAGGGCGCCCGGCGCCCCCGCCACCATCGCCCACAGCGCAGGCGCCACGACGGCGTCGACGGTGTTCTCGGCCACCGACTCGACGACCGCCCGCGCCAGCTCGGACCCGTCGAGCCCCGTGGGGTCCCGCCCGACGAGCGACGGCAGGAGCGTGCGGCCCCGGTCCAGGTCACCGGCCTCGAGGGCGAGACCGATCTCGGTCGCCGTCTCGAGGAGCATCCTCCCGGCGACGGCCACGTACGTCGCCACGGTGGTGGAGCGCAGGGCGCCGCCGGCCAGCGCGCCGATCCCGAGCCCGATGGCGGCGTGGGCCGCTCCCGCGGCACGGCTGTCGCGGTGGAGGCGTCGCTCGACCGCCTGCATCGCGGTCCCGAACCCGCGGACGGGGTGCACGGCCGCCGGCGGTTCGCCGAGCACCCGGTCGGCGAGCAGGCCGAGGGCGACGCTCACCACCGCGCCGCCGCGACGACGAGGCCGGCGGTCTCGGCGACGACTCCCGCCGCACCCAGCACGTCGCCGGTGAACCCGCCGAGCCGGCGCACCCCGAGGACGACGACGCCGCCGCCCGCGACCAAGGCGGCCACGAGGACGGCGAAGCCAGCCGGACCGGAGGCGACGAGGACGAGCCCGGTTGCGACCACGAGGCCGCCGAGGGCGGGAACCGTCCCACCGCCCCCGCGAAAGGCGGTGGCGAGCCCGGTCTCGCGCGCGTACGGCACGCGCACGACCACGACTGCCATCAGGGTCCGGGAGAGGACCCAGAGCCCGGCCACGAGCCACACGTCGGCCGCCATGGATGCGAACGCCGACCACCGCAGCAGGAGGGTCGCGAGGACGACGGTCGCACCGAAGGCGCCCACGGCCGGTTCGGCCATGACCGCCAGCCGCCTCTCGCGCGGCAGGTGGGGGAGGAGGCCGTCGCCCGAGTCGGCGAGGCCGTCCACGTGGAGCATCCCGGTGAGGGCGAGGTCGGCGACGACGGCGAGGGCGGCGGCCAGCGCGGGCGCCCACAGCACCGCTGCGCCCCGCCACACGCCGCCGACGCAGACCCCAACGAGCAACCCCACGACCGGGAACCAGCGCACGGCTCCCGGTGTCGGGGCGCGGGCACCACCGAGGGGGGTCAGGAAGGCGAGGGCGGCGATCACAGCCGGAGCGTCCGCCCCGCCACGACCAGCAGCACGGCCTCGGCGACGGCGGCCACCTCCTGGTTCACCTCACCGATCGCGTCGCGCCAGCGCCTACCGACCTCGGTCTCGGGGTGCACGCCGAGGCCCACCTCCTCGCTCACCACGATGGTGGGGGAGGCCCGCTCCTGCAGCGCCGCCACCAGCGAGCCCGCGTCTGCGGCGAACCCGTCACATCGCGCCACCCAGGTGCCGAGGGAGTCGACGAGCGCCGGCCGGTCAGGGAGAGACCGGATCGTGGCGGGGAGGTCGGGACCCGACTCGACGGTCGACCACGCCGCCGGTCGCCGCTCGCGGTGGCGGGCGACGCGGGCCGCGAAGTCGTCGTCGCCGACCTCGGCGGTGGCGACGTAGATGACCTCGTCGCCGGCGAGCGCCTCGGCCACCTGGGACTTCCCCGACCGGGCGCCGCCGAGCACGAGGGTGATCGCCATCAGTAGTCGAGGCCCTTGCGGGCCATGATCCCCTGGTCGTACGCGTGCTTGACCTTGCGCATCTCGGTGACGGTGTCGGCGGCGGCGATCAACGCCTCCGGGGCGTTGCGGCCCGTCGCCACGACGCTCACCTTCGGCGGTCGCTCGGTGAGCGTGCGGACGACCTCGTCCCCGTCGATCCAACCCCAGTTGACCGGGTACGTGATCTCGTCGAGCACGACGACCTCGTGCTCGCCGGCCTCGATCGTCGCCCGGGCGTGGCGCCACGCCTCCTTGGCGACCGCCTCGTCCCTGGTGAGGTCGTCGCTCAGCCACGTGAACCCCTCGCCGATCGCCCACCAGTCCACCCCGAGCTCCCGGCCGAGCTTCTCCTCGCCCACCTTCCAGGCGCCGGATTTCACGAACTGGACCACGGCCACCTTCCAGCCGCGCGCGAGCGCCCGCAGCATCAGGCCCCAGGCGGCGCTCGACTTGCCCTTGCCGTCGCCGGTGTACACCAGCACCACGGACCGGCCCCGCTGCGGAGCGGGCGGGTCAACGTGCTCGGTCGGCACCTCGTCGGTCATGAGCGCTCCTTCTGGCGGAGGGGGACGACCACGGGGCCATCGTCGGTTGTGAGCACGCGGACGCGGGCGCCGTAGTGGAGGGAGACGAGCTCCTCCGACAGCACCTCTTCGGCGGGACCGGACGCGATCACGCGCCCCGCGACCATCAGCGCCAGCCGGTCGCCGTACTGGCCGGCCATGGTGAGGTCGTGCATGGTGGCGATCACGGTCAGGTGGTGGTCGGCCCGCAGCTCCTGCACGAGGTCGAGCACCTGTTGCTGGTGACCCACGTCGAGGGCGGAGGTGGGCTCGTCGAGGAGCGCCACCGGTGCGTCCTGGGCGAGCAGCCTGGCGACGAGCACACGCTGTCGCTCACCGCCCGACAGCGTGTCGACCATCCGCTCCGTGAACGGCAGGAGGTCGAGCCGCTCGAGCGCCCGCCGTGCGGCGTCGATGTCCTCGGCGCGCTCGGCGCCCAGCAGCGAGATGTGCGGCGTGCGGCCGAGCAAGACGTACTGGGCGACCGTCATGCCCGGCGGCACCAAGGGCACCTGCGGCACGAGCGCGACCAGACGCGACCACTCGCGGCGCCTGAGCTGCCGGGTGGGCCGCCCGTCGATGTGGAGCTCGCCCTCGGCGCCCGCGAGCCCGGCGAGGACCCGCAGGAGCGTCGTCTTGCCGGCGCCGTTGGGCCCGACGATGTTGAGCCACTCGCCCCGGTCCACCTGGAGGTCCACCCCGTCGACGACCCGCTGGTCGCCGAGCGTGACCGTCACCCCCCGGCACGAGACCATGTGGGCATCCTCGGCGCGGGCGACCGTCACAGCGACACCCGCCGGCGGGAGCGGAGCACGATGGCGAAGAACGGCGCCCCGAACACGGCGGTGATCACGCCGATGGGCACCTCGGCCGGTGACAGGACCGTCCGGGCGAGCAGGTCGGCGCCGGCGAGGAACGCACCGCCGAAGAAGACCGAGAGCGGCAGGATCACCCGGTAGCTCGAGCCGGCCAGCATGCGGACGGTGTGGGGGACGACGATGCCGACGAAGCCGATCAACCCGCTCACCGACACGGCGGCCGCGGTTGCGAGGGAGGCGGCGGCCACGATGAGGAGCCGGCTCCGCAGGACCCTGAGACCGAGGGCGCCCGCCTCCTCGTCACCGACCGACAGCACGTCGAGCACTCGTCGGTGGGCGAGGAGGATCGTGACGCTGACGATCCCGTAGGGGAGGACCGTGCGGATGTCGCCCCACCCGGTCGCGCTGAGGCTGCCGATGAGCCACGAGTAGACCTCCCGGATGCTGTCGGCATGGCGCTGCTGCAGGAAGGTCTGGATCGCCGACAGGAAGGCTGCGACTGCGACGCCGGCGAGCAGCAGCACGGTGGAGGAGCGGTCGCCCAGACCGACGCTGGCGAGGAGGTAAGCGAGGCCGACGGCAGCGAGGGCCCCCACGAACGCGGCCAGGGGCACCGACCAGCTCAAGCCGGAGCTGTTGCGGCTCACGATGGCGATGGTCGCCCCGAGGCCCGCCCCCGACGACGCGCCGAGCAGGTACGGGTCGGCGAGCGGGTTGCGGAACACCCCCTGGAACGAGGCTCCGGCGACGGCGAGCATGCTGCCGACCAGGAGCCCCAGGACCACCCGGGGGAGCCGCAGCTGCCAGACGATGGCGGACTCGCGAGCCGAGAGACCCGAGTCCACCGAGATCCCCGGCACGTGGTCGAGCACCTCGAGGGCGATCCGGCCGGGTGCCAGGGAGACCGCGCCCACCGCCACCGCCAGGACGAAGGCGGCGCCGACGACGAGCACGCTGGTGGCGAGCCATCTGGCCTGCACCCGTGCCGGCGCGACCGGCGCCGCCGCTGCCATCAGGCTGCGACGCGCTGCGCCGCCTCGGCGACGTCCGCGAGCAGGTCCGCGATGCGGGGGCCCCAACGAGAGGCGATGTCGTCGTCCAGCTCGACGACCCCCTTGCCCTGCACAGCCTTGAGCGTCTGCCATCCGTCCCGCGCCGCCAGCGCATCAGCGTCCTGCTCGCAGCACTTCGTGTCTGCGAGGAGGATGAGGTCCGGGTCCTGCTGGAGGATGTACTCCGCCGACAGCTGGGGGTAGTCGCTCGCCTCGGCCTGGGCGCCGTCTGCGATGTTCTCGAGGCCGAGCAGCGAGAGGAGCTGGCCGATGAAGGTCGCGCTCGTCACGCTGTAGTAGGTCGGATCGAGCTCGTAGTAGTAGGTGAGCCCCGACGCGCCGCCACCGACGGCCTCGACGGTCTCCTGGAGATCGGCCTCCACGTTGGCGACGAGCTCGGCGGCCTCGTCGTCGTGTCCGGTCGCCTCGCCGATCTCCAGCATCTGGTCGTAGGCGCCCTCGAGGTCGGTGGGCGCCTTCAGGAGCAGCACCTCGATGCCGAGCTTCTCCAGCGCGGCGGCAGTGGCCTCGTTGTCGCCCGAGAGGAGGACGAGGTCGGGGTCGTAGGTGGCGATGCCCTCCACGTTCGGCTCGAACGAGCTGAGGTCGGTGGTCGGCACGTCTTCTGGGAAGTTGGAGTTGTCGTCGACGGCGACGACGGCATCACCGGCGCCGATCGCGAACAACGTCTCGGTCCCGGTGGGCGTCATCGAGACGATGCGCTCCGGCGCCGGTGAGGCGGTCTCGGTGGACTCGGTGGTCGGCGCTGCCGCCGGTTCGCCGTCGCCGCCGCCGCAGGCGGCGAGGGCCAGGGCCAACGCCATGAACGCGGGCATGAGCATTCGGGACAAGGGTTCCTCCTAGGTTGTCGAGGCGGGTTGATCGTCTCGACAGGAGGCCTGTCGGGGACGAACGGCCCTTCCTTCGAGGGTGTCCGTCACCTACGAGTGCGCTTGACCGGGCTCATCCCCTGTGGGGGCATCACCGTTGCGGGACAGCGCCGGGTTCGAACCGGACTTCCTGGCACTTGCGGTTGACCG
>JBBDQT010000116.1:0-1076 GCA_040905815.1 Acidimicrobiales bacterium
GGCGGGGTCCACCGGTCATTGCAACGGGACGGTCAGGGTGACCGTCTCGTGATGCGACGACCGGAGGCTGCGGGTGCCAGGAGTACGGATGGGTGCAGAGGAGCGCGAGACGATCGCGCTGGGGGTGGCCCGAGACGAGGGCTTCGCTGAGATCGCCCGGCGGATGGGTCGGCCGACATCGACGATCAGCCGGGAGGTGCGACGCAACGGGGGTCGTGACCGCTACCGGGCGACGACTGCGCAGAAGGCGACGAAGAAGCGGGCGTGTCGCCCGAAGCAGCGGAAGCTGATCGGCTGTCCGCGCCTGGCGGCAGCGGTGGAGGCGGGGCTCGCGCAACGGTGGTCGCCGGCAGAGGTGGCGGCCAGACTGACCCTCGACCACCCGGACGACCCGGAGCTGCGCGTGTCGCACGAGACGATCTACACGTCGCTGTACCTGCAGGGGAAGGGCGGGTTGCGCAAGGAGCTGATCTCGGCGCTGCGCACCGGCCGGTTGCGGCGCCGGCCCCGCCGGCGAGGCGAGAAGGCCAGGCGCGGCAACGTTCTCGGCGAGATCACCCCGATCAGCGCCCGGCCCCCTGAGGCCGCGGACCGGGCCATCCCCGGACACTGGGAAGGCGATCTGATCATGGGGGCGTTCAACCGGTCGGCCATCGTCACCGTCGTGGAGCGCCGCTCCCGGTTCCTGCTCCTGGGGGACCTCCCCGAGGGCCACGACGCCCAGTCGGTCTACGAGTGCCTCATCGAAGTGTGCGCCGACCTCCCCGACCTCGCCCGCCGGTCCCTCACCTGGGACCAGGGCCGGGAGATGGCCAAGTGGGCCGACCTCCAGCTCGACGCTGACATCGACGTGTTCTTCTGCGACCCGCACAGCCCCTGGCAGCGACCTTCGAACGAGCACATGAACGGCCTACTCCGTCAGTACTTCCCGAAGGGCACCGACTTGAACAGGGTCAGTCGCGACCACCTCCACCACGTCGCAGCCGA
The DNA here is from genome assembly GCA_040905815.1 of Acidimicrobiales bacterium. GTDB lineage: Bacteria > Actinomycetota > Acidimicrobiia > Acidimicrobiales > CADCSY01 > CADCSY01. The sequence goes on from JBBDQT010000116.1 coordinate 988, forward strand.
GATGAACGGACGCCCCCGCAAGGTCCTCGGCTGGCGCACCCCCGCAGAGGTCTACGCTGACCTCATTGCAATGGCCGCTTGACCGCGCC
>JBBDQT010000117.1:0-6234 GCA_040905815.1 Acidimicrobiales bacterium
ACGGCGACGACGTCGCCCGTCTTGACGAGGCCCTGCTCCACCGCTGCCTTGACGGCGAACCACACGATGTCGTCGGTCGAGGTGTGCACCTCGCTGGAGAGCGGCGTCACGCCCCACGACATCGCCAGCTGGCGCGCCGTCCGCTCCAGCGGGGACACCGCGAAGATCGGCACGCCCGGTCGGAAGCGGGCGATGGCGCGGGCGGTCGCGCCGGATCGGGTCGCGCAGATGACGGCCGACGCGTCCACGTCCTGGATCGCCCGCCATGCCGCGGCTGAGATGGCGGCGGTGATCCGGGTCGTCACCGGGACACCGGCATCGGACGCGGCCTGCAGCCGCCCCACACCGTGCCCCCACGCGACCCAGTCGGCCTCCTGCTCGGCGCGCTCGCAGATGCGCGCCATCGTGCGGACCACGTTGACGGGCTCGTGGCCGATCGCCGTCTCGCCCGAGAGCATCACCGCGCTCGTCCCGTCGAACACCGCGTTGGCCACGTCGGACACCTCGGCTCGGGTGGGGCTGGGAGACGTGGTCATTGACTCGAGCATCTGGGTGGCGGTGATCACCGGGCGCCCGTACGCGACGGCCCTGCGGATGATCCGCTTCTGGTGGTGCGGGACGTCCTCCGCTGCCAAGCGGACCCCGAGGTCGCCACGGGCGACCATCACCGCGTCGGCCTCCGCGATGATCGCGTCGAGGTCGGCGACGGCCTCGGCCGTCTCGATCTTGGCGATCAGCATGGGACCGTCTGGACCGGCGGCATCCCGGACGGCGGCGATGTCACGGGCGGACGTCACGAACGAGATGGCCACGATGTCGATGTCGGCCTCGACCATCGCCTCGAGCAGCTCGAGGTCGTGGGCCGTCGGCGCCCGCGCCGCGCTCCGTCCCGACGGCAGCGTGACGCCGGGCCGGCCCTGGAGCCGGCCGCCGGAGACCACCGACGCCTGCACCGCGTCCGGGGTGACGGCCTCGACCACGAGGCGGAGCCCACCGTCGCCCAGGATCACCGCGTCCCCGGGGCGGAGGTCGGTGAGGATCGTCGGCGCGTCGACCTCGATGCGGTGCTCGTCACTGGAGCCGTGCTCGTCGCCGGGGACGAGCGACAGGTCCGAGCCCTCGGCCAGGTACACGCCCCCGTCGGCGAACGCGCCCGCCCGCACCTTGGGGCCGGGTAGGTCGGCGATGATCCCGACGGTGCGGTTCGTCGCGGTGGCGGCGGCCCGGATGCGACGCACCTTCTGCAGGTGGTCCTCGATGGAGCCGTGGGCGAGGCCGATGCGGGCGACGTCCATGCCGGCGTCCATGAGGGCCTCGAGGGTCCGGAGATCCTCCGAGGCGGGGCCGATGGTCGCGACGATCTTCGTTCTACGTGCCACCGGGCGAGACTACGCCCTACCCAACCCGGCCCCGGAGACCCGGCGGCAGGTCCGGAACGACATCGGCGTCGCGGTCATCTCGAACGCTCGCCAAATTCGGACGAAATCCGCGCGTGACAGCGGGCACACGACGTAGGACACTGAGGTGACCAGGGGAGGTGCCGATGAGGCAACGGTGTTCGAGGTGTGACCGGTCCATGCCGGTGATCGAGACGCTCGAGTGGGAGATCACAGTCGACGACCGCTGGATCTGCCCGACCTGCGTGAAGCAGCTCGCCCTCGAGGAGGAAGCCCGCGCCGCCGCAGGGAGCCTTCCGCTCGTCTAGGAGCGCGGCACCTGGTTCCAGGGGAGCTCCTTGTCCGTGCGCACGTCGCCGGGGAGCCCGAGCACGCGCTCGCCGAGGATGTTGCGCATGATCTCCGAGGTGCCGCCCTCGATCGAGTTGGCGCGCGATCGAAGGAACGCGTGCTGCAGGCTGCGGGACTCCATGGCCGACCGGGGTGCGTTCATCTCGTAGCTGTCGTAGAGCATGGCGTCGGCACCCACGAGCTCCATGCAGAACTCGTAGATCCGCACGTTGGTCTCGGCGAAGGCGAGCTTGGCGGTCGAGCCCTCGGGGCCCGGCGTCCCCAGACGGCGGTTCTGCGAAGCCCGGAGGTTCGTGAGGCGGTTCGCCTCCGCCCGGATCCAGAGCCGCATGAGCTCGTCCTTCTTGACGGCATCGAGGGCGGGGTCCTCAGACGGCTTGCGGGCGCGCCACAGGTCGACGGCCTCACCGATGGGACCGGAGCCCTTCGGGGCGATGGTGCCGCCGATCGACACCCGCTCGTTCATCAAGGTGGTGATCGACACCCGCCACCCGTCGCCCACCTCACCGAGGCGCTCCGCGTCGGGGATGCGGACGTCGGTGAAGTACACCTCGTTGAACTCGGCATCACCGGTGATCTGGCGCAGCGGCCGGACCTCGACGCCGGGTGCCTGCATGTCGACCACGAAGTAGGTGAGCCCCTTGTGCTTCGGCTGCTCCGGGTCGGTGCGGGCGACGAGCATCCCCCAACGGGCGACGTGGGCAAGGGTGGTCCAGACCTTCTGGCCGTTCACCACCCACTCGTCGCCGTCCCGCACGGCACGCGACGAGAGGCTGGCCACGTCCGAGCCAGCCCCGGGTTCGCTGAAGAGCTGGCACCAGATCTCCTCCCCCGTGAAGAGGGGGCGCAGGTAGCGGGCCTTCTGCTGGTCGCTGCCGTGGGCGACGACGGTGGGCGCGCCCATGCCGTAGCCGATCGGGTTGCGGTAGTAGGGGTTCGGTCCACCGGCGGCAGCGATGCGCTCCATGACCAGCTTCTGCAGCTTCGGGTTGAGGCCGAGGCCACCCTCGCCTTCGGGGAAGTGCACCCACGCGAGGCCGGCGTCGAACTGGGCGCCGAGGAACGTGCGGCCATCGCCCTTCGGATCGTGGTCGGCGAGCAACTGGTCGAGCTTCGCCTCGACGAGCTGCTCGTCACCCGAACCGGTGGTGCTGGTGGTGCTGGCGGACTCCCGAACGGCCATGTGGCTCTCCTCGTGCGAACGAACCCGTCGACCGTAGCTCCCGGGAACCCTCTACTGACAGCTGCGTCAGCCGGATGGTGGGGAGGAGATCAGTTGAGCTGCGCCCTGAGGCGCTGCGCGGCGTCGGTGGCCGCCCGCGCCTCCTCACCCTCGAGGTCGACAGCGAGGGCCTCGAGCACGGCGGCGCCCTCCACGACCTTGCCGATCGTGGCGAGCAACGCCGCCAGGCGACGCCGGTCCCCGGTCGCCGCCCCGGGGACCGCGTTGCGCAGCCGCAGGACCCACTCGAGCATGTCCCGGTCGCCACGGTGCATGGCGATGCCCTCGAGGTTGGCGAGCACCCGGCGGACGATGCTGCGACGGTCGGTCGGCTCGAGGAAGTCGGGGTGGAACACCGACCCTGGCCCTTGCACGACGTGGAACCGTGCCTGCGCTCCCCTGCGGTCGAGCTGGGCGCCGCGCGCGAAGGGGTCGATGAAGACCTCCGGGTCGACCTTGTCCCGGATGAGGAAGTGGCCGGGCATGGACACGCCCGCGAGCGGGACGCCGATGCGCCGGCCCACCTCCATCACGAGGATGGAGAGGGCGATCGGGATGCCGATCCGCCGCTCGACGACGTGGTGGAGGTACGAGCTGCGTGGATCGTGGTAGGCCGCCCCCTCCGCACCGGCGAAGCCCAGGTCGCGGAAGAGGTGTCGCAGCAGGCCGTCGAGCGTCGGGGCCCGGACGCCGTCGGCGAGCTCGTCGATGCGCCCGAGCGCCTCGTCGACATCGAGGTCGGGGTCGTCGTGGGCTGCGACCAGCAGGGCCGCCTCGTCGAGGGGCAGGGCCGGTTCGGGACCGGCGAGCAGCGCCTCGAACCGGGCGGTCGCGTCCACGTCCCCACGGTATCGACCGCTTCTGGCGGGACCGCCCGACCTGACACCGACGTCAACGACGCACCCGGCGCTACCTTCGGCGCCATGTACCCCGGTGCGCACGCCCAGGCCATCCCGGACAAGGTCGCCTACGTGATGGCCGGGTCCGGAGAGGCCGTCACCTATCGGGAGCTGGACGAGCGCTCCAACCGTCTTGCCCACCTGTTCCGGGCAGCGGGGCTCCGGCGGGGAGACGGCATCGCTCTCCTGCTCGAGAACCACCCGCGGTTCTTCGAGATCTGCTGGGCGGCGCAGCGGTCCGGGCTCTACTACACGGCGATCAGCACCCGGCTCACCGCCGCGGAGGCGGCCTACATCGTCAACGACTGCGGAGCGCAGGTCTTCATCACCTCGGCCTACAAGCGCGACGTCGCCGAAGGTGTCGCCGACACGTCGCCCGAGGTCTCGATGCGACTGATGGTCGACGGCACGATCCCTGGGTTCGACGCGTACGAGGACGCCGTGGCAGTGCACCCAGCAACACCGATCGAGGACGAGTCGGAGGGCGCCGACATGCTCTACAGCTCCGGCACCACCGGCCGGCCCAAGGGCGTGAAGCTGCCGTTGCCGGAAGCGCCCATCGGCACACCGTCTCCGGTCCAGCTCCTCGGCCAGCTCCTCTACGGGTTCACCGAGGACGCTGTCTACCTGTCCCCCGCGCCGATGTACCACGCGGCTCCGCTGCGGTTCTGCATGGCGGTGATGCGCCTCGGCGCCACGGTCGTCGCCATGGAGCGCTTCGACCCCGTCGACTACCTGCGCCTCATCGAAGAGCACCGGGTCACCCACACCCAGGTCGTGCCCACGATGTTCGTCCGGATGCTCAAGCTGCCGGAGGAGGAGCGCACCAGGTACGACCTGTCGTCGCTCCAGACCTGCATCCACGCCGCCGCCCCCTGCCCCATCCCGGTCAAGGAGCAGATGATCGGGTGGTGGGGGCCGAAGATCCACGAGTACTACGCCGGCACCGAGGGCAACGGGTTCTGCGCCATCAACAGCGAGGAGTGGCTCGAGCACAAGGGCTCCGTCGGCAAACCCCTGGTCGGCGAGCTGCACATCGTCGACGACGAGGGCATCGAGCTCCCACCGGGCCAGGCGGGCACGATCTACTTCGGCAGGGGTGGCGAGTTCGAGTACCACAACGACCCCGAGAGGACCGCCTCGTCCCGCAACGACCGAGGTTGGAGCACGCTCGGCGACGTCGGCTACGTCGACGAGGAGGGCTACCTCTACCTGACCGACCGCAAGGCCTACATGATCATCTCGGGCGGTGTGAACATCTACCCCCAGGAGGCCGAGAACGTCCTCACCGTGCACCCCAAGGTCATGGACGTGGCGGTGATCGGCGTGCCGAACGAGGACTTCGGCGAGGAGGTCAAGGCGATCGTGCAGCCGATCGACCAGGCCGATGCCGGTCCTCAGCTCGAGCGAGAGCTGCTCGCGTTCTGCAAGGAGCACCTGGCCGACTACAAGTGCCCCCGGTCGGTCGACTTCGAGGAGGAGCTGCCCCGCCACCCCACCGGCAAGCTCTACAAGCGGCTGCTGAGAGACCGGTACTGGGAGGGTCACGGGTCCAGCATCGGCTGACACAGGGCCGCGCGGGTGACCGGTAGGTTCAGCGGCGCATGCCTGCCTCGCCGTGGCCCTTCCTCGACCACCCGGGTCCCCTCGCCATCGCCCACCGGGGCGGGGCCGGGGACTGGCCCGAGAACACGATGCCGGCGTTCGAGCACGCCGTCGGGCTCGGGTACTCCTACGTGGAGACCGACGCGCACACGACCGCGGACGGGGTGCTCGTCGCGTTCCACGACGACCACCTCGACCGGGTGACCGACCGGACGGGTGCCATCGCCGAGCTGGCGTGGTCGGAGGTCTCGGCCGCGGTGGTCGGAGGGACGGGCCGGGTCCCCCTCCTCGAGGACATCCTCGGGGCCTTCCCCGACGTGCGGGTGAACATCGACCCCAAGGCGGATCGGGCCGTCGAGCCGCTCGCCGAGGTGATCCTCCGCACCGGCAGCGTCGACCGGGTGTGCATCGGCGCCTTCTCCGACACCCGCCTGGCCCGGCTCCGCGAGCTGGTCGGCGCCCGGCTCTGCTCGTCGCTCGGACCCCGCGGGATCGCGACCCTGGTCGCCGCCTCCAAGGGCGTGCCCACCGGCCAGCTCGACGCCGCCTGCGCCCAGGTGCCGGTCAGGGCCAAGGGCGTCACGATCACCACGCCGAAGCTCGTGGCGGCGGCGCACCACCGCGGGATGCAGGTCCACGTCTGGACCATCGACGACGCGGCGGAGATGCACCGTCTGCTCGACATGGGCGTCGACGGGATCATGACGGACCGGCCCGCCGTGCTGCGCGACGTCCTCTTGGCGAGGGGTGAGTGGGTGCC
>JBBDQT010000118.1:0-1061 GCA_040905815.1 Acidimicrobiales bacterium
GTCTGCACGAAGCTCTGGCGGGACATGTCGGGGCCGGCGGCGTCGAACATCGAGTGCAGCGTCTTGTTGAGGCCCCACAGGGCGAGTGCGATGTCGTCGGGGTCGCCCTTCCCCTGGTCTCGGGCCGCCTTGCGGAACTCGGGGTCGAGCTGGTCGATCACGTCGAGCTGGGGGAACGGCGAGAGGAACTTGGCCGCCCCGATGCTCTCGCGGCCGACGTTGGCGACCGTGTTGAGCCCGCTCGTGATGCCCGGGCCGATGTACTGCGGGACGCACTGCTGCCCCCCCGCCGCGCTGGCGATGTTCAAGAACGTCACGGGGCTGGCGAGGATGTACACGATCTTGGCCATCTGCCCGTTGTCGGCCGAGCACAGCTCCTGGGCGATCGAGAGCGCCTGGCCGGGGGTCACGTTCTTCGGGATCTTCTTGTTGTAGACGATGTTGAGGCCTCCCCCCTGCGCCTGCTTGGTGATGGAGGCGTGGGCATCGGCGAACGACGGCGTGTCGGCCACGGCGATGGCGAACGAGCCCCCGCCGAGCTTGTTCGTGGCGAGCTGCACGAGCATCGGCGACTGCTGGGCATAGGTCATCGACAGGGCGAAGTAGGCCCGGATGTTCGACAGGCCCTGCTCGTTCACTCCCGCGGACAGGTAGGGCACGCCCACGCTGTTGGCGTACTCGGCGCAGGCGGTGATCTGGTCGGCGCCACCACCACCGACGAGGAGGAACACCTTGTCCTGCTCCACCATCTTCTGGCACACCCGCCGGGCGGTGGCCGGGTCGAACTGGTCGTCTTCGAAGATGACTTCCCCGTTGCGGCCGTGCACCCCGCCCTTGCCCTCCAGGTAGTCCCAGTAGATCGGGGCGCCTTCGCGGAACGACTCCTGCGGGAAGGGCGCGGCACCGGTGACCGGTGCGTGGATCCCGATCCTGATCTCGTTGTCGCTGATACCGGTGCGGTCACCGGGAGTGCTCGGCGCCTGTGTGCCCGGGGGAGCCTCGCCGCCACCCTCCGGCGGAGCGCCACCCCCGTCCGGCGGTGCGGGGGCGCCCTCACCGCC
>JBBDQT010000119.1:0-6199 GCA_040905815.1 Acidimicrobiales bacterium
GTGCCGTCGGGCTTGCAGAAGGCGTAGCCCTCGTCGACGTAGCCGGGGCCGACGAGGAGCTTCTCCTCGTTCTGCTGCGCTCGCCACCGCCGGAGCATGGTGACGGTGTTCGAGTCCAGCGAGACCATGTGGCCCCGCTTCGTCTTCGGCAGCTCCTTCACGACGATCTCGTGGTCGATCGACGTCACCTGCCGGGAGATGATCGCCGTGGACCCGTCGAGGTCGAGGTCGTCCCAGCGAACACCGAGGCACTCGCCGCGCCGGCAGCCGGTCGTCGCGAGGAAGATCCAGGGAGTCAGATAGCGGTCGTCGGCGATGAAGTCGAGGAACCGCCGGAGCTGGTCGCCGGTCCAGGTTGTGTGCTGACCGCGCTTCGTCGAACCGGTCGGCGGGGGAGTGGTGGCATCGGCGACGTTGCGGGGGACGCGGTTCCACCGCAAAGCGTCTCGCAGCGCAGCATGGATGATCGAGTGGATGTAGAGCACCATGCGCGGCTTGAGCCCGGCCCGGCGAGGCGTTGTGGCCGGCGGCGCCTGGCGGCGGCGGTGGAGGCTTGCGACAGCGTGGCGGGTCATGCTGCCAGCCTCGGGGATCGCCGCTGACACCTCGTCGGCGATCGTCTGCCACGTGAGCCCGTCGGAGCGGAGGCGCTCGACGAGGGCCCCGACCTCCACGGGGTGGACCCGAGCGGGCGGTGTCGGCTGGCAGCGCCCGGACTCGAGCAGCTGCCGGTAGAGCACCGTGAGCTCCATCGGCTTCAGCTGCTGGAGCGGGATGCCACCGATGTACGGCACGACGTGGAGCCGGATGTTGCGGCGGTAGGAGCGATAGTTGCTCTCCTCCAGGGTCGGCGGTGCCTGCGTCGGCAGCCACTCGTCCTCGAGGAACTCCCTCACGGTGACCCGCTCTGGACGGACCCAGGTCCCGCTCTGGAGCGCTCCCAACGAGCGGACGCGCGCAGCCTCCGCTTCCTTGCGGGTCCGGAAGCCGCCCTTCGACACCTGCCGGCGACGGCCGTCGCCGCCGGTCACGTAGACGTAGTAGGTCCACGTCGACCCTCGCTTGCTGACGTTGGCGCGGCTACTCATCGTCGTCCTCTCCTTCTGGTCCGGCCTCGGCCGGCGCCCGCCGCCGGTGCTCGCGTTGCCGACGCTGCTCGGCAACCTCGGCGACCACTCGTTCGTCGACGAACTCACCGGGCCGGTAGCTGGCGAAGACGGTCAGCGCATCGGCGAGACCGCGAAGGTTGGCGGCGACGGCGGCGATGTCGTCGCCGGGCTGCGGCGCGCCCCGTATGTGACGTGCGGCGAGGCCGTGGAACACCGCCGCGAGGACGTCCTCGGGCAACAGCGGGTCCCGGTGGCGGGTGCCAGCGATCTCACTGAGGACCGCATCGTCACCAGGCAGCGTGTCGGAGCGAGGGACGTCGATCCCGTCGGCCAGCAGCTGCGCCCAGTTCGCGGTGCGATCGGCGAGCACCGGGAAGTTGCGGCGATGGCCGAGCAGGACGACGAGCAGGTACTCCCACGGCAGCCCCTCCTTCGCATCGTCGGTCACGAGGCGGCCTTCGCCGTCATCAGGCGGCAGGAAGAAGTACAGCACCGGGAGGTCGAAGGTGCGGGCGAGGGCCACGAGCTCGTTGGCCGTGAACTGGCGGATCCGCTCACCGCCGACCGAGCCCTCGGCCTGCGCCACCGTCGCCTGGCTCCAGTTCGAACCGCTGAACCGGGTGAGCCGCTCGGCGACCTCCACCTGCGTCAGCCCTCGGAGCAGGCGCGCCTTCGTCAGGTTGTGTGCGACCACCTGGCCCGCACTCCAAGAGCGCCCGCTCGCCTTGCGCGCCTTGGCCATCAGATCGGGTGTCTCAGATCGAGGACAGGTGAGGTGCCGTTGAGGGTTGCGCCTTCCACCCCGTCATTACATCATGCTATGTACAATTACGCTAGTGCTATGTTGCGGGAGAACCTGCAGGGAGGCTCGATGCGGCTCGAGGAGCTACCCCCGTTCCTGAGGATCGACCAGGTCCAAGCGCTCGCAGCTCGGGCGGTCGCAGATCTACGAGCAGACCCGGCGCTGGCGTGAGACCGGCGGCAAGGAAGGGATCCCGGTCGTCCAGTTCGGGCGCGCCCTCCGCATCCCGACCGCGGCACTCCTGCGCCTGGCACTGATCGAGACCGATGCCGGCGCCGGGGGCGATCATGCCGCCTGAGGTCCGCATCGAGCACCGGTACCCCGCGGCGCTCACTTTCCTGCGCCACCACGGCCCCCAGGCCGTCGCCGTCCTCCACGACCTGCTCGCGCACGCGAGCGAGGTCGATGGTCATCTCCTGGCTCGGGCGAGCACGAGGGAGATCGCCGACCGCCTCGAGCTCCTGTCGAAGGACAGCGTCCACCGCCGGCTGCGCCAGCTCGTGCGCGCCGGCGTGATCGAGCCCGTCACCATCGCTGCAGGTCCGTTCGCGACGCCGACCTACGTCGTCCACCTCGAGAACTCCGGCATCACCGTCGTCGCCAACGACGCCGCCTGACTGGGCTGCTGATGAACCCACGCTCCCTCGGCAACCCGTCTCAACCACCAACAGACGAGTGCACACCCACGGGTGTGAGGCTCTCATGACGGCGCCGCGGACGCTCACGCTCAAGGGCAGCGACGCCGGTCGGTACTACGTCGAGCGAGAGCTGGGCTACTACCTCGACCAGAGCGAGCCCCCCGGCCAGTGGCTCGGTGGAGGAGCCGCCCGCCTCGGGCTCTCGGGAGCGGTGGACGAGGACGACTTCCTCGCCCTCATGGGCGGTGTCGACCCGCGCACGGGGCAGCTCTTGGGATCCGCCCACACCGAGTCCACCACGCGGGGCTTCGACGTGACGTGCTCGGCTCCCAAGTCGGTCTCGGTGCTCTTCGCCTTCGGCGATGAGGACGTGCGCTCTCAGGTCGTCGGCGCCCACGATGCCGCGGTCTCCGCCGTGGTCGCTTGGATCGAGCGTCATGCCCACTGCCGGTACAGGGTCAACGGCGAGGTCTGCGTGTTCGACGCGGAGGGCATCATCGTCGCCGCCTTCCGGCAGCACTCCAGTCGGGCCCTCGACCCGCAGCTCCACACGCACGTGGTCATCCCGAACCGGGTGCTCTCGCCCGATGGACGTTGGCTGGCCCTCGACGCCCGCACGATCAAGCAGGACCAGCAGACGCTCAGCCGGCTCTACCACGCCGGGCTGCGGTCCGAGCTCACCGCCCGCCTCGGCGTCCGCTGGAAGACACCGAAGAACGGCATCGCCGAGATCCGAGACGTCCCGGACGCCGTCCTCGATGAGTTCTCCCAGCGAAGCGAGGCGATCAACGACCGGATCGAGGAGAAGGTCGACCGCTTCATCGACACGTTCGACCGGCATCCGACGCCTCGGGAGCGATGGCGGCTCCAGCGTGAGGCCGTCCTCGACACCCGGCCACCCAAGCAGGACGCCGACCCTCGGACCCTCCACAACGAGTGGGACGAGCGCCTCACCGATCTCGGGTTCGCATCCGAGCGCCTCGTCCTCGGCGCGCTCTCACGCCAGCAGGGAGTGGCGCACATCGACGAGCCGACGAAGGAAGAGATGGCTGAGGACGCGCTGGCGGCCCTCGTCTCGAAGCAGTCGACATGGCGGGTGGCCGAAGTGGTGCGAGAGCTGGCTGCTGCGGCGCCGACCGATCTGGCCGTCCCGGCGAGCGAGCTGAGCCGGTCCCTCGACTCCTTGGCCGAGGACCTCACCGTGTCGAACATGGTCGACCTGTCCCGCCCGGTGCCTGCTGGTGCGACCCGGCGGAGAGACGGGCGCCCGATCACCGAGGGGGCAACCGAACGGATCCTGACCACGCCCGAGGTCCTCTCCCAAGAGGAGCGCCTCCTCGCGTTGGCCGAGCGGCGCCTCGCCGCTGGCGGAGATGATCACCAGGTCGACGCCGTCGACCACCTCACACCGGCTCAGCGCGCGCTCGCCACCGCCGCGGCTGGTGACCGACCCCTCGTGCTCGCCGTCGGCCCTGCCGGGACCGGCAAGACGACCGCCTTGCGGCCAGCCGTCGACCAGCTGCGGTCGGAGGGACGCGTGGTCTTCGGGGTCGCACCGTCGGCGGCAGCGGCCGAGGTGCTGCGAGTCGACGCCGGGGTCGACGCCGACACCTTGGACAAGCTTCTCATCGAGCACCACCTCGATCGCCCGCCCGACCATCGCTTCGACCTGCCTGCCGGATCGTCCGTCATCGTCGATGAGGCCGCGATGGTGTCCACGGATCGGCTCGCCGAGCTGTTCGACCTGGCCGAGCGACGGACCTGGCGGCTCGTGCTCGTCGGCGACCCCCTGCAGTTCTCCGCGGTCGGCCGGGCCGGCATGTTCGGGCACCTCGTCGAGACCTTCGACGCGATCGAGCTCGGCCGGGTCCACCGATTCAACGAGGGGTGGGAGGCATCCGCAAGCCTGCGCCTCCGCCGGGGGGACGTGACGGTCCTCGATGATTACGAGCACCATGGCCGGCTCCGAGGAGGCACCGAGCGCCGGATGCGCATCGCCGCCGTGGAGGCGTGGTGGCAGGCGGTGCAACGAGGCGAGTCGGCGGCCCTCACCGCCACCACGAACGCATCCGTCGTCGCCCTCAACCACGAGGCCCAGCTCCGTCGCCTCCAGGCCGGGCAGCTCGACGGGGCAGGCCCCTCGGTGCAGGTGGGCCCGTACGACCTGCACCCCGGCGATGTCGTGGCCACCCGCCACAACGATCGACGGCTGCTCACCGACCGCCGGCAGATGGTGAAGAACCGGGACCGGTGGGTGATCACCGATGTCCACCACGACCGGAGCCTCACGGTCGAGGGGCGGACCGGTCGCGTCCACCTGCCCTCGGACTACGTGAAGGAACACGTGCAGCTGGCCTACGCCGAGACGAGCCACGCCAGCCAGGGACGGACCGTCGATCGGTCGTTCCTGTTCCTCGACGGACCTGCTGGCGCCGCCGGGGTCTACGTCCCGATGACCCGCGGCCGGGAGAGCAACGAAGCGTTCGTCGTGGTGCGGGGAGAGGAGTCGCCCGCCGACGTGCTCACCGACGCGCTCAGTCGAACGTGGACCGACCGTCCAGCGATCGCCGTCAGAGGCGACCGGCCGCTGCCTCGGTCGCAGCAGGATCCCGATGAGAGCTCCGGCCGTCCGCTCGAAGCGGGTGAGCTCCGCACGCTCGTGCGCCGGGCAGCGGTGCTGGACTGGGAGATCCGCCTCGCCCGGACCGGCGTCCCCCCGGCGCGTCGTCAGGTCGACGAGGTGGTGCGACGGCGAGCGCACCTCGAGCGTTCCGTCCGCGACCTCGAAGACCGGTTGCGCACCGCCGAGGCGACCGTGGAGAGGCTGGACCGGCCGCTCTCTCGGCGTCGCCACCACGACGAGCTCCGTCGTTGCCGGGCCCAGGTGGAGCGGATCCCCGACGACCTCACTCGCGATCGAAGTGAGCTCACCACCCTTGCCTTCCGCGAGGTGGCGGCGCGCAGGAAGCTCGTGCGGGCCGAGGCCGCGGTCACCCGTGTGCCACAGCTCGTATCGGAGAGGATCGTGGCCCTGCATGCCCTCGCCACCGACGCACACGCCCGAGCGGACCTCCCGACGGCGATGCTGCCGGCGGCGGTGCGTGACGCCGTCGGGGAGCGGCCGGCGGGCGGCGGACCGCTCGAGCTCTGGAGAGATGCTGCAGGCCGGCTTGCGCAGCATCACGCCGCGTTCGAGTCGGCGAGCACTATCGTGGATCGTCAGCAGCTCCGCTCGTTCGACGACCCGTTCGAGGTCAGCAACCGAGCGGCGGTCCAGGCGCTCGGTTGCCTCGACCGGGCTCTCGGACGGCAGCCAGAGGTCGAGCCGCCCCACCGATCCCTCGGCCTGTCGCTGTGACCTCTCAGCTGGACCATCTCCGTCCGGGCTACCCGCCGGCGTTAGCGTCACACCAGTGACGCTGGGTCCACCCGTGGCGCAGAGCATGGCCGCTACAATCGAACTCATGTTCGTAGGTGGTGGAGATGGCTGCGTCACTTCAGCTCTCACTTCTCGAGGTGCCTGTGGCCCTCGCTGAGCTCGCACACGAACCCGGCGCTGACTACGGCGAGGTCTTCACTCGTCGGTGGGTCGTCGAGCTGATCCTCGATCTCGTCGGCTACACGGCGGACAAGGACCTCGGTGGCCAGCG
>JBBDQT010000120.1:0-1056 GCA_040905815.1 Acidimicrobiales bacterium
TGGAGGATGGCGAGCACGAAGCTCCGCAGCTCAGCGACGTCCACCCGCTCCTCGAGCGCCCGCATGGCGTCCGACCGGCGGGACCCCGCCCGCACCTCGCCGAGCATCCGGTTGAACTCGTCGGAGAGCGGCCCCGGGACGGTGGCAGCCGTCCGGTCGAGCGCCTGCTCGAAACCGAGGCCGGCCTCCACGCTGATCGTGAGGAGGTCGAGGACGTCGGGGAGCTTGATGCGGATCTCCTTCGCCCGCGCCTCGACCTGGCGGTTCAGCGACGCATCGGGCCCGAGGAGGCAGGCCACGCCGACGAGGACAACGGCGCCGAGAGCGCCGGTTCCCTCGAGCTTCGCCACGCCGAGGAGGAGGAACACGAGCACGGGGATCGCCACCACAGAGAGGACCCGCAACACGAGGAACCGGTCGAGGTCCGTTGCGGTGGGCCGCCCGGCGGCCGTCAGCTTCTTGCGGGTCGTCTCGATGTAGCCGACGGGGGTGAAGCGCCGGCCGAGACCAGCCATGCCCTTCAGCAGCGGGATCGTCGTGCGCGCCCCGAGCGGGGCCAGCAGCGTGGAGCGGCGGTCGTCGTCCGCCACGCCGAGCAGGCGCAGCGAGTCCCTGACCTCCGCCCGGTCGGTGAAGCCGCTGGTGAGAGCGACCGAGACGAGCACGATCACGGAGAACAGGCCGATGGCGGCGAGGAGCAGGGAGTCCATGTCAGACCTCGATCGTGATGATCTTCTTGAGCCACAAGAAACCACCGAGAGCGAGCAGCACGGTGAAGCCGAGCATGAACTGCCCGACGGTCTCCTCGAGCAGCACGTTCATGTACTCCCGGTTCGACGTGTAGATCACCAAGCCGATGGCGATGGGCAGGAAGCCGAGCAGCATGGCGCTCACGCGGCCTTCGGCGGTGAGCGAGCGGATGTCGCGGCGGAGGCGGTCCCGGGCCGTCATCGTGTCGGCCACGGTGACGAGGAGCTCGGCGAGGTTGCCGCCGACCTCCCGCTGGATGCGGATGGCCAGCACCGCCCAGGTGAAGTCGGGGCTCTGGATGCGCTC
>JBBDQT010000121.1:0-1804 GCA_040905815.1 Acidimicrobiales bacterium
GGCCCTCCTTGATGATGGCCTGGGCCAGCACGGTGGCGGTGGTGGTGCCGTCACCGGCGACGTCGTTGGTCTTGGTCGCCACCTCCTTCACGAGCTGGGCGCCCATGTTCTCGAACACGTCGTCGAGCTCGACCTCGCGGGCGATGCTCACGCCGTCGTTCGTGATGGTGGGTGCGCCGAACTTCTTCTCGAGCACCACGTTGCGGCCACGCGGGCCGAGGGTGACCTTCACCGCGTTGGCGAGGCGGTCGACACCGGCCTCGAGTGCGCGACGGGCGTCTTCGTCGAACTTCAGGATCTTGGACATGTGGGGCCTTCCCTACTTCTGGACGATGGCGAGCACGTCACGGCTGGTGAGGATCAAGAGGTCCTCGCCGTCGATCGCGATCTCGGTGCCGCCGTACTTGGAGTACACGACGGTGTCGCCGACGCTGACGCCGAGCGGGACGATCTCGCCGGACATCTCGCTGCGGCGGCCGGGGCCGGCAGCGAGGACCTCGCCCTGCTGGGGCTTCTCCTTGGCGGTGTCGGGGATCACGAGGCCGGAGGCGGTGGTGGCCTCGGACTCGTTGGCACGCACGACGATGCGGTCGTCGAGGGGCTGGAGCTTCATGTAGGGCCTCCGTGTAGGGCGCTGGCTAGTGGTGGCCCGGCGAGCCGTCGTTAGCACTCTCCGGTGTCGAGTGCTAACGATAGGTCGGTCGGGCGCAAGAGGCAACACGAAGGCGCGTGCCCCGTCGCCCGATCAGCTGATGGCGGCCGTGGGGAGGCGCAGGTTCGGGTCGGCGCCGAGGCTGAGGTCGCTCGGACCGTCGGCGTCGAGACGGAACCAGCCGGCCGACGCCACCATCGCCGCGTTGTCCGTGCACATCGCACGGGCGGGCAGGAAGGCGTGGAGACCGTCCTCGACGCAAGCGTCGAGCATGCGCTCGCGCAGCAGCGAGTTCGCCGCCACGCCCCCGCCGAGGCACAGCGCGGTGGCGCCGATGGAGGCCGCCGCACGCCGGGCCTTGTCGACGAGCACGTCGACCACAGCGGCCTGGAAGCTGGCGGCGACGTCCTCGGTGCGGACCTCGGGGTGCTTGCGCACGTGGTTCACGACCGACGTCTTCACGCCCGAGAAGCTGAAGTCGAACCCCTCGCCCCGCATGGCGCGCGGGAACGCGATCGCCTCGGGATCGCCGTCCATGGCGACCCGGTCGATGGCGGGGCCTCCGGGGTAGCCGAGCCCCAGGTAGCGGGCCACCTTGTCGAACGCCTCGCCGGCGGCGTCGTCGATCGTCGAGCCGAGGACCTGGTACCGGCCGTGGCCGTGGAAGGCGACGAGCAGGGTGTGCCCGCCGGAGACGAGGAGCACGACCATCGGGGGCTCGAGCGTCGGGTCCTCGAGGAAGGCGGCGTAGATGTGCGCCTCCAGGTGGTTCACGGCGACGAAGGGCACGTCCCACACGAGGGCCATGGCCTTGGCAGCGCTGACGCCCACCAGCAGCGAGCCGACGAGGCCGGGCCCGACCGTGGCAGCCACCGCACCGATCTCGTGGTCGGCGACACCCGCCTCGACCATGGCCTGGGCGACCACGGGGGTCAGGAGCTCCACGTGGGCGCGGCTCGCGATCTCGGGCACGACGCCGCCGTAGCGGGCGTGGATGTCGACCTGGCTCGACACGACCGACGACAACACGTCGTGGCCCCCGGCGACCACGGCGGCCGCCGTCTCGTCGCAGCTCGTCTCGATGCCGAGCACCTTGAGACCGGGTGCAGCGCCGAAACGCTCGCTCGGGCCACGCTCGCTCCGCTCTCTCGT
>JBBDQT010000121.1:1904-22282 GCA_040905815.1 Acidimicrobiales bacterium
CGTCCGCTCTCGGCCTTCGGCCGGGCCGCTCGGGCCACGCTCGCTCCGCTCTCTCGTCGTCCGCTCTCGGCCTTCGGCCGGGCCGCTCGGGCCACGCTCGCTCCGCTCTCTCACAGCTCTCCCTCCAGCTGGGTCGTCCCCGGCAGGGCCGCCTCGATCTCGTCGAGGCGCTCGGCGTACGCGGGGAGGTCGACGTCGTGTGCCCACATCACGAGGGCGTCCTCGGCGGTCTCCTGGTAGTAGCCCTTGCGGATCCCGGCGGGCACGAACCCGAAGCGACGGTACAGGTTCTGCGCGCCGACGTTGGCGAGGCGGACCTCGAGGGTGAGGCTCGTGCACCCGCGGTCCACACCGGCGCGCGCCAGCGCGAGGAGCATGCGGGTGGCGATGCCGTGGCGGTGCCACACGGGGTCCACGGCGACGGTCGTGATGTGGCCGTCACCCGCTGCGAGCAGGAGACCCGCGTAGCCGACCACTCCGGGGCCCACCCGCGCCACGACGTAGACCCTGGTCGTGCGGAGGCCGATCTCGGAGAGGAACAACCCGAGCGACCACGGGCGGGGGTAGACGAGCGCCTCGATCCGCAGCACCGACCGCAGGTGGCGCCGCCGCATCGCCGTCAGCTGGACGGTGAGGCCCTCGGGGCGGGGCACCGGGACGGCGCTCACCGCGACCGCGCCAGGTCCGCCCCCCGCCTCACCGGCCCGCCCCCTGCTCGTCGCCGGTCGGGTCGGTGGGCCGCTCACGCACCTTCCAGCTGATCTCGGCGTCCGCCTTCCGGAGGTAGATGGGCTCGAGGTCCCACGGCTGGACGAACTCCTCGCGGAGCGCCTTGGCGTGCGCGAGCTCGACGAGGGAACCGGGCGACGGGAAGGCGAGGACCCCGTCGCCGACCTCGACGCGGGTCAGCTCGGCGAGGTCGTGGCGGTAGCGGATCGCGCCATCACCGACCGCCAGCACCTCGCCGCCGACCGCCTGGATCTCCGAGCACAGCTCACCGGGTGAACCGACCCGGTAAGGGGAGAGCCGCTGCACGCCGCCGGGCACCTGTCGGTAGAAGCTGAAGAAGACCTCGTCCCTCCGGGCGTCCACCACCGAGACGATGCGTCGGTCGGACCAGCGCACCGGGAACGCCAGCAGGTCGAGGCTGGTGACCCCGATCATCGGGACACGGAGGGTCGAGGCGAGCGCCTTCGCGGTGGAGACCCCGACCCGCAGGCCGGTGAACAGGCCCGGGCCGATGTCGACGGCGACGGCGGAGATCTCCCGCAGCGGCACCCGCGCCTGGGTCGTGAGGAACTCGATGGCGGGCGCCAGCGTCTCGGCGTGGCGCTTGCCCTTCGACGACTGGAACGAGGCGATGACGCCCTCATGGCCACCGATGGCGCAACCCACCTGGGCCGTCGCCGTGCTGATCCCGAGCACGAGCATCAGCGGCCGCCCCGCCACGGCGCGAGCACCTCGGCCAGCGCACCCATGCGGGCCACCCAGTGGACGCCGACCGGGACCAGACCGATGACCCGGTCGTCGTCATCCTCGCCGTAGGAGAAGCGCACCTCGAGGTAGTCCGGAGGCAGGGCGGGGATGACGACCTCACCCCATTCGATCAGCGTCACACCGCCGTCGTCGGTGAGCTCGGCGAGACCGAGGTCGATCGCCTCTTGGAGGTGGTCGAGCCGGTAGACGTCGAGGTGGTGGAGGCGCAGCCGGCCCTCGTAGTCGCGGGCGATCGTGAACGTCGGGCTCACGACGTTCTCCAGCACGCCGAGCCCGCCCGCGAAGCCCTGCACGAACGCGGTCTTCCCGGAGCCCAGGTCCCCGGAGAGCAACACGATGTCGCGTGGCTGCGCGATCTCCGCCAGCGCCGCGCCGAGGGCCTGGGTCTCCTTCACGGTCGACGTCGCGGCCGTCAAGGCGGCGCTCACGCGGTCCGCTCCTGGCCTGCGGCCGGGCCGCTCGGGCCACGCTCGCTGCGCTCGCTCATGCCGCCTCCAGGGCGAGCCGTGCCCGCCCGGGGGCGAGCTCGCCGCGAGGGCAGGGGCTCTCCGCGACAGCGAGCGTCTCGAGCGCGTCCACGGCGCCGATGCTAGGGCCGGCATGACACGCGACGGACGGCCGCCACCACGACGGCATCGCCGTGGCTCAGCCGAGCTGCGCTCGCACCGCGCCGTCAGGGAAGTCGGCGTTGTGGACGTTGAGGTAGTAGTTGCTGGAATCGGCGCTGATGTCGTCGAGGTCCGCCTGGTCCGCAACGACGCAGATGGACCAACCGTCGTCCTGGGTGACGGGTCCGAAGTCGATGACGATCGGCCCGGCCCCCTCCGCGGTGCCCTCGTGGATGTGCATGGCCTGCGGCGGTGATCCGAGCGTGACCTCGACGTCGGCGCACGCCTCCCCCTCGCCGAGGGTGATCTCCGCCGTGCCGCTGCCCTCCTCGTCCCCGGGGCCGGGCACCTCCGACAGGCCGGTCAGCTCCAGAGCGAAGCTCTCGCCCTCGTCGGTGGTGGCGCCCCCGTCGGTCATCCCGTCCGGGCTCTCCTCGGCAGAAGGTTCGTCGATCGCCGTGCCGTCGTCGTCGTCGCCACCGCAGCCGGCGAGGAGGAGGGCGAGGGCGGTCATGGCAGCGAGCGCGCGCATGGTTCTCACCCTAAAGCGGTTGTGCGGGTCAGCGCTCGACGGATTGGCGGATGGCGGCGGCGAAGGCCAGGACCGCCAAGGTCCGCACCTGGTCCGGCGACGCGTCGACCTCGCCCGTGGCGGCGGCGACCACGGCGTCGCCGTCCACGGAGAGGTGGGGTGGGTGGATCGCCCGGGCAAGGCCGTCGTGCGCGCCCTGGGCCGCGGCAAGGCAGCCCAGCTCGTCGAGGCGCGCGTTGGTCACGACGACCCCGACGGTGGTGTTCGTGCCGAGGCCGGGGTCTGCGCCAGCGCCGGCGAGGCACTGGAGGTCGTCAGCGGGCTCGGTGGCGGCGGGGACGACGTCGCCCGCCGCGTTCACCACCACGAGGGCGCTGACGGTGAGGTCGCCGTGGGTGGCGGTGGCCACGCCCAGCCCACCGGGCACGATCCCGTCCGGACCGCGCCACTTCCCCACCGTCGCGCCGGTGCCGGCGCCGACCGCGCCGGTTGCGACCTGTCCCGGCAAGGCGGCGCGCCACGCGGCCGCGCCCTGCTCGGGGCCGGGCCGGACGGCAGGGTCACCGACTGCCAGGTCGTAGATCGCCATGCAGACGACGATCGGCACGGGTCCCGACCCTGTCGGGAACCCGATGCCCTCCGCCTCGCAGGCGCGGGCGACGCCGTCGGCGGCGGCGAGCCCGAAGGCGGAGCCGCCGGTGAGGACGACGGCGTCCACGTGGCGCACGAGCCGTCCCGGCACCAGGAGGTCGAGCTCCCGTGTGGCGGGAGCGCCGCCGCGCACCTCCCCCGACGCCACGTTCCCGGGGGGGAGCCGGACGACGGTGCACCCGGTCCTCGCCACCGGGTCGCTCCAGTGCCCGACCAACACCCCGTCGACGCCGAGGTCCACCCCGCTCACGCGCCACCGCCGATGTGGCGGCGGGGGACACGGGGGCCGATGCCGCAGGTGATCTCGTAGGTGATCGTGCCGAGGCGCTCGGCCCACTCGGCGACGCTGACCTCGGCGTCACCCTGGCGGCCGAGCAGGACGACCTCTTCGCCCACCGCCACGGTGTCAGCCTCCCTGGTGCCTGCAGGGCCGCAGTCGACCATGGCCTGGTCCATGGTGATCGTGCCGGCGAAGGGGCGCCGGCGGCCGCCGACGAGAGCCTTTCCGTCCACGGCAGCGAGGTGCCGGGGGACGCCGTCGGCGTAGCCGAGCGGGATGGTGGCGACGACGGTGTCGACCTCACACGGGCGGCGGAGGCCGTACGAGACGGCCTCGCCGGCCGGCACCACCCGGACGGCGGTGACCGATGCGGCGAGCTGCAGCGCAGGCCGCAGCGGCAGCCGGCCGTGGAGGGCAGGGCTCGGGTCGAGTCCGTAGACGGCGATGCCGCAGCGGACCATGTCGTGGTGCAGCGCCGGGTGGTCGATCGTCGCCGCCGAGTTGGCGGCGTGGAGGATCGGCGGCCGGATGCCCGCCGCGGCGAGCTCCTCGACGACCGCGTCGAACCGCTCTCCCTGCCCGGCGGTGAACGGGTTCCCGGGCTCGTCGGCGACAGGGCAGTGGGTCCAGACGCCCTCCAGCACGAGGGCGGGGTGGTCCACGACCTCGGTCGCCCGCGCCAGCGCCTCAGCGGGCGCCACCCCGATCCGGTGCATGCCGGTGTCGACCTTGAGGTGCACGGGGAGCGCAACGCCGTGGCGAGCGGCGGCCTCGCCCAGCCCGGCGACCGCTCGCCCCCCGTGGACGGTGGGGCGCAGGTCGAGCGAGACCACGTCGTCCCACTCGTCGGGCGCGGGCTCGCCGAGCACGAGGACCGGCGCGTCGATGCCGGCGGCTCGGAGCGCCGCCCCCTCGGCGGTGATGGCTACGGCGAGCCACGACGCGCCCGCCGACAGCGCGGTGCAGGCGACCTCGACCGCTCCGTGCCCGTAGCCGTCGGCCTTCACGACCGCGCACAGCGCGGCGGGGTCAGCCCGCTCGGCGAGGAGCGCCACGTTGGTGGCGACCGCACCGTGGTCGATGACGGCCCATGCCGGCCGGCGGGCCAGGACCGTCGCTGCGGCAGCCGTCCGCCCACCCGGCGCCGACGTCACGCGGGCCGGGGCCCGATCAGCGCTCGCAGGATGTCGCCACGGGCGATGATGCCGACCAGGCGGCCGGCGCTCGTGACCGGGAGGCGCGAGACGTCGCGGTCGTGCATCAGGGTCGCCGCCCGCTCGAGGGTGTCGTCGGCGGCGCACGTGATCGGATCCTTGTGCATCACGTCGCCGACGACGGCGCCGACGGCCCGACGCAGCTCCTCCTCGAACTTCCGGTGGGAGGACGGCAGCTCCAGGTAGGCGCCGAACAGGGAGAAGACCGTCGGGTAGTGCAGCTGGGTCTCCTGCACGAGCAGGTCGTCGGTGCTCAAGATGCCGACGACCCGCCCTTCCTCGTCGACGACAGGCGCTCCGTCGACACCACGTTCGAGGAGGCGCTTGGTGGCGGTCTCCACGTCCTCGTCGGGGGTGAAGGTGACGACATCGGTCGTCATCACCTGGCGCACGAGCATCTGGCGGGGCATGGGGCTCCTCAGCTGGTTCGGAGGCCGTCGAACGCGGCCGGCAGGAGATCCGGCAGGTCGCCGGCGACCAGACCTCGCCGCCAGCCTAGGTTCCCCGCCCGACCGTGGAGGTGGGCGGCGGCGGCGGCGGCGTGCAGCGGCGAGACGCCGGTGGCGAGCAGGGCAGCGAGCACACCGGTGAGCACGTCACCGGTGCCGGCGGTGGCCAGCCGGGCACCACCGGTCGCCGTCACCAGCACCTGGCCGGTGGGATCGGCGATGACGGTGGTCGACCCCTTCAGCAGCACGACCGCGCCGGTGGTGGCCGCGAGCGAGCGGGCAGCGTCGAGCCGGTCGGCCGCGGGAGCGTGCCCGGCGAGACGGGCGTACTCCCCGTCGTGCGGCGTGAGCACGACGCCGCAGCCGACGCTCGGCGCCTCGCCGAGGGCGTGGAGCCCGTCGCCGTCGACGACGAGCGGCAGGTCACCGTGGCCCTCGACGAGCGACCGGACCTCCGCTGCGGTCCCCTCGGCCCGGCTCAGGCCGGGGCCCACCGCCAGCGCTCCGAAGCGGCGACAGCCGTCCAACACCTCGGCTGCCCAGCCGCACGCCGGCAGCACCGTGCCGACGGCCTCCACGGGGATGCCGTCGCCCGGCGCCCCGCCCGGTGTCGAGACCCGCACGTAGCCGGCGCCCGCCCGTTGCGCACCCCGTGCGGCGAGCGCCGCGGCGCCGGCCATGCCCGGGCTGCCGGCGACGAGCCAGACGGCGTCCTGCCACTTGTGGGCGTCCTGGCCCCGGTCGGGGAGCCACGACGCGACGTCGGCGTCGTTCACCAGGTGGGCGCAGGCGCGCGAGACGTCGAGGCCGATGTCGACCACCTCCACCTCGCCGGCCAGTGCCCGACCCGCGCCGAGCAGGAGCCCCGGCTTCAGGGCTGCGAACGTCACGGTGCTGACAGCCTCGAGCGCCCGCGCGGACACCTCACCCGTCAACCCGTCGACGCCGCTCGGGAGGTCGACCGCCAGGACGGGGGCGGTGCCCACCTCGGGCGACTCCCACGCGCCGTGGAAGCCCGTGCCGTAGGCGGCGTCGACCACGAGGTCGCAGCTCGGGATCGCGGCCACGCCCGCCTCGACCAGCGCGACGCGGACGCCGGCGAGCTCGAGGCGCCGCGCCGCCACCCGACCGTCGGCGCCGTTGCTGCCCCGCCCTGCTATCACCACCACGCGCCGCCCGTAGGCGCCACCGAGGAGTCGCAGCGTGGCCCGGGCCACCGCCCGGCCCGCCCGGTCGACCAGCACCTCGGTCGGCTCGACCGCCTCGGCGTCGATGGCCCGCATCTCCTCCGGCGTCACGACGGGCACCACGAACCGCACCGTACCGGGCGCTACAGGGCGACGGCGATGGCGTGGGCGAGGTTCTCGGTGTGGGCGAGCGTGAGGTGCCAGGTCCGCACGCCTCGCTCGGTGGCGAGCTCGGCGGCTCGGCCCCGCAGGGTGACGGTGGGCTGGCCGGCGTCGGTTCGCACGACCTCGACGTCGCGGAGGGGGAAGGCGCCGAGCCCGACGCCCATCGCCTTCATGACCGCCTCCTTGGCGGCGAATCGCACGGCGAGCCGCTCGGTGGGGTCGCTGCGGCGGTCGGCGTAGGCGCGCTCCTCGTCGGAGAAGATGCGCTCGGCGATGCTCGGGGTGCGGGCGAGCACGGTACGGAACCGGTCGAGCTCGACGAGGTCGGTGCCGATGCCGATCACGGCCGCCGGCTCAGACGCCCGGGCGCCACAGGTCCGCGAGCACGTGGACGGGCTCGGTCAGGAGGTCGACGATCGGGATCGTCCCGAGCACCTCGTCGCGCAGCGACGGCTCCGTCTCGGTCACGGCGTCGGTGAGCGCCGCGTACCGACCCTGGTACCCCTCGAGGACGGCCCTCGACGTCGTGGGGTCGAGGGTGCCGGCGAACGTGACGTGCAGGAGGGTGAGGCCGACGACCTGGTTGTCCTTGATCTCCGGCACGATCACGACGGTGCGGCCGTCGCTGCGGCCCCTCGCCACCGTCACCTGACGTTGGGTGGCGGCCCGGTGCTTCGTGCCCCGGAGGGCGGACTGGGGATCGGTCTCGGTCCGGGAGGTCATCCCGGCGGCGATGCCGCCCTTGTCGACCACGTGCACGGTGGCGGCGTCGGCGAGGTCGCCCTCGATCCGGTAGCTGGTGTGGCCGTCCACGCTCGCCACCGCGGGGTCGAGGGCGGCGAGCGTGGAGAGGGTCCGGTAGCTCAACCGGTCCCGGGAGGCACCTGCGGCGAGCACGGCCTGCGCGAGGTCCGAGGCCATGAGGGCGTCCTCGGAGCGGGAGATCCCGACGGTCACCGTCTTCGCCTGGTGCTTGATCGCGTCGACGGGCCGGGTCAGCTCATCGATGCCGGAGGTGAGCGCCTCGGTGAGGTCGTCGACGACGGTCGAGGGGGTGCCGAGCACGCCGAAGTCGATCTCGTAGGCCTCGAGGGGGAGCAGGTTCGTCGCGTACCGGAGCAGCGAGGCGATCAGCAGCGTCGTGCTGGCCTGGAGGTGGCCGTCGTAGACGCCAACCCGGACGCCCTCGAGGAAGCGGCCCGCCGGCCCGGCGAGGCCAGGGGCGAGCCGCTCGAGCAGCGCCTGGGGCGGGCCCTCGACCGCCGCCTCGACCGCCGCCCGCGCCTCGCGCAGCGGGAGCGCGCCGGCGTCGATGGCGAGGGCGGCCTCGTAGCCGAACAGGTGGCCGGCCAGCGCCGAGAGCACGAAGCCGAGCTCGGGGTGCACGACCGGCAGTGGGATCGTGGCGAGCGCAGAGGAGAAGCGCTCGATGCCGGGGCCCTCGGTGGCGAACACGATCGGAGCAGCCTTGTGGGCGCGGAAGATCGCCACCTCCTTGGCCA
Source organism: Acidimicrobiales bacterium (assembly GCA_040905815.1). Taxonomy (GTDB): domain Bacteria; phylum Actinomycetota; class Acidimicrobiia; order Acidimicrobiales; family CADCSY01; genus CADCSY01. The sequence goes on from JBBDQT010000121.1 coordinate 9,990, forward strand.
CGTCGTCGGCGTTGGGACCGGTGAGCCCTGCCGCGCACACGACGATCAGAGGCTCGGAGGAGAGGTCGATGTGCTTCTTGTCCTCGGTGGCGTCACACGCGATCGCCTTGTAGCAGAGCTCGCTCAGCTTGATCCGGATCTCCTCGGCGGCGATCCGGTTCGCGCCGTTGCCGACGATCGACCAGTAGCGGCGGGACGGGGCGTGGGTGGCGGCCGCGAGCGCGATGAGCTCGCGGCGCTCGAGCACCGCCTCCATCGCGTCGGGGAGGACCCGGAGGCCGTCGAGCAGGTCACCGGCCCGGGCCCGGTCGAGCGCTCCGGCGGCATCGGCAAGACACTGGGCGAGCAGGAACCCGGCGGCGATCTGGGCGTAGAACGCCTTGGTCGACGCGACGCTCATCTCCACGTCGCGGCCGTCGGACGTGTAGAGCACCCCGTCGCTCTTCTCGACGAGGTCGCTGCCCCGGCGGTTCACGATCGAGATCACGACCGCACCACGGGCTCGCAGCAGGTCGACGGTGCGGTTCGTGTCGGTGGTGGTCCCCGACTGGCTGATGGCGATGACGAGCACGTCCGACATCTCGTCGGCGAGCCGGAACCCCGAGAGCTCGGTGGCGGGCACGGCCTCGGCCCGCAGCACGGGGAGCGCCGACCGGTCGCCGGCGAACGCCCGCTCGACGGCGGCGGCCACGCTGCGCCCGGCGATGGCCGCCGTTCCCTGGCCGATCACGTAGACAGTGCGGATCGAACCGGAGGCGAGGCGCGCCCGGACGTGCGCCGGCAGCGTGTCCTCCCCGAGCACGACCGCGGGACGGCCGTCACGCTCGGCGATGCGGCCCCGCAAGGTGTTGCGCACCGAGGACGGTGCCTGGGCGACCTCCTTGAGGAAGTAGTGCGGCGCCTCGCCCCGGTCGATGTCGCGCGTGGTCACCTCGGCTACGTGCACGTCCGCTTGGCCGACGGGCAGCTCCGTGCTGTCGTAGGCGAACCGCCGCAGCCCCTCGAGGTCGCCGCCGGCGTCGCCGTCGACGACGATGACCTGCCCCGGTCGCCCGCTGTGCCCCTGGGGGCTCTCCCCGTCCATCCGGACGTAGCGAGACGTCTCCTCGACGAGGCCGTAGGGCTCGCTGGCCACGACGAACGCGTCCTCGGCGAGGCCGATGAACAGGCCCTGACCGCTCCCCCGCAAGGCCAGGAGCATCCGGTGCGGCTCGCTTGCCACGCTGGCGGCGATGGCGACCGACCCGTCGAACGTGGCCGCCGCGCCCCTGAACGCGTCGACGGTGTCGCCGCCCTCGGCGATGCGGCGCGACACGAGCGTGGGGATGACCTTGCCGTCGGTCGTGATGTCGGGTGCGATGCGCAGCCCCTGGCGCTCGCGCAGCACGAGGTGGTTGTCGACGTCACCGTTGGCGGCGGCGACGACGTAGGGCGCGGCGGCGCACGGCATGTCGAGCTCGCACGAGTCGAGGGGGTGGGCGTTCGCCTCCGACACGATGCCCACGCTCGCCCAGCGGGTGTGGCACAGCACGGCGACCCGGGCCCCCTCGGCGGCGAGCGCGTCCCGCAGGAGACCATCGCTGCGCACCGCGGCGCGCAGCGCCCGGCCGTTGTCGCCGAGCTCGCCGATCTCGGCGGCCGCTTTGTAGACGACGCTCAACAGGCCGTCGGGCGTGCGCACCGCGCCTGACGTGAACCGGGGATCGGCCGCTCGGGCCGCGATCGATGCTGCGATGCGCTCGTCACCGCGGTCGAGGCCGTGCCCGGACACGAGGAGGTGGAGCCCGGCCGAGTCGCGGCCCCGCACCTCGAGGCGGTCGAGGGCGGACAGGGCGATCTGCACGCTGGCGAACGCGGCGATGGCCGCCGGTCCCGCGCCCGGTCCGGCGAGGTCGGCGACCGCCTCGGCGGTGCGGAGCCGGTCCCGACGGATGGCCCACGTGGCGTCGCGGAGGCGGAGGAGGGCGGCGTTGGCGGCTTCGAGGGCCGCGCCGGAGAGCGCCGGCCCGGCGGCGTCGAGGACGGCCTCCACCGTCGAGACGGCCCCTTCCACCTCGGCGGCGGCCCCATCGATGGCGGCGGGGAGGTCAGCCTCGTCGAGCAGGCACTGGAGGCCCGGGACGCCGTGGAGCAGCGCATCGACGTCGGCGACGAGGTCGGCGGCGGTGCCGAGACGGGACGCCGCTTCGTCGACGTCCACGCCTTTGAGGGCGCCAGCCGCCGCCTCGAGCGGTCCGAGCAGCGCGGCGCGCGCCGGCGGGGTCCGCCGGGGCGGACGCGAGACGACGGCGATGATCCCGCACATGGACGGGAAGGCTACCGCTCGTCCTCGGCGGGACCCGATCCCGCCAGGACGACGGAGCCGCCGCCGCGCTTGGCCTCGAACATGGCGAGGTCGGCCCGCGCGAGGACGTCCTCGGGCCGGTCCCCCCGTCGGACCGCGGCCGCGCCGATCGACACCGTGACGGCCACCGGCTGCTGGCCGGGGACGGCCATGGGCAGCTCCAGGGTGGCGTGCAACCGGCTCGCGAGGAGGCGCACCGCCGCCTCGCCACCCTCCACCACGACGACGAACTCATCCCCTCCCCAGCGCCCCAGCGCGTCCTCGGCCCGGATCGTGCCTGCCAGGCGGCGGCCGACCGCGGCGAGGACCTCGTCTCCGACACCGTGGCCGAGGCTGTCGTTCACCGCCTTGAAGCCGTCGAGGTCGAGGAAGACCACCGCGACGTCCGTGCCCTGGCGCCGGCCACGTTCGATCGCGTACGTCAGCCGCTCGGTGATGGCGAGGCGGTTCGGCAGGCCGGTGAGCGGGTCGCGGTGAGCCGTGGCGTCGAGGAGCTCCCGCACGTCGTGGTGGGCGGTCACGTCGACGTGGAGGACCACCGCACCCCCCTCCGCCCTGGTCACGACGAGCAGCCGCCACCGCTCCCCGACGGGCCCGACGAGCGGGTGCTCCAGCTCGAAGCGTGCGCTGCGGCCGGCGAGGACCCTGCCGATGCCCTGCTCGAGGAAGACCACGAGGTCGGCGTCGTGGACGCGGGTCTCCCGCAGGCTGTCGAGGTAGCGGGAACCGATCGCGCCCCGCTCGCCCACCTCGGCGCGCCAGGACGCGTTCGTGGCGACGATCGTGCCGTCCTCGACGAGCACCGCGACCGGGATGCCGATCGCCTCGAAGGCCTGCGCCGTGCTCGGCGGAACCGCCCCAGATGTGTCCTTCGACGTCACCAGCCCCTTCTACCCCGCGCCAGCCGAACTGGCGGTGACCCTGTGGGCACCGGCGCGGCCAGCACCGCCAGTACGGAGGGGCCCCGGTGGTCAGGCAAGGGTCTCGGACACCACGCCGACGAGGCGGTCGGCGGCGGAGGCTGCGAGAGCCTCGGTCGGTGCCTCCACCATGACCCGGACGAGCGGTTCGGTGCCGCTCGTGCGCAGCAGGACCCGCCCCGTGCTGCCGAGCTCGGCCTCGACCTCGGCGACGGCATCCCAGACGGGGGCGGCGTCGGCGAGACCGTCCCGGTCGCCGACGGTCACGTTGCGCAGCACCTGTGGCAGCCGGTCCATCGCCTCGCCGGCGAGCTCGGCGAGGGTGTGGCCGGAGCGTGCGATGAGGTCGACGAGGGCGATGCCCGTGAACGTGCCGTCACCGGTGGCGGCGTGGTCCGAGAAGATGATGTGGCCGGACTGCTCGCCGCCGAGCGAGAGGCCACGGGCCTGCATCGCCTCGAGCACGTGCTTGTCGCCCACCGGGGTCTCCACCACCTCGATGCCCTTGCGGTCGAGGGCGAGGCGCAGGCCGAGGTTGGACATGACCGTCACCGCGACGGCGTCGTGGCGGAGGAGGCCCTTGGCCCGGAGGTCGTCGGCGAAGAGGGCGATGAGCTGGTCGCCGTCGACGAGGGTGCCGTCGGCATCGACGGCGAGGACCCGGTCGGCGTCGCCGTCGAGCGCGAGGCCGACGTCGGCGCCGGCGGCGAGGACCGCCTCCGCGAGCGCCTCGGGATGGGTCGAGCCGCACCGGTCGTTGATGTTCGTGCCGTCCGGCTCGGCGGCGAGCACCTCGACCCACGCCCCGAGCCGGCTCAGGGCGGCCGGCGCCACCGCCGAGGCCGCGCCGTTCGCGCAGTCGACCACGACGACGAGGCCCTCGAGGCAGCGGGGAGGGAAAGCGGCGGCGAGGGCGTCCACGTAGGCGGCGCTCGCCGCGTCCCGTTCGGTGACGGTGCCGAGGGCGCCCCCGGAGCGCCCCTCCCCCGGTCCGGTCGCCCGGATCTCGTCGAGGACGGCCTCGAGCGCCCGCTCGGTCGCCGCCTCGAGCTTCGCCCCACCGGTCCCGAACAGCTTGATCCCGTTGTCGGCGAACGAGTTGTGCGACGCCGAGACCATCGCCGCGGCGATGCCCTCCGACGCCGCCACCCTGGCGAGTCCCGGCGTGGGCAGGACGCCGAGCAGGTCGACCTCGACGCCCTCGGCGGCGACCCCGGCCGCGAAGGCGGCCTCGAGCAGCGGCCCCGAGCGACGGGTGTCGCGGGCCACGGCGAGGCGCGGACGGTCGTGGACGGCCGTCCCGGTCCCGCACAGGACCCGGGCGGCAGCCCGCCCGAGGGCGAGCACCAGCTCAGGGGTCAGCTCGGTGCCGGCGACACCGCGCACCCCGTCGGTGCCGAACCGCAGGCCCACGGCGGTCGCCGCGACTAGCGCTTGGAGTACTGAGGCGCCTTGCGGGCCTTCTTGAGCCCGTACTTCTTGGACTCCTTCTCACGCGCGTCACGGGTGAGGAAGCCGGCCGCCTTCAGCACGGGTCGCAGCTCGGGGTCGAGGGCGATGAGCGCACGGGCGATGCCGAGGCGCAGCGCACCGGCCTGGCCGGTGGTGCCGCCGCCGTGCATCGTGACGTCGACGTCGTAGCTCTCAGCGGTCGTGGTGAGCCGCAACGGCTCGGTGACGACCATCTGGTGGGTCTCCGACGGGAAGAACTCGGCGAAGGCCCGGCCGTTGACGGTGATGGTCCCCTCGCCCTCGCGCAGGCGAACGCGGGCGACCGCTGCCTTGCGGCGACCGGTGGTCTGGATGAGCGGCTTGGTGGCCATGGTGCCTCTCTCGGCTTGCAGGGGTTGTTCGGCTTGTCGGATCAGTCCGTGCGACGCGCCGACGCGAGGTCGAGCGGGGCCGGGCGCTGGGCGAAGTGCGGGTGGGTCGGGCCGGCGTAGACCTTGAGCTTGCCGAGCATCGAGCGACCGAGGCGGTTCTTCGGGAGCATGCCCTTGATCGCCTTGCGGACCGCTTCTTCGGGCTTGCGCGCCATCAGGTCGGTGTAGCGGGTCTCGCGGAGGCCACCGGGGTAGCCGGTGTGGCGGTAGGCGACCTTCTTCTCGGCCTTGTCGGCGGTGAGGACCACCTTCGACGCGTTGACGATGATGACGTGGTCACCGGTGTCCATGTGGGGCACGAAGATGGGCTTGTGCTTCCCCCGGAGGATGCGGGCGACCTCAGTCGCGAGGCGGCCGAGGACGAGGTCCTCTGCGTCCACGACGTGCCAGGCGCGCTGGATCTCGGTTGGCGATGGCTGGTACGTGCGCACAGGAGAGCTCTCTTCTTCGGGGGCGGGCGCCAGTGGCAGCCGGGTCGCCCGACGTCGAAGGGCAAGCATACGGGGGTCCCCGTCGCGAGCGCCAACCGCCTGGGCCCGCTGTCCGACAGTAGCGTCACCCGTCGGTGATCTCCCTCGACGACCTGCAGGCCGCGCGCGAGCGCGTGGCGCCGGTCATCCGGGCGACGCCCGTGACGGCGTCGTCCTCGCTCAGCACGCTGGCCGGCCGGCCCCTGTCGTTCAAGGGCGAGCACCTGCAGCGCACCGGCAGCTACAAGATCCGGGGCGCCTACAACCGCATCTCCCGCCTCGATCCGGCGGTCAGCGCCGGCGTGGTGGCGGCGTCGGCGGGCAACCACGCCCAGGGCGTCGCCCTCGCCGCCGACCTGGCCGGCATCGCATCCACGATCTTCATGCCGGCGACCGCGCCGCTCCCCAAGGTCGCCGCCACCAGGGCCTACGGCGCCGAGGTGCGCCTCGCCGGTGAGGTGGTCGACGACTGCATCGCCGCCGCCCTCGAGCACGCCGAGGCCACCGGCGCCACGTTCGTGCCGCCCTTCGACGACCCGCTGATCGTGGCGGGCCAGGGCACCGTCGGCCTCGAGCTGGCCGACCAGGCGCCCGACGCCGAGGTGGTCGTCGTGCCGGTGGGCGGGGGTGGTCTCATCGCCGGCGTCGCCACCGCGCTCGCGCTCACCCGGCCCGGCGTGCGCGTGGTCGGGGTCGAGGCCGCCGGCGCAGCGGCGATGGTCGCCTCGCTGGAGGCCGGGCGCTGCGTCACCCTCGACCGGGTGAGGACGATGGCCGACGGCATCGCCCTCCGCTGCCCTTCAGACCTCACGCTCAGCCACGTCCAGGCCTATGTCGACGACGTGGTGACCGTCACCGAGGAGGAGATCAGCCAGGCCGTGCTGCTCTTGTTGGAGCGGACCAAGGCGCTCGTCGAGCCGGCGGGCGCCGTAGGGCTCGCGGCGCTGCTCGCTGGCAAGATCTCCGGCTCAGGCCCTGCCGTCGCCGTCCTCTCGGGCGGCAACGTGGACCCGCTCCTGCTCATGAAGCTCATCGACCACGGCCTGTCCTCCTCCGGGCGCTACCTCGTCGTCCGGGTGATCGTCTCGGACCGGCCGGGCGCGCTCGCCTCGCTCACCGCCACGCTCGCCCGCCTCGGACTCAACGTGTTGTCCGTCGAGCACCATCGCTCCGGCCTCGCCCTCCGCGTCGACGAGGTCGAGATCCTCGTCACCCTCGAGACCCGCGATCCGGACCACCGCGGCGAGATCGTCAGCACCATGGCCGCCGAGGGCTTCGCCGTCGAGCTCATCCGCTAGCTCACGGCTGGCCCGGTGGCGGGGGCTGGTAGCCCGGTCCGGGCTGGCCGGGTTGCGGGGGCTGCCCGTACGGCGGGGGCTGCCCGTACGGCGGGGGTTGCCCGTACGGCGGCGGCTGCCCGTACTGCGGGGGTTGCCCGTACTGCGGTGGCGGGCCGTACTGCTGTGGCTGCGAGCCGTAGCCGCCCGGGCCGCCGGCGGCGGGCTTCGCCTGCTTGCGGAGCTGGATCGCCCACCACGTCACCGCGGCGGCGAGGAGCAGGGCGCCGAGATCGATGAGGAAGGTGCTCAGCCGGCCGGCGAAGCCGCCGAAACCCCCCGAGAAGGAGAAGAACGAGGAGCCCTCGGCGGCGAAGAGGTTGGCGAGCAGCCGCCCCAAGAGGAGCAGGGCTGCGAAGCCACCGACGATGGCGGCAGCGAGGTTGAAGCTGCCGTCGTCGACGGCTGGCGAGCGCCGGCTGCCGTCGTCGCGCAGGAGCAGCGCGGCGGCGAGCAACAGGGGCAGGGTGTAGGCGACGACCGACGTGGCGATGCGCAGGCGGTCGCCGAAGGTCAGGGCGAAGCCATCAGGCGGGGACTCGATCAGCATCAAGAAGAGGGCGCCGAGGGCGACGAGCCCGGCCGCGAACAGCGCCGTCAGCGCCGCGAGCTGGCGAGGCGGGCCGCCCACGATCTGCGAGATCGGGTTGGGTCGCCTGGGCGCCGGCGCGTACCCACCGGGCGGCCCGTAGCCCTGCGGCGCCCAGCCGGGCGGCTGGCCCTGGGGCGGTTGTGCCTGCTGGGGCTGTGTCTGCGGCGGCTGGCCCGGGGGCGGCTGCTGGCCGTAGCCCGGGGGGGACCCCTGGGCGGCCTGCTCCCGGGTGGCCTCGTCGTGCTGGGGCGGCTGGCCGGGCGGCTCCCCCTGACCTGGCTGCGCAGGCGGCGGCTCGTGGCCTTCGCCTTCGGGGGGCTGGTGCGGCGCATCGGACATGACCGCAGCATGCCACCCACGACCATCAGCCGTACACGACCTCCCACAGGACGAGGCCGTGGGGCGGCGCCGGCGAGGCGGCCTTTGAGCGGGTCCGCGCCGCGATGATCCCCCGGACCTCGCCGGCACGGCGCTTGCCGTTGCCGACCTCGACGAGCAGGCCGACGATGCTGCGCACCATCTGCTGGCAGAAGGCAGTCGCCTCGATGTCGAAGCGCAGGACGCCCTCGCCGAGGTCGTGCCAGCGGGCGTCGAGGACCCGCCGGGTCATCGTGAAGGAGACCCCCTCGGGCAGCCTGGGCTTCCGGCAGAACGATGAGAAGTCGTGTTCGCCGAGGAGCGGGTCGCACCCGAGCCGCAGCGCGGCCAGGTCGAGGGGCTCGGGCACGTGCCAGGCGGTCGACGCCCGGAACGGGTCGAGCACCGGCCGGTTCACGATCGTGTAGCGGTAGCGCCGGGCGACCGCTGAGTGGCGGGCGTCGAAGCCGTCGTCCTCGACCGACGCCTCCCGCACCGCGATCGCGGGGGCGAGGAGGTGGTTCACCGCCCGCTGCACCGTGACGAGGTCGACGTCGTCCCTGGCGTCGAAGCTCACGACCTGGCCCCACGCGTGCACGCCGGCGTCGGTGCGCCCGGCGCAGGTGAGGCGCACGCGGTGGCGCAGGACCTTCTCGAGCGCATCCGACAGCGCCCCGGCCACCGTGCGCACACCCGGGTTGAACGCGAAGCCGTGGAAGCCGGCGCCCAGGTAGCCGACCACGAGGCGCACCCGCACGGCGGGGTCAGGAATCGGCGCCTGCTCCTCGTGGTCGTCGAACAACGTCACGCTCACCTCACCAGAGGACCGGAGCCACCGCCGCCACGCCGTTCTGGCGGTTGGATCCGACACCGGCTGTCGCTTCCAACCGCCAGTTCGGGGGGGAGCTAGACGAGCTCGATCCTCGCCATCGGGGCGTTGTCGCCGTGGCGGGGGCCGAGCTTGAGGATGCGGGTGTAGCCGCCGTTGCGGGTGGCGTAGCGGGGCCCGATCTCCTCGAACAGCTTGTGGGCCATGTCGCGGTCGCCGAGGTAGGAGACGACCTGGCGGTGGTTGTGGGTCCCGCCCTTCTTGGCCTTGGTGATGATCTTCTCCGCCACCGGGCGCAGGAGCTTGGCCTTGGCCTCGGTCGTGACGATGCCCTCGGCGGCGATGAGCGACGCCGTCAGGTTGGCGAGCATGAGCTTCTCGTGGGTGCCGCCGCCGCCCATGCGGCGGCCCTTGGTCGGCGTCCCGATGCGCTTGGGCATGGCCTACTCCTTGGTGCGCAGCGACAGGCCGCGCTCGTCGAGCTTCACGATGACCTCGTCCAGGGACTTCTGGCCGAAGTTGGTGATGGCGAGCAGGTCGTCCTCGGACTTGGTGAGGAGCTCGCCCACGGTGTTGACCTGGGCCCGCTTGAGGCAGTTGCGGGGACGCTCGGAGAGGTCGAGGTCCTCGATGGGCAGGTCGAGGTCGGGCGAGCCGGTGGCCGAGCCACCGACGTCGCCGAGCTCGAGGCCGAGAGGGGCGTCGCTCATCTCGGCGACGAGGCCGACGAGGGAGCGCAGCGTGTCGCCGGCCGAGGCGAGGGCGTCTCGGGGGCTGATCGAGCCGTCCGTCTCGATGTCGAGCACGAGGCGGTCGAAGTTCGTCGACTGCTCGACGCGGGTCGGCTCGACGTCGAAGGTGACGCGCCGGACCGGCGAGTAGATCGAGTCGACCGGGATGACTCCGATCGTCGGAGAGGTGTTGTTGCGATCGGCCGACACGTAGCCGCGGCCCCGCTCGACGGTGAGGTCGATGGCGAGGCGGCCGTCCTTGTTGAGGGTCGCGAGGTGCAGGTCTGGGTTGAGGATCTCGACGTCGGCAGGGGTCTGGATGTCACCGGCGGTGATGTCAGCGGGGCCCTTGACGTCGATGCGCAGGCCGACGGGCTCGTCGCTCGTGCTCGTGAGGACGAGGTCCTTGATGTTGAGGATGATGTCGGTGACGTCCTCGGTGACGCCCTTCAGCGTCGAGAACTCGTGCAGGGCGTCGTCGAAGCGGACCTGGGTGACGGCGGCGCCGGGGATCGACGAGAGCAGCGTGCGGCGCAGCGAGTTGCCGAGCGTGTGCCCGAAGCCCGGCTCGAGAGGCCCGATCGAGAAGCGCTGCCGGTTCTCACCGGCGTCCTCGAGGGGCTCGACCGACGGACGTTGGATGACCAGCATGTAGGACTCTCTCCTCCGGCGCAGCGACGGTGCCGCACCGAGATGACGTGGATGGGCCCCGGGTGCGTCCCCCGGGGCGGTGGTGCGGGTGAGCTACCTACTTGGAGTAGAGCTCGACGATGAGCTGCTCGCGCACGGGCACGTCGATGTGCTCGCGCAGCGGGAGGTCGGAGATGGTGACCGAGGCACCCTCGCTCGAGGCTTCGAGCCACGGCGGGACGGTCCGGTCGAGGGTCTCCATGTTGTGGCGCACGACGATCATGGCCTTGGCCTTCTCGTTGAGCTCCACCACGTCGCCCTTGCGGACGGTGTAGGACGGGATGGTCACGCGGCGACCGTTGACCTTGATGTGGCCGTGGCGCACGAGCTGGCGGGCCTGGGAGCGGCTGGCGCCCCAGCCGGCGCGGAACCCCACGTTGTCGAGCCGGAGCTCGAGCATGCGCAGCAGGTTCTCGCCGGTGACGCCCTTCTGGCGGTTCGCCTCCTGGTACAGGTTGCGGAACTGCTTCTCGAGGAGGCCGTAGATGCGGCGCGCCTTCTGCTTCTCGCGGAGCTGGACGAGGTACTCGCTGTCCTTGCGGCGCAGCTGGGTGCGACCGTGCTCACCCGGGGGGTACGGGCGGCGTTCGATCGGGCACTTCATCGTGTCGCACTTGGCGCCCTTCAAGAAGAGCTTCATCTTCTCCCGCCGGCAGAGGCGGCAGACGGGACCGGTGTATCGAGCCATGTCTCTACGTGCTCCTTCTCAGACCCGACGGCGCTTCGGGGGGCGGCACCCGTTGTGCGGCGTGGGCGTGACGTCTTTGATGCCGGACACCTCGATGCCCGCCTGCATGATCGAGCGGATGGCGGTCTCACGGCCCGAGCCGGGGCCCTTGACCAAGACGTCGACCTTGCGGACGCCGTGCTCCATGGCACGCCGGGCGCACTGCTCGGCTGCCATCTGGGCGGCGAAGGGGGTCGACTTGCGGGACCCCTTGAAGCCGACGTTGCCGGCCGACGCCCAGGCGAGGACGTTGCCCTGCTGGTCGGTGATGCTGATGATCGTGTTGTTGAACGAGCTCTTGATGTGCGCCACGCCGTAGGAGACGTTCTTGCGCTCGCGGCGACGGGGGCGTCGACCGCCGGGCTTGGGCTTTGCCATCTACTTGCGCACCTTCTTCTTTCCGGCGACGGTCTTCTTGGGGCCCTTGCGGGTCCGGGCGTTGGTGTGGGTGCGCTGCCCGCGGACCGGGAGGCCGCGGCGGTGGCGGATGCCCTGGTAGCAACCGATCTCCATCTTGCGCTTGATGTCCTGGGACACCTCGCGGCGGAGGTCACCCTCGACCTTCAGCTGGGCGTCGACCCAGCCACGGATCTTGTTGACCTCCTCGTCGGTGAGGTCCCGGACCCGGGTGCCGGGGTCGATGCCGACCGCCTCGCACAGGTTCTGGGCGAGGGTGGGCCCGACGCCGTAGATGTAGGTGAGCGCCACCACGAGGCGCTTCTCGCGCGGGATGTCGACTCCTGAGATGCGTGCCATGTGTTCCTACCCCTGCCGCTGCTTGTGCCGCGGGTTCGTGCAGATGACCTGGACGCGGCCGTGCCGCCTGATCACCTTGCACTTCTCGCAGATCTTCTTGACGCTCGGACGGACCTTCATGTTGACCTCGTGCTACTTGTAGCGATAGGTGATGCGGCCTCTGGTGAGGTCGTAGGGCGTCAGCTCGACCTGGACGCGGTCACCGGGGAGGATGCGGATGTAGTGCATGCGCATCTTCCCCGAGATGTGGGCCAGGACCGGGTGCCCGTTGTCGAGCTCGACCCGGAACATGGCGTTGGGCAGGGGTTCGATGACCTTCCCCTCCAGAACGATCGCGTCTTCCTTGGGCTTCGGCAGTGCGGTTCCTCCAGAGAGCGGTGCGTGGCAGCGAGCGGCGTGCTGAGAGCAGCACGGTGAGACGTTGTGGCGGCGGCGACGGTGCGTGCGCACGCGAGGTGCGCGGCATGCCTCCGAGCCGACCGACGATGCTAGCGGAGCGGTCCACGAGGTCCAAAACCCAGTGTGGTAGAGAGCCGCTCAGCGGATCATCGCTGGCGCCCGGGCGGAGGACGATCCGGCTTGCCGGTCGTCCGGGAGCCAGCCAGCGGATCATCGCTGGCGCAAAGACCCGGTGAACACCTCGGGGCCGTCGTCGGT
>JBBDQT010000121.1:22382-29666 GCA_040905815.1 Acidimicrobiales bacterium
CAGCGGATCATCGCTGGCGCAAAGACCCGGTGAACACCTCGGGGCCGTCGTCGGTGACGGCGATGGTGTGCTCGGCGTGGGCGGACCAGCTGCCGTCGGCGGTGACGACGCTCCACCCGTCGGCGAGGGTGCGGGTCTCGGGCCGGCCCAGGTTCACCATCGGCTCGACGGCGAACACGTTGCCGACCCGCAGCTTCGGGCCCCGCCCCGGCGCGCCGTGGTTGGGGACGTCGGGCGGCTCGTGCATGGCGGTGCCGATGCCGTGGCCGACGTACTCCCGCACGACGGAGAAGCCCGCGCCCTCGGCGACGGTCTGCACGGCGTGGCTGACGTCGGACAGGCGACCGCCGTCGACGAGCTGGCTGATCCCGGCGGCGAGGGCGTCCTCGGTCACCCGGATCAGCTTCTCGGCGTCGTCGGAGACGGACCCGACGCCGGCAGTGAACGCGGCGTCGCCGTGGTAGCCCTCGACAACCGCGCCGCAGTCGACGGAGATGATGTCGCCCTCGTGCAGCACCCGCTCGTCGGGGATCCCGTGGACGATCACGTCGTTGGGCGACGCGCAGATGACCGCCGGGAAGCCGTGGTAGCCGAGGAAGCTGCTGCGGGCGCCCCGGCGCTCGATGACCTCGCGGCCGACGGCGTCGAGGTCGAGGGTGGTCACCCCGGGACGGATCGCCTCCCGGATGCGCTCGTGCATCTCGGCGACCACCTGGCCCGCCTTGCGCATCTTCTGGAGCTCGTCGGGGCCGCGTCGCACTCCGACCAGGCTATGGCGCGGCCGGCACGCGCGCGCCGGCTCGGGTCACCGGCGGCGCTCGCGCTGGCGGTCGATGACGCGCACGAGGCGGGCGGTCACCGTGTCGGGGTCGCCCTCGCCGTCGACCTCGACGAGCAGCTCGCGCTCGTCGAACCAGGAGATGAGCGGCGCCGTCTCCCGCTCGTAGAGGTCGAGGCGGCGGATGATCGCCTCCTCGGTGTCGTCGGCGCGCTGGATGACGTCGCCGCCGCACACGTCGCAGGTCCAGTCGTACTTCGGGGGCCGTTCCGCGGAGTAGTTGGCGCCGCAGTCGCTGCACACCCGGCGGGCGGCGAGGCGGGCCAGCACCGCCTCTCGCGGCACCTCGAGGTTCACCGCCAGGTCGAGGCCGCGGGGCTTGGTGATCTCGAGCAGCTCCTCGGCCTGGGCCACCGTGCGGGGGAACCCGTCGAGGATGAACCCGCGGGCGCGCGTGTCGTCGAGCGACAGCCGCTCGTCGACGACGCCGACGATCACGTCGTCGGGCAGCAGCTCGCCGGCATCCATGTACTCCTGGGCCTTCTTGCCGAACTCGGTGCCCTCGCGGACCGCCGCCCTCAAGATGTCGCCGGTGGAGATGTGGGGTACGACGTAGTGCCGTGACAGCCGCACGCACTGGGTGCCCTTGCCCGCGCCCTGGCGTCCGAGCAGGACCAGCCGGGCGCCGGGGATCACCGGCGTTCCCCGGGCTGGACCGACCGGAGCTGGGTGCGGCGGGGATGTCCTCCGCCGACCACTACTTCAGGAGGCTCTCGTAGTTCCGCATGATCAGCTGGCTGTCGATCTGCTTCATCGTCTCGAGGGCGACACCCACGGCGATGAGCAGCGACACGCCGCTGAAGCCCTGGAACTGCGACACACCCCACAGGCTGAAGATGATCTGGGGCACGAGCGCGACGGCGGCGATGAAGAGCGCGCCGGGCAGCGTGATGCGGGAGAGGATCTTGGCGAGGTGGCGCTCGGTCTGGGGACCGGGGCGGATGCCGGGGATGAAGCCACCCTGCTTGCGGATCGTGTCGGCCTGCTTCACCGGGTCGAAGGTGATGGCGGTGTAGAAGTACGCGAAGAACACGATCATCACGCCGAAGATGACGATGTAGGCGACGCGGTCGGGCTGGAGCAGGTTGGTGTCGATCCAGGTCCGGATGCTGTCCCAGATGCCGCCGGTCGGCAGGACGTTGGTGAGCAGGACCGGCAGGTAGAGCATCGAGCTCGCGAAGATGACCGGGATCACACCGGACTGGTTGACCTTGAGCGGGATGTAGCTGCTCTGGCCGCCGAACATCTTGCGGCCCACGACGCGCTTGGCGAACTGGACCGGGATCCGGCGCTGGCCCTGCTCGACGAACACGATGGCGACCATCACGGCGAGGCCGACGAGGATGACGCCGCCGAGGGCGAGCATCCCGTTCTCGGCCTTGACCCGGCCGCCCTCGAAGGGCATCGAGCTCACGACCGAGGCGAAGATCAGCAGCGACATGCCGTTGCCGATGCCCCGCTGGGTGATCAGCTCGCCCATCCACATCAACAGGGCCACCCCAGCCGTCAGCGACAAGACGATGAGCAGGACGCGGGGGACGGTGAAGTCGGGGATGAGGTCGATGGCGGTGTCGCCGAAGAGGCCGCCGCCACCGTTGTGGAACAAGAACGCGAGCCCCGTGGCCTGCAGGAGCGCGAGGACCACGGTGACGTAGCGGGTCCACTGGGTGATCTTCTTCTGGCCGACGGCCCCCTGCTCGCGCCACTCCTCGAGCTTGGGGATCACCACGCCGAGCACCTGCATGATGATCGAGCTGGTGATGTACGGCATGATCCCGAGGCCGAAGATGGCCATGCGGGTGAGCCCGCCGCCGGAGAACAGGCTGAGGAACCCGAGCACGCCGCCCTCGGCCGCCTGCGCCTCGAGCTGCTGCACCGCCTCGAAGTCGATGCCGGGGGTCGGGATGTGGGACCCGAACCGGTACAGGGCGATGATGAGCAGGGTGAACAGGATCTTGTTCCGGAGGTCCGAGACCCTGAACATGTTCCGGAGGCTGGTGAGCACCGCGGTGTCTCCTGGCAGGTGGTCGACGGTGGGGGCTGGTGCTTCGCGTGCGTGCTTGCGGGTGCTCGTCTAGCGGTTCGTGAGGGCGTTGAACCCGCCGGCCGCAGGACGGCCGTTGCCGAAGGGCGGCGGCACGACCTCAACCGTACCCCCTGCCGCGGTGATGGCCCGCTCGGCCGACGCCGAGAACGCGTGGGCCGACACGGTCAGCGCCCGGGTCAGCTGGCCACGGCCGAGCACCTTGACGAGGCCCTTGTGGACCATGCCCTGCTCCCGCAGGCCCTCGACGGTGACGACGTCGCCGTCGTAGGCCTCGAGGGCGTCGAGGTTCACGACGGTGTACTCGACGCGGAACGGGTTCTTGAACCCCTTCAGCTTCGGGATCCGGCGCTGGAGCGGCATCTGGCCGCCCTCGAAGCCGAGGGGGACGGTGTTGCGGGCGTGCTGGCCCTTGGTGCCGCGGCCGGCGGTCTTGCCGCCCTTGCCCCCGATGCCGCGCGCGACGCGGCGCTTGCGGGTGTTGGAGCCGGGCGCCGGCTTGAGGTCGTGGACCCTCATGATGCACTCCTGTTCTGACCACTGCCCGAGCGGCGGGTGGGGACGGCCGTCTCGTCGGTCTCGCTGACCTCGATGAGGTGCGGCACCTTGGCGATCATGCCCCTGATCTCGGGACGGTCGGGCAGGACGTTGCGCTTGCCGATGCGGCCGAGGCCGAGGGCGCGCAGCGTGCCCCGGTGCTTGGGCTTGGTGGCGATGCCCGACTTGGTCTGCACGACGAGGATCTGGGCCATCAGGCCACCTCGACGGGCGGCGGGACGTTGCGGCTGTCGCCGCCGGGACCGGCGTCGCCGCGGTAGGCGCGCAGCAGGCCCTTCGGGGTGACCTCCTCGGCCGACTTGCCCCGCAGCTTGGCGATGACGTCGGGGCGCTTCTGCGCCTTGAGCGCCTCGATGGTCGCCCGGGCCACGTTGATGTGGTTGGACGAGCCGAGCGACTTGCAGAGCACGTCGTGGATCCCGGCCTCCTCGAGGATGACCCGGGCCGCGCCGCCGGCGATGACGCCGGTACCGGGGGCAGCGGGCTTCAGCAGCACGCGGGCGGCACCGAACTCGCCGAGGACGGGGTGGATGATGGTCGAGCCCGCGAGGGGCACCTCGAACAGGTTCTTCTTGGCGTCCTCGGTGCCCTTCTGGATCGACAGCGGCACCTCACGGGCCTTGCCGTAGCCGAGACCGACCCGGCCGGCGCCGTCGCCCACCACCACGAGCGCGGCGAACTGGAAGCGGCGTCCGCCCTTGACCACCTTGGCCACGCGGCGGGGACGGGTGATGAGGCGGCCGTCGCGCAGCTGGCCGGCCTCGGGGTTGGTGTTGGGGAATGCCATCTAGAGCTCCAGTCCGGCGGCACGGGCCGCGTCGGCGACCGCCGCGATGCGGCCGTGGTAGAGGAAGCCGCCGCGGTCGTAGACGACCTTGGTGACGCCGGCGGCCTGTGCCCGCTCGGCGACCAGGCGACCAACGGTGGTGGCCGCCTCGACGTTGCTGGTGCTGCCGGCGCCCCGCAGGTCGGCCTCGAGGGTCGAGGCGTGGGCGAGGGTGGTGCCGGTGCGGTCGTCGATCACCTGCACCACGAGGTGGCGGTTCGACCGGAACACCGCCAGGCGCGGGCGCTCGGCGGTGCCGTGGACCTTCTTGCGGACCCGGCGGTGACGGCGGAGGCGGGCGTCGGTCTTCTGCTTGGCGCTGGTGCTCATCTACTTGGCTGCCTTCCCGGCCTTGCGCAGCACGCGCTCGCCGGCGTAGCGGACGCCCTTGCCCTTGTAGGGCTCGGGCTTGCGGATCTTGCGGATGTTGGCCGCGACCTGGCCGACCGCCTCCTTGTCGATGCCCGACACCACGATGCGGGTGGGCGCCGGCACCGTGAAGGTGATGCCCTCGGGGGCGTCGACCGACACGGGGTGGCTGAAGCCGAGGGCGAGGTCGACCTTGGCGGGACCGGCGGCGGTGGCGCGGTAGCCGACGCCGACGATCTCGAGCTCCTTGGTGTAGCCGTTGGTGACACCGGTGACCATGTTGGCGACGAGGCTGCGCACGAGGCCGTGGAGGGCCCGGTTGGTGCGCTCGTCGTCGGGCCGCTCGACGAGCAGCTGGCTGTCCTCCTGGCGGAGGGTGATCGGCTCGGGCACGTCGCGGGTGAGGGTGCCCTTGGGGCCCTTCACCACGACGCGCTGGCCGGTGACGGTGATGTCGACGCCCGAGGGCACCTCGATGGGGCTGCGACCGATGCGGCTCATGTCATCTCTCTTCTCATCACGCCGGAGTCACCACACGAAGCAGAGGATCTCGCCGCCCATGTGGCGCTCGCGCGCCTCACGGTCGGTCATGAGCCCCTGGCTGGTGGACAAGACCGCGACCCCGAGGCCGCCGAGCACCCGGGGGAGCCGGTCGGCCTTGCGGTAGACGCGCAGGCCGGGCTTGGACACCCGGGTCAGGCCCGAGATTGTCCGGGCCCGCTCGGGCGAGTACTTCATCTGGACGGCGAGGACCTTGTACGGCTTGTCGGGCGCCTCGTCGACGGACCAGCTGTCGATGTAGCCCTCGCGCTGGAGGATCTGCGCGAGCGCCTCCTTGAGCTTGGACGTGGGCATGCGCACCTCGTCGTGGAACGCCACGTTGGCGTTGCGCAGCCGGGTGAGCATGTCGGCGATGGGATCGGTCATGGTCATGGGTTCCTCCTCACCAGCTCGCCTTGGTCACGCCCGGGACCTCGCCGGCGTGGACCATCTCGCGCAGGCAGATCCGGCAGAGGCCGAACTTCTTGAACACGGCGCGGGGACGTCCGCAGCGCTGGCAGCGGGTGTAGGCGCGCACCTTGAACTTCGGTGTGCGCTGCTGCTTCTGGATGAGTGCCTTCTTGGCCATTGCGGCTACTGCCCCTCGCGCTTGAACGGGAAGCCGAAGGCGGCAAGCAGTGCCTTGCCCTCGGCGTTGGTACGGGCGGTGGTGACGATCGTGATGTCCATGCCCCGGGCGGTGTCGACCTTGTCGTAGTCGATCTCCGGGAAGATCAGCTGCTCGGTGATGCCGAACGTGTAGTTGCCACGCCCGTCGAAGCTGTCGGCGGGCAGGCCACGGAAGTCGCGGATGCGGGGGATCGCGAGCGAGATCAGGCGGTCGAGGAACTCCCACATGCGGTCGCCCCGCAGGGTGACCTTGGTGCCGATGGGCATGCCCTCGCGCAGCTTGAACCCGGCGATCGACTTCTTCGCGCGGGTGACGACGGGCTTCTGGCCGGCGATGGCGGTGAGGTCGCGCACCGCCGCCTCGAGCAGCGACGGCTGGCCGACGGCGTCGCCGACGCCCATGTTGATGACGATCTTCTCGAAGCGGGGGACCTCCATGACGTTCCCCAACCCGAGCTCGGACTTGAGCGCCTCGCGGACCTCGGCGTCGTAGCGCCGGCGCAGCCGGGGGCGGGCCTGGTCGCCCTTGGTCGCGGGGGCGGTCTTGGTGTCGGGCATCAGAGCTCAGCTCCCGTGCGCTTGCAGACGCGCACCTTGGTGCCGTCGTCCTTGATCTTGAAGCCCACCCGGGTCGCCTTGCCGTCCTTCGGGCTGATGACCGCCACGTTGGACACCTCGAGCGGCATGTCCTTGTGGATGATCCCGCCCTGCTGAGCCATCTTGGTGGGGCGCTGGTGCTTGAGGGCGGTGTTGACGCCCTCGACGATGACCTTGCCGTCGGCCGGCATGGCGCGCATGACGACGCCTTCCTTGCCACGGTCCTTGCCGGAGAGCACGACCACGCGGTCGCCCTTCTTGATCTTCATCTAGAGCACCTCGGGGGCGAGGGAGACGATGCGCATGAACTTCTTGTCCCGCAGCTCGCGGCCGACCGGGCCGAAGATGCGGGTGCCACGCGGCTGGAGCTGGTCGTTGATGAGGACGGCGGCGTTCTCGTCGAAGCGGATGTAGGAGCCGTCCGGTCGACGCTTCTCCTTCTTCACCCGCACGACGACGCAGCGCACGACGTCGCCCTTCTTGACCGCGGCGCCGGGGATGGCGTCCTTCACGGTGGCGACGAACACGTCGCCGATGGAGGCGTAGCGCCGGCGGGAGCCGCCCAGCACCTTGATGCAGAGCACCTCCTTGGCGCCGGAGTTGTCGGCGACACGCAGTCGAGATTCCTGCTGGATCACCGTGCACGCTCCAGGACCTCGACGAGGCGCCAGCGCTTCAGCTTCGACAGCGGGCGGGTCTCCTGGACGCGGACCCGGTCGCCGACCTTGGCGTCGTTGGTCTCGTCGTGGACGTGCAGGCGCTTGGAGCGCTGCACCGTCTTGGCGTACCGGCGGTGGCGGACCCGGTCGACGATCTCGACGACGATGGTCTTCTCCATCGACGTGGAGGTGACGACGCCCTCGCGCACCTTGCGGGCGTTGG
>JBBDQT010000121.1:29766-31253 GCA_040905815.1 Acidimicrobiales bacterium
TGTCGAGCTGGCCGGTCACGTTCTGGAACCGGAGGTTGAACAGCTCCTGCTTGGTCTCGGCGAGGCGGGTGAGCAGCTCGGCGTCGCCGAGGCCGCGCAGCTCAGCGGCGGGTGAGGTGGACGCCATCAGATCTCCTCCGCGCCGGTCCGGGTGATGAACTTGGCCTTGATCGGGAGCTTCTGGATGGCGCGCTCCATGGCTCCCCGGGCGAGGTCCTCGGGGACGCCGGCGAGCTCGAACATGACCCGGCCCGGCTTCACGACGGCGACCCAGCGCTCCGGGTTGCCCTTGCCCGAGCCCATGCGGGTCTCGGCGGGCTTCTCGGTGACGGGCTTGTCGGGGAAGACGTTGATCCACACCTTGCCGCCGCGCTTGACGTGGCGGGTCATGGCGATGCGGGCGGCCTCGATCTGGCGGGCGGTGACCCAACCGGGCTCGAGCGCCTGGATCCCGTACTCGCCGAAGGCGATGCGCGACCCGCCCTTGGCCTCGCCGGTGAGCCGTCCTCGGTGGGTCTTGCGGTGCTTGACCTTCTTCGGCATCAACATGGTCAGTCCCCCTCACCGGGACGGAAGTGCGGCGTCTCGTGGTGCTCTTGGGCCTTGGTGAGGCGCTCGATCTCCTCCTCCTCGGCGAGGAGGCGCTCGAGCTCGGGGTCGGCCTCCTTGATGATCGGCTCGGACTCGCCCTCGGTGGGTGCGTCGGTCGTCTGGCCCTCGCCGGCGGTGTCGGCCAGGCGGCGAGCGCCACCGGCGGAGACGACCTTGCGGGGGCGGGACTCGCCCATCGTCTCGCCCGTCGCCATGGCTGCCTCGCGGGTGGCCTTGTCGTCGCTGGTGATCTTGTAGGGGAGGATGTCGCCCTTGTAGATCCAGACCTTCACGCCGATGCGCCCGTAGGTCGTCTTCGCCTCGCGGAAGCCGTAGTCGATGTCGGCCCGCAGGGTGTGCAACGGCACCCGGCCCTCGCGGTACCACTCGGTGCGGCTCATCTCCGCGCCGTTCAGGCGGCCCGAGCACTGGACCCGGATGCCGAGCACGCCGGCCTTCTGGGCGTTCTGCACGGCCCGCTTCATGGCCCGACGGAAGTTGACGCGGCCCGCCAGCTGGTCGGCGACGCCCTGGGCGATCAGCGCGGCGTCGAGCTCGGGCTGCTTGATCTCTTGGATGTTGAGCTGGATCTTGTGGTTGCCGGTGATCTTGGTGAGCCGCCCGCGCATGCGGTCGGCCTCGCTCCCCCGCCGGCCGATGACGATGCCGGGGCGGGCGGTGTGGACGTCGACCCGCAGCTTGTCCCGGGTGCGCTCGACCTCGATGCGGCTGATGGCGGCGTGGGGCAGCTGCGTCATGATGTCGTCGCGGATCTGCCAGTCCTCGATCAGGTACTCCTTGTACTCGCGCTCTGAGAACCACCGTGACTTCCAGTCGGTGGTGACCCCGAGGCGGAACCCGTACGGGTTGACCTTCTGACCCATTACTGCTTCTCC
>JBBDQT010000121.1:31353-34758 GCA_040905815.1 Acidimicrobiales bacterium
TCCTTGGCCCGGCGGCGCTCGAGGCGGTCCTCGGGCAGGCGGGCGACGACGATCGTGATGTGGCAGCTGCGCTTGCGGATGCGGGTGGCGCGACCACGGGCGCGGGGGCGCATGCGGCGGATGGTCTTGCCCTCGTCGGCGAAGCAGGCGGCGATGTAGAGGTCGTCGGCGACCTGCTCGTCGTTGTGCTGCGCGTTCGCGACCGCGGAGCGCAGGAGCTTGCGGATGACGGTGGCGATGTCGCGCTCGGAGAACTGCAGCACCTCGTCGGCGCTGCGCACGTCGAGGTCGCGGATGAGGTCGAGGACCTCTCGGGCCTTGTACGCCGAGACCCGCACGTGGCGGGCGATCGCCTTCGTGCCGGGGCGCTCGTTCGTCTTGGCGGCGGTCATCGGCGGCCACCTCGCTCCTGGCCGGCGTGGAACCGGAACGTGCGGGTGGGCGCGAACTCGCCGAGCTTGTGGCCGACCATCGACTCCGTGACGTAGACGGGCACGTGCTTGCGCCCGTCGTGCACCGCGATGGTGTGGCCGACCATCTCGGGGATGATCGTGCTGCGGCGTGACCAGGTCTTGATGACCTTCTTCTCGTTGGCCGTGTTGAGGACGTCCACCTTCTTGAGGAGGTGGTCGTCCACGAACGGGCCCTTCTTCAGGCTGCGAGGCATATCTGGTCCCTTGACCTAGCGCCGCGAGCCGCGGGTGCGGCGACGACGGATGATGAGCGAGTCGGAGTCCTTGTGCTTGGCGCGGGTGCGGCCCTCGGGCTTGCCCCACGGCGAGACCGGGTGGCGCCCACCGGAGGTCTTGCCCTCGCCACCGCCGAGCGGGTGGTCGACGGGGTTCATGGCGACGCCTCGGGTCTGGGGGCGCTTGCCCTTCCAGCGGGCACGACCGGCCTTGCCGATCTTGACGAGCTCGGCCTCGGCGTTGCCGACCTCGCCGATGGTGGCCCGGCAGTCGATCGGCACCCGGCGCATCTCGGTGCTCGGCAGGCGCAGGGTGGCGAAGTCGCCCTCCTTGGCCACGAGCTGGATGCTCGAGCCGGCGCTGCGGGCCATCTTGGCGCCGGCGCCGGCCTTCAGCTCCACGTTGTGGACGGTGGTGCCGACGGGGATGTAGCGCATCGGCAGGCAGTTGCCGACCTTGATGTCGGCGCCCTGGCCGTTCTGGAGGACGTCGCCGACCTTCACGTTGCGGGGGGCGAGGATGTAGCGCTTCTCGCCGTCGTGGTAGTGCAGCAGCGCGATGCGGGCGTTGCGGTTCGGGTCGTACTCGATCGTGGCGACGGTGGCAGGGACGCCGTCCTTCTTCCGCTTGAAGTCGATGATGCGGTACTGCTGCTTGTGGCCGCCGCCGCGGTGGCGCGAGGTCTTGCGCCCGTAGGCGTTGCGCCCGCCGGTGCGGGGCTTGGGCGCGAGCAGGGTCCGCTCGGGGGTCGACATCGTGATCTCGGCGAAGTCCGAGACCGTCTGGAAGCGACGACCGGGGCTGGTGGGCTTGCGACTGCGTAGGGGCATCTCGTTCTCGTCAGCTCTCGAAGAGGTCGATGGCGTCGCCCTCGACGAGGGTGACGATGGCGCGCTTGGTGTCAGGGCGCTTGCCGAAGGTGAAGGTCCGCCGGTTCCGCTTGCGCTTGCCCTTGCGGTTGGCGGTGGTCACCTTGGCGACCTTGACGTCGAAGATCTGCTCCACGGCCTGGCGCACCTGGATCTTGGTCGCGTCGGGGTGGATGCGGAACGTGTAGGCGCCCGTGTCGAGCAGGGCGTAGGACTTCTCGCTCACCACAGGGGCGATGATCACGTCTCGGGGATCCATCAGGCCTCGCCTCCAGGCTCGTCGCTCGCGGGAGTCGTCTCGGTGCCGGCGCCGACGGCGATGGGCGTGGAGCCCTGCTTCTCGAGGCTGCCGGGCAGCGTCTCCTGGGAGAACACGACCCAGTCGCAGCAGAGGATGTCGTAGGCGTTCAGCTGGCCGGGGGTCAGCACGTGGACCTGGGGGAGGTTCCGGAAGCTCTTGGCCGCCAGCTCGTCGGCGGGGCTGAGCACGACGAGGACCCGACCCTCGACCCCGAGCGCCTTGAGTCCGGCGGCGGCGGTGGCGGTCTTCGGGGCGTCGAAGCGCCAGTCGGCGACGACGGCCACCTTGCCCTCGGCTGCCCGGTCCGAGAGGGCCGAGATGAGGGCGGCCCGGATCATCTTCTTCGGGGTCTTCTGGGCGTAGCTGCGGGGCTTGGGCCCGAGAGCCACACCGCCGCCCTGCCACTGCGGGGACCGGATCGACCCCTGGCGGGCACGGCCGGTGCCCTTCTGGCGCCATGGCTTGGCGCCGCCGCCGCGCACCTCGGCACGGGTGAGCGTCGACTGGGTGCCAGACCGGCGTGCGGCCAGCTGGGCGGTGACGACCTGGTGCATGAGCGCCACGTTGGGCTCGGCGCCGAACCACTTGTCGTCGAGCTGCGCGGTGCCGGCGTCGGCGCCGGTCAGGGTCTTGACGGAGACGGATGCCATCACTTGCCGCCCTTCACCGCGGTGGCACCCTTGACCGCGCTGGCACCCTTGACGGCATCGCGGATGAGGACGAGGCCGCCCCGGGGACCGGGCACCGCCCCTCGCACGAGGATGAGGTCGCGCTCGGCGTCGGCCGAGACCACCTCGAGGTTCATGGTCGTGACCTTCTCGGCACCCATGCGTCCGGCCATCCGGGTGCCCTTGAACACTCGGGAGGGGGTGCTGGCGGCGCCGATGGAGCCCGGCTTGCGGTGCGTGCGGTGCACGCCGTGGCCGGCGCCCATGCCCTTGAAGTTGTGGCGCTTCATGGCGCCGGAGGTGCCCTTGCCCTTGGAGACGGCGGTCACGTCGACCTTGTCGCCGGCGGAGAGGATGTCGGCGGCGATCGACTGGCCGACCTCGTAGGCGCTCGAGTCGTCGAGGCGCAGCTCCACGAGGCGCTTGCCGGGGTCGACGGACCCCTTGGCGAAGTGCCCGGCCTCCGGCTTGGTGAGCGCGGAGACCTTCTTCATGCCGTACGTGACCTGCACCGCCGAGTAGCCGTCGGTCTCGGGGCGCTTGACCTGGACGACGCGGCACGGCGTCACCTTGAGGACGGTCACGGGCACGACGCGGTTCTGGTCGTCCCAGACCTGCGTCATGCCCACCTTCTCGCCCACGATCGCTCTGTTGGCCATCTCGGTTCGGTTCCCTCGTCGTCGGGCCCTCGCGGGGCCGGCTGCTGCATCTCGGAGCGCCAGGAGGCCGCTCACGCGAACGCTCGGCACGGGGGATCCCCCCGGCCGAACGCCAGTTGGGTTGTGCTGCGTGGTATCCGCAGAGGACCAGCGCAGACATCGTCTTCGTCGCCCTCGGAGCACAGAGCCCTCCGGACAGCCAGGAGACCCTACCGGTCC
>JBBDQT010000122.1:0-34436 GCA_040905815.1 Acidimicrobiales bacterium
TCTTCGAGGTCGACATCCCGCTGCCGAACGTCGCGTCGATGCAGACGCGCCCGCCTCGGGCGGACCGGCCTGCCATCGACCTTCGTCGACTCGTCGCCGGGTTCTTGCGCATGGCGCCCGACGTCGCCATCGTGGGCGAGGTCCGCGACCGGGAAGCCCTCCCGCTGCTCCTCACGCTCTCGTCGGGCGTGAAGGGCTTCACGACGATCCACGCCGGTTCCGCCCGCCAGGCGCTGACCCGGTTGCGGTTCGTCGCCCAGCTCGCCGACACCTCGTCGGAGCTGCCCATGTCCGCCCTCAACAGCCTCGTGTCTGAGGCCGTCGACATCGTGGTCCACTGCGCACGGGTGCGCGGCATACCCCAGGTGACCGAGATCATCGCGGTGGAGGAGCTGCAGACGGGCCTCGAGTCGTCCTCGTTCACGACCACCGAGGTCTTCTCCCGCGTGCGCCACGACGCGCCGCTGATCTGGACCGGCAACGTCCCGGTCCGCTGCGGCCGGGCCTTCGAAGAGGCCGGGTTCGACCTGCGGGCGCTGCTCGACGTCGGGCCCCGCGCTGCGGCGGGCACGCCGTCGGGCCCGTGGGCGGAGACCGGAGCCGGTCGGGGCGTCCGGTGACCGGGCTCCTCCTCGCGCTCGTCGCCGCCTACGGCGTGTACCTGCTCTACACCGCCGTCGCCTTCGGCTGGACAGGCGTGGCGCCCGGACCTCACGTCGCCCGACAGGGACCTCCGAGCCACCGGATGCGGGACTGGATGGTGCAGGCCGGCTTCGACGACGTGCGCCCCTCCGAGCTCGCCGCCGCCGCCGGCGCCCTCTTCCTGGTCGGGGCTGTCCTCTCCTACGTGCTGTTCGGTGGCATCCTGCCTCCCCTCACCGGCGGGCTCTTCGCGACCACCTTCCCCGTGGCCGCGGCCCGCGCCCGCAGGGAGCGTCGCCGGATCGGCGCGCGCGACGCCTGGCCACGGTTGATCGAGGAGATCCGGATCAAGACGACCACGCTCGGTCGCTCCATCCCCCAGGCCCTCTTCGACGTCGGGCCCCGGGCGCCGGAGGACATGCGCCCTGCGTTCGCCGCCGCCCAGCGGGAGTGGCTCCTCTCCACCGACTTCGAGCGCACCGTCACCGTCCTGCGGGCCCGCCTGGCTGACGCCACCGCCGACGCCGTGTGCGAGACGCTGCTCGTCGCGCACCAGATCGGCGGGAACGACATCGACCGCTGCCTCACCGCCCTCATCGACGACCGCATCATGGACCTCCAGGGCCGCAAGGACGCCGACTCCAAGCAGGCCGGCGCCCGCTTCGCCCGCCGATTCGTCCTGGTCGTGCCGATCGCCATGGCCTTCATCGGCCTGAGCATCGGCGAGGGCCGCTCGGCGTACTCGACCCCCACCGGCCAGCTGCTCGTGATGGTGGCCATCGCGCTCATGGGGGCGTGCTGGGTGTGGGCGGGCCAGATCATGCGGCTGCCCTCCGAGCAGCGGGTCCTCTACGACGAGGGATCGGTTGCGGCCGTCGCGGGGAGGCACGTGTGAGGCCGTACCTCGCGCTCGTGCTCGTCGCCTGGGTCGGGATGGCCCTCGTCCTCTCGGAGCTGCGCTGGTTCTCCCGTGCACCGCTCGCCGAGCGGCTCCGGCCGTACGCGCCGGGCGGCATGGGTCGCGCCGGGCGCGCCGGCGTCCTGTCGGTCGAGTCGTTCCGGGACGCGGTCGGCCCCCTGTCCCGGTCGGTCGGTGAGCGCCTCGCCAAGCTCATCGGGGTCAGCGAGGACCTCGAGATCCGGCTGCGCCGGACGCACTCGCGGCTCGACGTGACCGACTTCCGGGTGCGCCAGGTGGGCTACAGCGTCGCCGGCTTCGGCGTGGGCGCTCTCCTCGTCCTCGCCGTCCGCCCGAACCCGGTGATCGGCCTCGCGTTCATCCTCGGCGGGCCGGCCCTCGCCTTCCTGGTCCAGGAGCAGAAGGTGGCCTCGGCCTCCGAGCGGTGGCAGCGACGTGTCTTCCTCGAGCTGCCCGTGATGTCCGAGCAGCTCGCACTCCTGTTGTCGGCCGGCTACTCGCTCACCGCCGCCCTCAACCGGCTGGCGCAGCGGAGCTCCGGCTCGTGCGCCATGGACCTGCGGCGGGTCTGCCTGCGCATCCGCCAGGGGCTCTCGGAGGCTGACGCGCTCCGGGAGTGGGCGGCGATCGCCAAGGTCGACGCCCTGGACCGCCTCGTCCCCGTCCTCGCCCTCAACCGCGACACGTCCGACCTCGGCCGGCTCATCGCCGAGGAGGCGCGCGCTGTTCGCCGCGACGTCCAGCGCGAGCTGATAGAGACCGCAGAGCGACGCAGCCAGCAGGTCTGGATCCCCGTCACCGTCGCCACCCTGGTGCCGGGCGTCATCTTCATCGCCATCCCTTTCATGGACGCGCTCCGTTTCTTCGGCGCGTGACCTCCACCCCCACCACGACAGAGGAGCACCCACCCATGGACATCGCACTGCAGCTCTGGGTCACCGCCGGCATCCTGCGAGCCCGCGCCGTCGACCGCTACCGCGAGGAGGTCGGCGAGGGGGTCATCTCCACCGCCATCGCGGTGCTGATCATGGCGCTGCTCGGCGCCGCGATGTGGGTGGTGTTCAACGACGTCTTCACGTCGGCCAACGACAACACCAGGGACAACGTGAACCAGATCGGCAGCTGAGCCTCGCCGATGGCAGGCGAGCGCGGGAGCGGCCTCGTCAGCACGCTCGCGGGGGTCACCATGTTCCTCGGGCTGCTGTTCTTCGCTGTCCACCTGGTGTTGAACCTGTACGGGGCGTCGACCGTGACCGCCATCGCGTTCGACGCCGCCCGCATCGCGGCGGGGTCGGAGGGCGACGAGAGCTCCGCCCAGGTCTACGCCGAGGACATGCTCGGCGGGTACGCCCGTCGGGGCGCGCTCCAGCTGATCTGGAGCAGCGATGCCGACGTCGTGCGGCTCCGGATCATCGCCGACCACCCCACCGCCGACCTGCTGCCGTTGGTCGACTTCCCTTTCGACACCACCGACCGGACGATCATGGTGCGGCGTGAGGTCGTCCGCTGATGTCGGTTCCGGTGTGGCGGCCGCTCCTCAGGGACGAGCGCGGGATGGTGGGCGGCTTCGAGGTGCTGCCGTTCGGCTTCTTGATCTTCGTGGCGGGGACGTTGCTCATCGCCAACGCCTGGGGGATCATCGACGGGAAGATCGCGGCGAGCGCCGCCGCCCGGGAGGCCACCCGGGCCTTCGTGGAGTCGACCGCCGGCTCCGAGGCGGGCGCCTACGACGAGGCCGAGGCGGCCGCCGAGGAGGCGATCCTGGGCCACGGCCGAGACCCGGGCCGGATGACGCTGTCGGCCGACGGGCCGCTCAGGTTCGAGAGGTGCGCCCCCGCCACCTTCGTCGTCACCTACGACGTCGCCACGATCACCGTGCCGTGGATCGGCGGCTTCGGTCGAGGGTTCTTCGCCACGTCGGCGCGCCACAGTGAGGTCGTCGACCCGTACCGCGACGACGTGCCGTTCGCCGGCGGCGCCGTGCCGGTGGTGTGCTGATGGTGCCACCCGCCGGCGAGCGGGGGAGCGTGCTGATCCTCATGCCGGTCGCCGCGCTGATCTTCATCATCCTCGGCGCGCTCGCGGTGGACGCCACGGTGCTGTTCCTCGCCGAGCGAGAGCTGGCCGGGGCTGCGGCGGCCGCCGCCAACGACGCCGCGACTCGGGCGATCGACCAGGAGATCTTCTACGCGGACGGCAGCATCGTGCTCGACCCTGGCCTCGCCTTCGAGGTCGCCGCTGCGTCCGTCGCCGCCAAGCGGCTCGGGGAGAGCGGTTTCGCCGTCGACCCTCCCGACGTGCAGGTGACGGGCGGCGACCGGGTGACCGTGACCCTCACCGGCCGTGCGCCGTACATCTTCTCCAAGGCACTGCCGGGCGGCCCCGACACCGCGCAGATCTCGGCCCGCGCCACGGCCACCGCCGAGCGCTGACCCGGTCGTCACGGCTGGGTCCAACTCCGGATACATCAAGGCATCAAGGGCCGACCGCTGACCACGCGCGTCTCGTGCGCTCCCTCCTGGGGCCGGTGGGCGCTGGAGGGAACCTCGTGAACGACGCGCACCTCGCTGCGCTGGCCATCGAGCACCGTTGCGAGGTCGTCTCCTACGACAATGACTTCAGCCGCTTCCAAGGGGTGCGCTGGCGGCAACCGCAGGATTGACGGCCCAGCGGATCATCGCTGGGCGATGAGCCGACGGCCCAGCGGATCATCGCTGGGCGACGAGCACATCGCAGCCGTCGTCGCCTTCGGCCACGGTGACGGAGCTGCCGGGTTCGACGTCGCTGGTCCGGCCCTGCAGCGGCGAGCCGGCGACCGCCCACCGGTCGAAGACGATCACCTTGCCAGCGTCGGGACGGTGGACGGCGGGCGTGACGATGCCGTCGCAGTCCCAGTCCCCGAAGAGGAGGACGTCGCCCGGCCGGCCGATCGCGTAGCGGGCGGCCGGGACGCCGGCGCCTTCGGGCACCTCGAGCACGGCGCCGTCCCACCGGAGCGCGGTGGGGCAGCCATCGCCGTCCAGGTCGGCGGCCACGAGGCCGGGCTCGCGCTCGATCGGCGGGCACGGCGGCGCCGTCACGGGAACAGCTCCCCCTGCGTCGTCGCCTTCATCGTTGAGCGGTGACAGCGGCGACAGGAGCACCGCTGCGGTCACGACGAGGGCGACGAGGGGGACCAGCAGCGCGGCGCGCCGCAGCACCTGGACGGGGTTCCCATGGCGCGGCGGCCGGGGGCCGAAGGACCGGGTGGGCCGGTGGGGCGGGTCAGCCCTACCGTCGAGCGGGAGCAGGGCGCTCGCTTCGCCTGTGGGCGAGGTGACCGACTGCGGCCTGCTCGATGGCGGGTCCCACGGCAGCGAGCCGGTGGCGGCGGGCCGGGTGCCGAGCAGGTCGGCGGCGAGCGCGGCGGCATCGGGCTGTCGGTGGCGCGGGTCGCGGGCCGTGGCCCGCTCGACCGCGTCGACGACGTGGTCGGCGGCGTCTCGTGCGGCGTCCCGAAGCGGGACGTGGTCGCCCATGGCGGCAGCGTGCAGCACGGCCTCGGGGGTGCTGCCGGCGTGGGGGACGTCACCAGCGAGCGCCTCGTAGAGCGTGACGCCGAGGGCGTAGAGATCGGCTCGCGCGTCGGCCGGGCCGCCGGCTGCCACCGCGGGGTCGAGGTACTCGGCGGTGCCGACGACGTCGGTGCGACCGAGGCGGCGCCTCCGTCCGGCGGCCCACGCCACGCCGAAGTCGGCGAGCAGCGGCGAACCGTCTGCGGCGAGGAGCACGTTGGCCGGCTTGACGTCGCGGTGCAGCACCCGTCCGCGGTGGGCGGCGCCGAGCGCGCTTGCGAGGGCCGTGCCGAGGTCGACCACCTCCGGAGCGGTGAGGCGGCCCCGCCGGGCGAGGAGCTCGGCGAGGGATCCCCCCGGAGCGTGCTCGGTGACGAGCACGAGATCGCCGCCCGGGAGCTCGAGGAGGTCGAGCAGGCGCGCCACGTTCGGGTGGTCGAGTCCGGCGAGCACCTCGGCCTCCCGCCGCAGCGCCTCCGCGCCCTCGTCGTCGGATCCGCCGCTGACCCACTTGAGGGCGACGACGGCCCCGGTCGCGAGCGACCGGGCGGACCAGACGCGACTCGTTGCGGTGCCGCCGAGGGGGTGGAGGAGCTCGAAGCCGGGTGGCACCGGTGGCGTCGGAGGGGCGCCAGGGGCGCCGGGGAGCGAGCCGGGCATGCGACGGCATCCTCGCACGAACAGACATGAAATGCAACGAAGGTTGCCTCGTCGGACTGACTGGGGCAGGATGGTCTCATGCTCTCGCCGCCCGTGATCGCGCCCAGACGGGCATCGCCGCCGGTCCCCCCCACGGCGGGCCCGGGCGTCGTCCGCCGGACGTTGCCGCTCGTAGCGTGGCTGGGCGCGCTGAGCGCGGTGCTCGCCGGCGCTGTGGCCCTCGGGTCGACCCCTGCTCTCGCCGCGCCGCCCCTCACCGATCCGGGCGCCCTCGGCGACTGGGCCGGGGCGCGGGAACCGGTCGAGGCGGGATTCGCCGTCCTCCGCGTCGTGCTGATCGCGCTTTCGTGCTACCTCCTCCTCGTCACGGTGCTCGCCGTGGTGCTGCGCCTCGGCCGGGCAGGCAGGCTCGTCACCGCGGTGGATGTGCTCACGCTCCCGTGGGTCCGCCGGATCGTGCAGGGCTCGCTCGGCATCGGGATGGTGGGGGCCACCCTGGCCGCCGTCGGCTCGGCCACGGTCGAGCCCTCCGCCACGCCCAGCCGCTCGCTGACGACCGCCGACGTGCACCTCGCAGCCAGCGCACCCCCGGTCGACCAGACCGGGAGCGATCTCTTCGTGCGCCTCCCTGACGCCGAGCAGTCGCCACCCACGATGCACCGGCTGGACCAGCCCGCCGAGGTGGCGGGCGCAGCCGAGGTGACGCTCGAGGCCGGCGACCACCTCTGGTCGGTCGCCGAGCGGGAGCTCGTCGACGCCTGGGGGCGCGGCCCCACCGACGCCGAGCTGGCGCCGTACTGGGAGCAGGTCGTCGAGGCGAACCGCGACCGCCTCGCCGACCCGGCCAACCCCGACCTCGTCTTCCCGGGCCAGGCCATCGCCCTGCCCGCTCCGCCGCCCGCCCCTTGACCACTGGGGCAGCGGCGCTGGCGGGCGGTACGCTTCGTGCGATCACCGTGCCAGCGACCGACGTCAAGATCCTCGTACCGGGAAACCACCTGATGGTGGGACTGCTCGGCCAGCGCGACGAGCTGCTGCGCCTCGTCGAAGCGGCCTTCCCGACCGTCAGCATCCACGTGCGGGGCAACGAGATCAACGTCTCCGGCGTCGAGGCGGACAAGGTGGGCCGCCTCTTCGAGGAGCAGGTGCTGCTTCTCGAGCGCGGCCAGGCCGTCGACCTCACGAGCATCGGCCGCACGATCGACATGGTCAAAGCGGACGAGCGCCCGTCGGAGGTCCTCACCGCTGAGGTGCTGAAGTCGGGCAAGGGCCGCACCGTGCGTCCGAAGACGAGCGGCCAGAAGCGCTATGTCGATGCCATCGGGAGCAACGTGGTCACGTTCGGCATCGGCCCCGCTGGCACCGGCAAGAGCTGGCTCGCCGTCGCCATGGCGGTCCAGGCGCTCCAGGCCAAGCAGGTGAGCCGCATCATCCTCACCCGCCCCGCGGTCGAGGCGGGCGAGCGCCTCGGCTTCCTGCCCGGCGATCTCATGGCCAAGGTCGACCCGTACCTGCGGCCGCTCTGGGACGCCCTGTTCGACATGGTCGAGCCCGAGGGTGCCGCCCGGCTGCTCGAGCGGGGCACCGTCGAGGTCGCACCTCTCGCCTTCATGCGGGGCCGCACGCTGAACGGCGCGTTCATCATCCTGGACGAGGCGCAGAACACCACGCCCGAGCAGATGAAGATGTTCCTCACCCGGATCGGCTTCGGCTCCAAGGCCGTCATCACCGGGGACGTGACGCAGATCGACGTCGCCGACGGGCGCTCCGGGCTGCTCGACCTCGAGCCGGTCCTCGGCGGTATCGACGGGCTCGAGTTCGTGCGCCTCACCAACAAGGACGTCGTCCGCCACAAGATCGTCCAGGACATCGTGGACGCGTACGACAAGGCGGCCACGAACGAGCCGGCTGGTCACAACCGTCGATGAGCGGCCTAGAACCGGTCAGATCGAGGCGGCGCCCGGGCCCGCCCGACGGTGACCCGAGCGTCTTCGCTGCCGACGAGCAGTCCGCCGCTCCGGTGGACGTCGCCCATCTCGTCCGCCTGACCGAGGCCGTCCTCGCCGCCGAGGGTGTGCGGGGTGCATGCGAGCTGTCACTCTACTTCGTCGACGAGACTGCCATGGCCGAGGTGAACGAGCGGTTCATGGGCGCCTCGGGGCCGACCGACGTGCTCGCGTTCCCGATCGACGACGACCTCGTCGACCCGGGTCGCTCGCCCGATGCCGGCTCCACCGGTCCGGACCGGGCGCCGATGGACCCGAGCGAGATCCCGGTCCTCCTCGGCGACGTGCTCGTGTGCCCCGCGGTCGCGGCCCGCAACGCCGCCGAGCGCGCCGACGCCCGAGCCGCCGGCACCGAACCGGATCCGAGCGACACCCCGAACGGCGCCACCGAGCTCGCCGACGAGCTCGCGCTGCTCGTGGTCCACGGCACCCTGCACGTCCTCGGCATGGATCACGCAGACCGCGACGAGGCAGCCGCGATGCAGGCGCGCGAGCGCGACCTGCTCGATCGCCTGCATCGCAAGAGCGCCCCGTGACCGCCGCAGGTCTGCCCCCCTCCGGGAGGGGATGACGTGGACCCCCTCGCCCTCGCGGTCGCCGTCGTCTTCCTCGTGGTCTCCGCTGGCGTCCTCGCCATGGCCGAGACCGCCTTGACCCACCTTCCACGCGCCAAGGCGCTGGCCCTCGTGGAGGAGGGCCGCCGGGGAGCGGTGAGCTTGGAGCGGCTGCTGGAGCACCGCGAGCGCTACCTCAACCCGATCCTGCTGCTCGTGCTCTTCTGCCACCTCGCCACCGCCACGCTCGTCGGCATCGAAGCCGAGGCGCGGTTCGGGCCTGGTGGCATCGCCCTCGCTGCGTTCCTCGAGCTGCTCGTCATCTTCGTCGTGTCCGAGGCGGCCCCGAAGACCTACGCCCTGCAGCACACCGAGCGGGCGGCGCTCATGGTGGCGCCCATCGCGATGGTCGTCGGACGGATCGCCCCGCTGCGGCTGTTGACGCGCGCGCTCGTCGGCCTCTCCAACGTGCTCCTCCCCGGCACCGGCCGCCGAGCCGGTCCCGCCGCGGTGTCCTCGGAGGGGGAGCTCCTCGCGCTCGCCGACGAGGCGGTCGAGGCCGCGGTGCTCGAGGTGGAGGAGCGCGCGCTGATCCGCTCGATCATCGACTTCGGCGACACCATCGCCCGGGAGGTGATGGTGCCCCGCCCGGACATGGTGGCCGTCGCTGCTGACGTGACCGTCGCGCAAGCCACCGAGATCGCCATCTCTCACGGGTACAGCCGGATCCCGGCGTACGACGCGGGGATCGACGACGTCATCGGCATCGTCTTCGTCAAGGACCTGATGCGGGCGACGCGGGAGCACAAGACCTCTTCGACCGTCGCCACGCTCCTGCGGCCCGCGTTCTTCGTCCCCGAGACGAAGAAGGTGTCCGAGCTCATGCGGGAGATGCAGGCGAAGTCGTTCCATCTGGCGATCGTGATCGACGAGTACGGGGGCACCGCCGGGCTCGTCACCCTCGAGGACCTCATCGAGGAGCTCGTCGGGGAGATCGTCGACGAGTTCGACGTCGAGGACCCGGTGCTCGAGCCGCTCGCCGACGGCACGGTCAGGGTGAACGCCCGCATGCCCCTCGTCGAGCTGAACGATCTGCTCGACCTCGACCTGCCCGAGGGCACCTGGGACACCGTGGGAGGCCTCGTCTTCGACCAGCTGGGCCACGTCCCGTCCGAAGGTGAGGAGCTCGTCGTCCAGGGTCACGTGCTGCGGGCCGAGAAGGTCCAGGGCCGCCGCATCGGCCGCATCCGCATCAGCACCCCGCGAGCATGAGCGACGACGATCTCGAGGCGCGGATGCTGGCGGAGCAGCGCCTCCTGCGGCAGCCCCCCGCCGAGCGCAAGCAGCTCCGAACGGGCTTCGTCACCTTCGTCGGCCGGCCCAACGTCGGGAAGTCCACGCTGCTCAACCGCATCCTGGGCCAGAAGGTGAGCATCGTCTCGGACAAGCCCCAGACCACGCGCCACCAGATCCGCGGTGTGCTCAACCGCCCGGACGCGCAGGTCGTCTTCGTCGACACGCCCGGCATCCACAAGCCGAAGACGACGCTCGGCAGCCGTCTGAACGACGCCGCCACCGACGCCGTCGGCGGGGTCGACGTCGTCTGCCTCCTGGTCGACGCCACCATGCCGCTCGGAAAGGGTGACCGCTTCGTCGCCGAGCGGGTCCCGCGCGACGCGGTGGTGGTCGTCAACAAGACCGACATCGCCCCCCCGGCCGAGGTCTTGCGGCAGCTGACCCGTGCCGCCTCGCTCGAGCTCAGCGAGTACTTCCCGGTCTCCGCGGTGCGAGGCACGGGTGTGGAAGCGCTGGTCGAGCACCTCGTCGGCCGCCTCCCGATGGGGCCGCAGCTCTACCCGGACGACGTCGTGACCGACGTGCCCGAGACGTTCTGGGTCGCGGAGCTCGTCCGCGAGCAGCTGTTCGCGGTGATGCGGGAGGAGATGCCCTATTCGATCGCCACCCAGGTGACCGACTGGGAGTGGCCGTGGATCCGTTGCGAGATCCTCGTCGAGCGGACCTCCCAGAAGGGCATGGTGATCGGTCGCGGCGGCACCGTCCTCAAAGAGGTCGGCACCGCGGTGCGGGCCCAGCTCGACGAGGGTGCGTACCTCGAGCTGGTCGTCAAGGTCGACCCCGACTGGCAGCGCCGGCCACGCGCGCTGGAGCGGCTTGGCTACTGATCGCAAGCGGTGGTCCGGGCAGGCTCGCAGGTTCTCGCCCCGAGGGCGCCGGACGAGCTGTCGGCGGCCGCGCAGGCGGTAGGTTCGCCGCCGTGGCGCTCGACGACATCGATCTCCGGCGGGTGCCAGCGCACGTCGCCTGCGTCATGGACGGCAACGGTCGCTGGGCGCAGCGCCGTGGGCTGCCGCGCACGGATGGCCACGCCGCGGGCGAGGAGGCGCTCTTCGACACGGTCGAGGGCGCGCTCGAGCTCGGCATCCGGTGGCTGACCGTCTACGCCTTCTCCACGGAGAACTGGAAGCGTCCGGCCGACGAGGTCCGGTACCTCATCGGGTTCAACGAGTCGATCCTCGTCCGCCGCTGCGACGAGCTCGACGAGCTGGGCGTGCGGATCCGTTTCTCCGGCCGGCGGGACTGGCGGGTCCCCAAGCGCCTCACCAAGCGCATGGACGCCTCCGTCGAGCAGACGAAGGGGAACCGGACGCTCACGTTCACGATCGCCTTCAACTACGGGGGGCGTGCGGAGATCGTCGACGCCGTGAAGTCGCTCGTCGCCGACGGGGTCCCGGCCGACAAGGTCGACGAGAAGGCCATCCGGCGGCGCCTCTACGACCCCGAGATGCCCGACCCGGACCTCATGGTGCGGACCTCAGGTGAGCACCGGATCTCCAACTTCCTGCTCTGGGAGCTCGCCTACAGCGAGCTCGTCTTCACCGATGTCCTGTGGCCGGACTTCCGGCGGGAGGACCTCCAGGAGGCGGTGCGTGAGTACCAGCGGCGCGAACGCCGGTTCGGCGGCGTCGATCGCACCTGAGGCGTCCCCTGGTGAGCGGCGAGGAGATCGTAGCCTCGGGACGTGGGCCTGTACCGGGAGCGCGGTGTCGTCGTGCGCACCTGGAAGCTCGGGGAGGCCGACCGCATCATCAGCCTCGTCACCGAGGGACGGGGCAAGGTGCGAGCCGTCGCCAAGGGCGTGCGCAAGACCTCGAGCAGGTTCGGCTCGCGGCTGGAACCGCTGAGTCACGTCTCGCTGCTGCTGTACGAGGGCCGCAACCTCGACATCGTCAGCCAGGCCGAGAGCATCGACCACTGGAAGGACATCCGGGGTGACCTCGACCGGCTGGGGCGGGCGACCGCGGTGGTGGAGGCTGTCGACGCGGTGGTGCAGGAGGGCATGCAGGCCCCGCGTCTGTACCGGATGCTCGTGGGCGCGCTCCGGTCCCTGAGCGACAACGACAGCCCCCTCGTCGTCCCCGCCTTCTTCTGGAAGCTGCTCGCCGAGGAGGGGTTCCGACCGATCCTGGACGAGTGCGCCATGTGCGGGTCCCCTGAGGACCTCGTGTCGTTCGAGCTGCACGAGGGCGGCACCCTGTGCCGCGCCTGCCAGCGGGGGACTCGCATCAGCCCCACCGCGCTCGTCCTGCTGCGCCGGATCCTCGGTGGCGACCTCGTGGCGGTGCTCGCCGAGCCCCCCTCCGGCGCCGGCTACGAGGTCGAGCACCTCGCGACCAGGGCGCTCGAGCACCACCTCGAGCGGCGGCTCAAGGCGCTCAGCTTCGACCCCGCCGTGGACGCCCGCTGAGGAGAGGCGCGCGGAACCGGGTCGGAGCGGGAGGGGTGCGCAACTAGCCTCGGCGCCATGACGGACCTCTTCGACCAGGTGGTCAACCTCTGCAAGCGGCGAGGGTTCGTGTTTCCCTCCGCCGACATCTACGGGGGTTTCCGCTCCACCTACGACTACGGGCCCGTCGGCGTCCTCCTGCTCCGCAACGTCAAGGACGCCTGGTGGCGGTCGATGGTCCAGCTTCGCGACGACGTGGTCGGCCTCGACGCCGCCATCCTCTCCCCGCCGACGATCTGGGAGGCGTCGGGGCACCTGTCGAACTTCAGCGACCCGCTCGTCGATTGCAAGAGCTGCAAGGAGCGCGTGCGGCTCGACCAGCTGGAGGACCCGGACCTGTGCCCGAGCTGCGGCAAGCGGGGCACGTTCACCGAGGCCCGCCAGTTCAACCTCATGTTCAAGACACACGCCGGGCCGGTGGAGTCCGAGGGTGCCGTCGCCTACCTCCGGCCCGAGACGGCCCAGGGCATGTTCACGAACTTCAAGAACGTCCTCGAGACCTCGCGGAAGCGGCCGCCGTTCGGGATCGCCCAGGTCGGCAAGTCGTTCCGGAACGAGATCACGCCGCAGAACTTCATCTTCAGGACGCGCGAGTTCGAGCAGATGGAGATGGAGTACTTCGTGCCGCCCGCCGAGGCGGCGCAGTGGTACGAGTACTGGTGCCAGGAGCGGTACCGCTGGTACGTCGACCTCGGGATCCCCGAGGAGGAGCTCCGGCTTCGCCCGCACGAGCCCGACGAGCTGAGCCACTACTCCTCGGAGACCTCCGACGTGGAGTTCCTCTACCCGTGGGGGTGGGGGGAGCTCGAGGGCATCGCCAACCGAGGCGACTACGACCTCACCCAGCACGCCACCCACTCGGGGGAGAGGCTCGAGTACTTCGACCAGGCGAGCGGTGAGCGCTACGTGCCCCACGTGATCGAGCCCGCTGCCGGGGCGACGCGGACGATGATGGCGTTCCTCCTCGCCGCCTACGACGAGGACGAGGTCAACGGCGAGCCCCGCACTGTGCTGCGCCTGCACCACCGGCTCGCGCCCTACCAGGTGGCGGTGCTCCCGCTCTCCAAGAAGGAGACGCTGACGCCGCTCGCACGCGAGGTGCTCGGCGCCCTGCAGCCGCACTTCATGTGCGACTACGACGAGACGCAGGCCATCGGCCGCCGCTACCGCCGGCAGGACGAGATCGGGACCCCGCTGTGCGTCACCGTGGACTTCGACAGCCTCGACGACAAGGCGGTCACGATCCGCGACCGGGACACCCTCGAGCAGGTGCGGGTGCCGATCGACGCCGTCGCCGCCGAGCTCCGGGAGCGTCTGGCCTGATCGGCACAGGGGCGGGCCACCGCTCGGAGGGACGGGTGACGCCCTCCCGTCGCTAGCCTCCGGGCGTCTGCCCGACGGGAACGCCTGGGGGTGCTGTGCCGTACGTCTTCGACTTCGACCACGACCACGGGGTCGCACCTCGTTCGCTCGCGTCGTTGCTCGGCGGGAAGGGAGCGAACCTCGCCGAGATGGCCGCCGTGCTGCGGCTACCGGTCCCTCCCGGCTTCACGATCAGCACCGAGGCGTGCGCCGCCGCCCTCGACGGGTCCTGGCCGCCCGGCCTGGACGAGGAGGTGGAGGGCGCCCTCGAGCGGCTCGAGGCGGCGTACGGGCGCCGCCGCGGAGACCCCGCCGACCCGATGCTCGTCAGCGTCCGCTCGGGCGCCCCGGTCTCCATGCCGGGGATGATGGACACCGTCCTCGACCTGGGGCTCAACGACGAGTCGGTCGCCGGTCTCGCCGTGCAGACCGATGAGCGCTTCGCGCTCGACTCGTACCGGCGCTTCATCGCGATGTTCGCGTCGATCGTCCTCGACCTGGAGCCGGCTCCGTTCTCGGCCCTGGTCGACGAGGCGCGTGAAGAGGCGGGCGTCGCCACGGATGCCGACGTCCCCGTCGCCTCGCTCGAGACGTTGGTGGAGCGCTTCCACGAGCTCGTCCTCGAGGGCTCGGGCGAGCCGTTCCCCCAGGAGTCGAGAGCGCAGCTGCGGGCGGCGATCGACGCCGTGTTCCGCTCGTGGACGAGCGACCGGGCGATCGCCTACCGACAGCGCGAGGGCATCCCCGAAGACCTCGGCACCGCGGTGAACGTCCAGGCGATGGTGTTCGGCAACAGGGACGACCGCTCGGGCACGGGCGTCGGCTTCACGCGCGACCCCTCGACCGGCGAGCAGGGGGCGTACGGGGACTTCCTCGTCAACGCCCAGGGCGAGGACGTCGTGGCCGGCATCCGCCACACCGAGCCGCTCGACGCCATCGGCGACCGCTTCCCCGAGGTGTACTCGCAGCTGCTCGACACGTTCGAGCGGCTCGAGCGCCACTACCGGGACATGTGCGACGTCGAGCTCACGATCGAGCAAGGGCGCCTGTGGCTGCTGCAGACCCGCATCGGCAAGCGCACCGGGGCGGCGGCGGTTCGCATGGCGGTCGACATGGTGGCCGACGACCAGATCCGCCTGAGCCAGGAGGAGGCGGTCCTGCGGGTCACCGCCGACCACCTCGACCAGGTCCTCCACCCCCAGTTCGAGCAGCGCCCGGGGTCGACTGGGCTGACGACCGGCCTCGGCGCGAGCCCGGGCGCCGCCGTGGGGCACGTGCGCCTCACCGCAGACGCAGCGGTGGAGGCAGCCGACCGGGGGGAGCCGGTCATCCTCGTGCGGGTCGAGACCTCACCCGAGGACGTGCACGGGATGATGGTGGCCGAGGGGGTGCTCACGTCGCGCGGTGGTCTCGTCAGCCACGCCGCGGTGGTCGCGAGGGGCTGGGGCAAGCCGGCGGTGGTCGGGGCGGAGGAGCTCGAGATCGGTCCCGACAGCTTCCGGGTCGGTGACGTGATGGTCGCCGAGGGCGATGTCATCTCGATCGACGGAACCAGCGGCCACGTCGTCCTCGGGGAGCTGGAGCTGACGGCGCCCGAGCCGCCACCCGAGCTGAAGACGCTGCTCGGCTGGGCCGACGAGATCCGCAGCGGCCACCTCGGGGTTCGGGCGAACGCCGACACCGGCGCGGACGCCGACACCGCGCGCGGCTTCGGTGCGGAGGGCATCGGCCTGTGCCGCACCGAGCACATGTTCCTCGCCGACGACCGCCTGCCGGTCGTCCGGGCGATGATCCTCGCCGACGGACCCGAGGCGGAGACCGACGCGCTCGAGCGGCTGCGGGTCGCGCAGCAGGAGGACTTCGTCTCGATCCTCGAGGCGATGGACGGACTACCGGTGACGGTGCGGCTGCTGGATCCTCCGCTGCACGAGTTCCTCCCGTCGACATCAGAGCTCGAGGTCAAGGCAGCGATGTCGGGCCTGAACGACGAGGAGGAGCAGCTGCTCGACGCGAGCAGGATGTGGGCCGAGGCGAACCCGATGATCGGCACGCGAGGTGTGCGCCTCGCGGTGCTGAAGCCGGGGCTCTACGCCATGCAGGTGCGAGCGCTGCTCGAGGCCGTGCGGACCCGGGTGGAGGCCGGAGGCAATCCCGTCGTCGAGGTCATGATCCCCCTCACGGTGACCGCTCCCGAGCTCGCACTGGCCCGCTCGTGGGTCGAGGACGAGGTCGGTGCGAGCGGGTTGGCGGACGAGCAGGGGGCGAGCATCAGCATCGGGACGATGATCGAGACGCCCCGGGCCGCCCTGCTGGCCGGCGAGCTCGCGGCCCACGCCGACTTCTTCTCGTTCGGGACGAACGACCTCACGCAGCTCACGTTCGGTTTCAGCAGGGACGACGTCGAGGGCCGGCTCCTGGGCGCCTACCTGGACCAGGGGCTCCTCCCCGCCAACCCGTTCGAGACGCTCGACGTCGAGGGCGTCGGGGAGCTCGTCCGCCGGGCGGCCGAGGACGGACGGGCGGCCCGACCGGACCTGAAGCTCGGGGTGTGCGGTGAGCACGGAGGTGACCCCGACTCGATCGCTGCCTTCCTCCGGGCCGGCCTCCAGTACGTGTCGTGCTCGCCGTACCGGGTTCCAATCGCCCGGCTCGCCGCAGCGCACGCCGTGCTCGCCGTGGAGGCAGCGGAGCGCGACGGGGACTGACCACGGGCTTGACCTCGCTGGTGCGCGGTACCGTTCGGCGAGCCATGGGCATCGCCGAGGACGACATCGAGCGGGTACGTTCCCAGACGAGCCTGCTCGCCGTCATCAGCGACCACGTCGCGCTCCGGCGGTCCGGGAGCCGGTGGGTGGGGTTGTGCCCCTTCCACAACGAGCGGTCCGGGTCCTTCTCCGTCAACGACGAGCTCGGCTTCTACTACTGCTTCGGCTGCCAGGCCAAGGGCGACGCCATCACCTTCGTCCGTGAGGTCCTGCACCTCGACTTCGTCGGTGCGGTCGAGCACCTGGCGGGTCGAGCCGGCATCACGCTGCACTACGACGACGTCAAGGAGCAGGGCGAGCGGGGACGGCGCCGGGTGCTCGTCGAGGCGGTGGCGGCTGCCGCCGAGTGGTACCACGAGCGCCTG
Source organism: Acidimicrobiales bacterium (assembly GCA_040905815.1). Classification (GTDB taxonomy): domain Bacteria; phylum Actinomycetota; class Acidimicrobiia; order Acidimicrobiales; family CADCSY01; genus CADCSY01. Next base: position 16,633 of record JBBDQT010000122.1, read on the forward strand.
CTCAAGGCGCCCGATGCCTCCTCCGCCCGGGGATACCTGCGATCCCGCGGTTACGACGGCGAAGTCGTGCGCCGCTACAAGATCGGTTGGGCGCCCGACGGGTGGGACACGCTGTGCACGTCGCTCGGCGTCGCCCCCGACGTGCTCACCGAGACCGGACTCGCCTTCACCAACAAGCGCGACCGCCTCCAGGACAGCTTCCGGGCCCGCATCATGTTCCCGATCTACGACGCCCGTGGGGACGCCGTCGCGTTCGGCGGGCGGATCCTGCCGGGCGCCGACGGCCCGAAGTACAAGAACTCCGCCGCCACCAAGGTGTACGACAAGTCCGAGGTGCTGTACGGGTTGAACTGGGCGAAGGGCGAGATCGTCAAGGACGGCATGGCGGTGGTCTGCGAGGGCTACACGGACGTGATCGGCCTGGCCTCGGCCGGCATCGGCAAAGGCGTGGCGACGTGCGGGACCGCCCTCACCGAGCGCCACGTCGTCGCCCTGCGCCGCTTCAGCCCCCGTCTGGTGTTCGCCTACGACGCCGATGCCGCCGGCCAGGGCGCGGCCGAGCGGGTCTACGAGTGGGAGCATCGCCATGACCTCGTGGTGCTGGTCGCCGCACTTCCAGCCGGCTCGGATCCGGGCGAGCTCGCCAAGAACGACCCTGACGCGCTTCGTCGCTCCATCACCGAGGCTCGGCCGTTCCTCGCCTTCCGGCTCGATCGGCTCCTCGCCGCGTCGGACCTGGCGACCGTGGAGGGGCGGGCCCGGGCGGCTGAGGTCGGTGTGGAGCTCATCCGGGAGCACCCGAGCACGCTCGTGCGCGACCAGTACGTGATGGAGCTGGCCGACCGGTGCCGGGTCGACGCCGATCGGTTGCGGACCGCGCTCGCCGCCCCCGCCCCGTCCCGGCGGGCCGCGCCCGAGGCGTCGCAACGGCCGGCGCCCGCACAGGGTGGTCGGGCGTCGGGGGCCCGGGTGCACACCCCGGCCCTCCTCGCCCTCGGGCTCGCCGTGCACGACCCCGGGTCCGTGGCCGACCTGCTGCACGAGGCGCTGTTCACCGATCCGGTCAACCTCGGGGCGTACCGCGCTCTGGCCAGCGCGGCCACCCTTCACGACGCGGTCGCCGCAGCGGAGCCCGAGGCGGCGGAGCTTCTGCAGCGGCTGGCGGTGGAGGAGGTCGGCGCCGCACCGGACGACGTGGTGTCCCGGCTCGTCGCCGAGGTCGCGCGCCACGCGCTCGACGACCTGCAGGCGCAGCTGCGTGCTTCGTGGGACGACGACGGTGCGAAAGCAGCGAACGAGGTGCTCCGTCGCCTGGGGGAGCTCGGGCCAGACGGGGACCCCGGGACCCGGCGAGCCGCAATGGAGCAATTGGTAGCCTTCGTCGTGGAGCGGGCCGAGGAGGGATCGTGAGCCAGCCTCCGGCGGAACCAGTGGAGGTCGGCGGAACGCCACCGGGCGCCGCCCCCGACGAGGTGCCTGTCGACGAGATCCGCCGTCTGATCGCGATCGGCAAGCCGGCGGGCAGCGTGACGGTCGACGAGGTGTTCGTCTCGCTGGGCTCTCCCGAGCCGACCCCGCAGTTCATCGACGCCATCACCGAGCTGCTCGGCAACGCGGGGATCGCCGTCGACCCCGAGGAGCCGGCCATCGCCGACGTGGAGGAAGCGGGGGAGCCCTCGGGTGTGGGCCGGCGGGGGGCGGGCGAGGACGCACCGCATCGTCGCGACGTGCGGGTCCCTGCGCCCAGCGCGAGGGCCAGCTCCCGAGGTGGTCCGGGGGGCGGTGGGGCCGACCCGGTCCGGATGTACCTCAGGGAGATCGGCCGGGTCCCGCTCCTGACCGCTCGCGACGAGGTCTCCCTCGCCACGCGGATCGACGATGGCCTCCGGGCGGAGGAGGAGCTCGCGGCGCTCGTCGACGCAGACGCCGCGCACCCTGGCGTCAAGGGGCTGCGCGCCCTCGTCGCCGACGGTGAGGAGGCGCAGCGGGCGCTCATCCAGGCGAACCTACGGCTCGTCGTGTCGATCGCCAAGCGCTACCTGGGGCGGGGCATGCTCTTCCTCGACCTCATCCAGGAGGGCAACCTCGGGCTGATGCGTGCGGTGGAGAAGTTCGACCACACCAAGGGCTTCAAGTTCTCGACCTACGCCACCTGGTGGATCCGCCAGGCCATCACCCGGGCCATCGCCGACCAGGCCCGCACCATCCGCATCCCGGTGCACATGGTGGAGACGATCAACAAGGTGATCCGGGTGCAGAGGGAGATGCTCCAACTGCTCGAGCGGGAGCCGACCACCGAGGAGCTGGCGGCCAAGGCGGGACTGAGCGCCGCCCGCATCCGCGAGATCGAGCGCATCTCCCTCGACCCGCTCTCGCTCGACTCGCCCGTCGGCGAGGAGGACGACTCCAACCTGTCGGACTTCATCCAGGACATGCAGGCCGACTCGCCCGCCGACGCCGCCGCCCGCAAGCTGCTCAACGACGCGGTGAGGGAGGCGCTCGGCGAGCTGAGCGACCGGGAGCGCCAGGTCGTGCGACTCCGCTTCGGCCTCGAGGACGGCCAGGCTCGCACCCTCGAGGAGGTCGGCCGCGAGTTCGGCGTGACCCGGGAGCGGATCCGCCAGATCGAGTCGAAGACGCTCGCCAAGCTGCGTCATCCGCAGCGCAGCCAGAAGCTGCGGGACTACCTGGACGGCGAGTGACGTTCGTTCAGGAGAACGTCGACGTGGTGCCCGTGGACGGCACGTCGCCGTTGCCCCTCTCGCTGTCCTTGAGCTCCTCCACGGCCTCCCTGGCCCGCTCGACGCCGAGGTCGACCGCCGCCTTCGCCTTCTCGGCGGTCGTCTCGTAGGCATCGCTCCTGCGGACCTTCCCGAGGAGGTCGTTGAGCTCTTCGTACCGTTCCCGTCCGGCCTTGGCGCCGAGGTAGTACCCCGCACCGAAGCCGATGGCCAGACCGATTCGCATGCGCATGCCCTCTTCCTAGCCGCTGCGGGCCGGGCCGAACCGGTCGAGCGCCTGCGAGGTGGGGCGGGCGGGGATCGAACCCGCGACCGAGGGATTATGAGTCCCCTGCTCTGACCACTGAGCTACCGCCCCGCAACGGGGTTCCGGGACGTGCGCTCCGGGGGCGGGACTCGAACCCGCAGCCTTGGCATTAACAGTGCCCTGCTCCGCCAGTTGAGCTACCCCGGAAAGACGGCAGGGGTCAGGCTAGCAGCGCGTTCGTGAGCCCCGTGTCGCCAGCTTGCGGCGGGGTGTGACGTTGACTTCTGGCAGCTTCGGGTCAGTCCTCTCCGAGCCAGGCGGGGGCGCGGTCGAGGAGGTAGCGGCTGACGGACAGGCAGCGCTCGAGGGTGTCGCACAGGAGCTCCTCGCCCTGGAAGACCTGGGTGAGGGAGACCTGGAGGCGGGCGACGATGCTGAGGCTGCGCTCCGCAGCGTCGGTGACGGCGGCGAAGGAGTCGATGGCGGAGACCTCCAGCGGCAGGTCGGGACCGCCGATGCCGGCGAGCTCGGTGGCGAGCAGGAGCAGGTCGGGGCCATGGGGGAGCGGGGGGAGCGTCCACGTGAAGCTGAGCGGGAAGTGGAACTCGTCGGTCGGGTCGTCGTCCTCGTCGAGCGTCGCCACGGCGTCCTCGAAGGCGAGGAGCACCCGCGGGTCGACCTCGAGGGAGAGGTGGAGGTCGACGGCGCCGCCACAACCCTCCTCGGGGTGGAGATCGACCTCCCAGGCCTGGCGGAGGGAGTACGTCTCGACGAAGTGGCGCTCGTCGTGGACGTGGAAGGCGTGGTCCATCGCGTGCTCCTTGAGCTCCGCGACGTACCCGGCGACATCGATGGCGGCCACCCGGCGAGGGTAGCCGGGTGCCTGCCGGGGCCAGCGAGGGCCGGTACGGTGCGCGCGTGGACGATGCCGAGCTCCTGGAGGTGCTCGGTGCAGCCGCCGCCGCGGTGACGGATGCGCTCGCCGCGGTGGCCGACCGGTCCCTGCGGGAGCCGGAGCCGACCCAGGTGGCCACCACCCAGCACGTCATCGACGTGGTCGCCGACCGGGCCGCGGTGGGGGTCCTGCTCGCAGCCGGTGTCGGGGTGCTCAGCGAGGAGTCGGGCCTGCACCACGCCGAGCGGGACGTCCTCGTCGTCCTCGATCCCGTCGACGGCTCCACGAACGCGAGCCGGGGCATCCCCTGGTACGCCACCAGCCTTGCCGCCGTCGATGGCCGAGGGCTGCGGGCCGCTCTCGTCGTCAACCAGGCGTCCGGGGAGCGGTTCGACGCGCTGCGGGGCGGCGGCGCCCGGTGCGACGGCGGCGCCATAGCGGCGTCTGGCCAGGCATCGCTGGCGGACGCGATCGTGGCCATCTCCGGCTACGCCGGCCGCCGAGGGGGGGCCCACCTCCCGTGGGGGCAGCACCGGGTGCTCGGCGCCGCCGCCCTCGACCTGTGCGCGGTGGCCGCGGGACGCCTGGACGCCTTCGCCGACACCCACGAGACCGGTGGCCTCGGTCCCTGGGACCACCTCGGCGGGCTCCTCATCTGCCAGGAGGCTGGTGCGGTCGCCGCCGACGTCTTCGGACGGGAGCTTCTCGCCGTCGGTCGGCTCGACCGGCGGGCCCCGGTCGTGGCAGCCACGGCGCCACTCCTCGACGAGCTCCTGGCCGCGCTGGCCACGTGAACAGGATGTGGCCGAGATCCGCTCGCTCACGGTCCGCACCCGTAGAGTTCGCCGGGTGCCCGCTGGCCTCCACCTGCTCCTCCTCCGGATCTTCGGGCGCCTCCCGGTGCGGCTCCGCCGCTCCGTGGTTCGGGCCCTCACACCATCGTTCACCGTCGGCTCCAACTGCGTGATCGAGCGCGAGGACGGGGCCATCCTCCTCGTCCGCCAGGTGTACCGGAAGCGATGGGGCCTGCCCGGCGGCCTCCTCGAGCGGGGCGAGGCGCCAGCGGACGCCGTCCGGCGCGAGGTGGAGGAGGAGACCGGCCTCCATGTCGAGGTGGTGGGTGAGCCGGCCGTCGTCGTGGACCCCACCGCCCGACGCGTCGACGTCGTGTTCCGTGCCCGCACCGTCGGAGTCGTTCCCGACGAGCTCACCTCCCGCTCGCCGGAGATCTCCGAGGTCCGCTGGCACCAACCGCAGTCGCTGCCGGAGCTCCAGGAGGAGGCGGCCGGCGCGCTGATGACGCTCGCCCGCTCGACCACGGACGACCTCGCCAGCCGGCTCCACCGGCTCACCGCCGACCGCAGCCCCCGCTCGAGCTGATCTGGTCGGGAGGGCCGGCAAGGGCGAGGTCCTAGGGTGGAGACCTTGTCGACGAGCGCAGCTGCCCCCGGTCCCGCCACCTGGACCATCGACCCCGTCGGACCCCTGCGAGGCGACGTCGCGGTGCGCGGCTCCAAGAACGCGGTCACCAAGCACATGGTGGCCGCCGTGCTCGGCCAGGTCCCGAGCACGATCACCAACTGCCCCGAGATCGGGGAGGTGGAGACCGTCGCCGGCATCCTGCGTGCGCTCGGTTGCGAGGTGGAGGCGGAGGGCGACCGGGTCTCGGTCGACGCAGCACTCCTCTCCACCAGCCGGGTGCCGCTCTCCTACGGCGGCGTGAACCGGATCCCGATCCTGCTCGTCGGCCCGCTGCTCCACCGCACCGGTGAGGCGTTCGTCCCTCTCGTCGGCGGCGACCGCATCGGTGCCCGACCGGTCGACTTCCACGTCCAGGCTCTCGAGGCGATGGGCGCCGAGGTCGTCCAGACCCCCGACGGCCTCGAGGCGAAGGCCTCCCGCTTGCACGGTGCTCGCATCCAGCTCCCCTATCCGAGCGTGGGGGCGACCGAGACGGTCCTGCTCAGCGCGGTGCTGGCCGAGGGCAGGACGGTGCTCGACAACTCCGCGACCGAGCCGGAGGTCATCGAGCTCGGGCTCTTCCTCCAGCGCATGGGCGCCCGCCTCGAGCTCCGGCCCGACCGCCGGTTCGTCATCGAGGGGGTCGAGGCGCTGAACGGGGCAAGCCACGCCCTCGCCGGTGACCGCATGGAGGCGTTCAGCTACCTCGCCGCCGGCCTGGCCACCGGCGGCCGCGTCGCCGTCCACGGCTGCGCCCAGGGCCGCCTCGTCACCGCCATCTCCAGGCTGCACCGCATGGGGGCACGCTTCGAGATCACCGACGACTACGTCGCCGCGGACGCGCCCGGTCCGCTCCTCCCCTCGGTGGTCCAGACCGACACCCACCCCGGCTTCATGACCGACTGGCAGTCCCCGCTCGTCGTCCTCTTCACGCAGTGCGAGGGCATGTCCGTCCTGCACGAGACGGTGTACGAGGGTCGGTTCCCTTACGTGCGCGCACTACAGGAGATGGGCGCCGAGATCGAGCTCTACGACGCTTGCCTCGGTGGCATGCACTGCCGGTTCCGTGAGTCGAACGCGATGCACTCGGCGGTCGTGCGGGGCGTCTCGCCGTTGGTGGGCGCCAACATCACCGTGCCAGACATCCGCGGCGGGTTCGCCTATGTCATCGCCGCGGCGGCGGCCGAGGGCAGGACCGTGCTGTCGGACGTGCACCACCTCGAGCGCGGCTACCACCGGCCGCTCGAGGCCTTCGCCGACCTCGGGCTCGGGATCACCCGCTCGACGTCGTGAGCCTCTGAGCCTGCTCCGGGCGTCAGCTCGTGGCGGCGAGGTGGCGAAGGGCCGGAGGGGTGGACGGGTGGCGCAGCTTCGTCAGCGCCTTCGCCTCGATCTGGCGGATCCGCTCGCGGGTCAGGTCGAAGTCGCGGCCCACGTCTTCGAGGGTCCGAGGCTGGCCGCCGGTGAGCCCGAAGCGGGAGCGCAGGACGTCCCGCTCCCGGTCGGTGAGGCGCCCGAGGATCTCGCCGAGCGCGGTCCGCTCCATGCCCGCTGCCGCCGCATCGAACGGCGACTCGGCCTGGTCGTCGGCGACGATGTCCTCGAGGAGACCGTCACGGTCCCCGACCGGTGAGGCGAGGGAACGCAGGTCAACCATCGCGGTGCGCAGCTCATCGAGGCGCTCGCGGGTGATTGCAGCTGCACGGGCGAGCTCGTCGTCATCCGGGGAGCGGCCGAGCGACGAGGTGAGCGTTGCTCTCGTGCGGCGCAGCGACGTGATCGCCTCGACGACGTGGGCGGGGACACGGATCGTGCGGCCCTTGTCGGCGAGGGCGCGCGTCGCCGCCTGACGGATCCACCACGTGGCATAGGTCGAGAACTTGAAGCCTCGCTCCGGGTCGAACTTGTCGACGGCGCGCATCAACCCGAGGTTGCCCTCCTGGATGAGGTCGGCGAGGGGCAGCCCGCCGCCCTGGTAGCGCTTGGCGATCGAGACGACGAGCCGGAGGTTGGCCGAGATGAAGCGGGCGCGGGCCGACTCGCCGTCGGCGACGACGGCGGCGAGTGCTCGGCGCTCGCGTGCGGACAGCGCCTCGGCGGCCGCGAGGCGGGCGGCGGCGGCGCGGCCGGCGACGACACGGCGCCCGAGGTCGACCTCGTCGGCTGCCGAGAGCAGGCTGTGGCCACCGACCTCGTGGAGGTAGCGCCGCATGCTGTCGTCGCCAGCGGTGTCTCTGGTTCGGCTCACCGTCATGACCACCTCTTCACCCGCAGCTGCCCACGCGGCGGTGGGCTGCTTGAACGGTAGTGGGGCGATCTCGCCGGGCCGGGGACCATCCCACCCGGTCACAGCGCTCCGCGCCCGCCGCGGAGGGAGCCCGTGGTGTCGTCAGCTGACGAGCAGCACGGCGAGGAGGCGCTCCTCGTGGACGACCCGGCGGTGGTGCTCGAACGCGCCCTGGAGGGGCGGGTTCCACGGGGTCGGGCCAGGGGCGGCCGCATCGAGGGGGAGCTCGATGCCGGTCCGGTCCGCCTCCTCCAGCGCGGCCACGTAGTCGGCCTCGCCCATGCGCCACGGGGTGAGGCCGAGTGCTGCCATCCGGGCGCACATGGCGAGGCCGGCGGCGTCGAAGTCGCCGTGGTATCGGAGCTCGGCGCCGCTGTCGAGGAGCTGGCGCACCAGGAGCCGGACCGCCCCGGAGGGGTTGCCGTTGGCGGCGACGACAGTCGTGGGGGAGGCGGTCTGGGCGGCGGCCTCGGCGACCCGGGGGTTCTCGGCGACCAGGATCACCGTGCCGGGCTGGACGACGGCCGGGTGGCGCCGGAGCGCGAGCTGGGTGAGGTGGACGGGCACGCCCAGCGCCGTCGCCTGTTCGGTGAGCGGGAAGAGGCCCGAGGACCCTCGGAGCGGGAGCCGCCACACGAGCGCCGGGCCCGAGGTCAGGTCGAGGTGGGCTCCGGCTCGTTCCCACAGGTCACGGGTGTCGGCCGGCCCCAGGCGGTGGGCGAGCGCGCGGGTGGCGGCCGCCTCCAGACGGGTGCCGGGGTCGAGGGCGTGGGAGGACCCGAGTCGGTCGGCTGCGAGGTCGACGCGGCTCGTCGGGACCTCGGCGTCGAGATGGTCGAGGACGCGCCGGACCTCCTGCACGAGCCGCACCGCGGCGTCGCGCTCGAGTCCCCGCAGCACACCTGCACGGACGACCTCGTCGATCCACGTGCCCGCCCACGGCTCGGGCCACCCCGCCGCCTCCGCGCGCGCCGCGTCCCGTGCCAGCTTTGCTGCCGCCTGCTCGGCGCGCTTGAGAGCGGCGGCGCCGGAGACCGGGTGGCCCAGCGCGGCGAGCGCGTCCACCAGGTCGTCGCCGAGGTGTAGCGCGACGAGGGCCGCTTCGAGCCGGGCGAGGTCGAGCGCCGTCGAGGGCGGCCGGCCGAGCAGGGACTTCAGCGTGAGGCGGGCGGGCGGGGTGAGCGGCGGGAGCCGCACCCGGCCCCGGTTGTCGGTGCCGCGCGACTCGAGCCGGGCCCGCACCAGGGTCCACACCTGGTCGAGGCCGTCGCCGGTGAGCGACGGTCGCTCCATCACCACAGCGCCTCCTGCGGGTCGACGTCATCCGCCTCCGGCACGATCGGCAGGAACCGGGCCGCCGCGGGGAGCAGCCGCAGCCGCCGCTCGGCCACACCGTCGTCGCAGGGCACCCAGTCGGCGAGGCGCAGGTCGACGAGCAGGTCGGTCACCTGGCGGGCGAGGCGCTCCGGTGCCGCCACCAGCTCGCCCGCCCAGTGGCGGGCGTGGCGGGCAGCGAGTGCCCGCACATGTCCGATCACGTCCGCCTCGGGCACCGCCGCCTCGGTCCCACCGTCGGCGGGCCCGTCGTGGTCTGGGCGCAGCGCGTCGAGCAGCAGGAGGGCGGCGTGGCCGAGCGTCCCGCCCGCCGGGAAGCGCCGGTCGGAGAGCGAGCCGGTGGGGTCGACGGCGGCGACGCCCTCGGCTCGCGACTCGAGGACCAGCCCGAACATCTCGTGGAGGATCCGCTCCTCCTCGCTGAGGCGCCGGCGCAGCTCGCCCCACTCCGCCTCGGTGAGATCCTCCGCGTAGAGGACCGGGTCCTCCACCAGCCGGCCCCGCATCCACTGGCGGGTGGCCCTGCGGCGCTCGGCGCGGGCGAGGAGCTCCTCGGCGCTCGCCGCCCCGACGAGGGAGGGGAGCGGGACGAGCGCGATGCGATCGGGGCGGACCTTGAGCACGGCGTCGGCGGTGTCGTCGGTCGCGTACGCGTCCACCCGGGCGTGCAGCTCGGTGGCGAGGCCCTGGGTGATCATCCACGTGAGGACGGTGACGAGGGCCCGCCGCTCGGGGTGACCGTCGGCGAGGTCGATGTCGGCCTCGGCGGCGGCCGATCGCACCTGGTCGACGAGGTCGCGCAGGCTGATGACGGCCGGCCCGGCGGCGGTGGCGGCGAGGACCAGGGAGAGCAACACGTACTCGAGCTGGGAGAACGGTCGTCCCGACCCGGTGCGCAGCGGGCGGCGGTCGGGGACGGTGCCGGTCTTGAACAGCCGGGCGGAGTCGGCGTCGACGTGCAGCCGGTAGCCGAGCCGCTGGGTGAACCACCGGTCGAGCTCACCCTCGTGGCGGCGGATGAGCCGGAACACGTCAGGGTCGTGCTCCTTGCACGTGAGGGGCCGCTGGACGAGGTGGCGGGCGGCGACCCGGCGCTCGAGCGGGCCCTGGGGGTCATCGGCCACGGTCGCCTCCGGCGGCGGCGAGGGCGTCGGGCACCCGTTCGGCCGGCGCAGCCGGGTCGGGCACCACCCGCACCCGCAGGTCGCGCACGGTGAGCCGGCCCTCGGGGGACGAGACCACCGTGTCGCGCCCGGGGGTGCGCTCCACGACGCACACGATGCTGCCGTCGGCCCGCCGCCCGGCGCGGGCGGTGGTGCCGAGCTCGTGGAGGGTGCGCCCGAGCACCTCCTGGAGACGGGCGAGGGCAGCGCTGGTGAGCTCGCGTCCGTCGAGCTCGGGCTCGTCGAGCAGCTCGACGTCGTCGCGCCGGCGGGCCTCGAGCTGTTGCTCGCGCCGCCGGCGCAGGACCCGCTGGGCCGAGGACCGGTCGGGGATGGGGCTCGGCCGGCCCCGGTTCGTGGTGTCCCCTCGCTCCCTCAGCGACAGCGGCACCGGCGCCCTCGGGGCGTCGCGCCAGAGGGTGGCGGTGCTCACCGGGTCGTCGGCGTCGGCGGCGGGCACCCCGAAGTGGTTCGTCGGGTGGAGCCCGAGGGCGGCGACGGCGAGGCGCGCCGCGTCGTCGGGGCCCGCCGCCGAGAACCAGCGGGCCAACCGGAGGAAGTCGGCACGGCGCGACGACGCGCCGACCCCGACGCGCGACAGCCGGGTCAGGTTGAGGGTGAGCGTGCGGATGGCGGCGACGGCCTCCCGGCTGAGCTGCTCGATCCGTGACGGGCGGCCGGGGGTGCTCACGAACCACGCCGCGAGGTGCACCCAGTCGTCCGACCGGGATCCGGCCCGGCGCGTGATCTGCACGCTGTCCTGGAGACCGGCCCGCTCGACGCGCGCGGCGAGGCCACGGTTGGCCCGCTCCACGATGGTGGGCACCGACGAGGCCAGGGCGTCGAGGCGGCGGCCGATCGGGCGGGCGGTCCGCTCGATCTCGTCGAGGCGCTCGGCGACGTAGCCGACGAGGACCTCGGCGAAGAACGTGAACTCCTCGGGGCTGAGGTCGTAGCGGCTCTGCCACTGGTTGATGGCGGCGAAGAACTGGGTGATCTCGCTCGTGAACGCCTCGTGGGGGTCGAACACCGCGCCGACCAGGTCGGCGAGGCGCACCGGGTCGACGAGCGCGAGGTCCTCGCCGGCGAGGTGGTCGAGCGCGTCGAGCAGGCTGCGGAGCCGCCCGGTGGACACGTCGCGGACCTCGTCGACCCGGGTGAGCACGCCCTCGACGACGTCGTGCACCTCCTGGCCGGCGCGGGTGATGAGGTAGCGGTTCCGGCGCCGGTAGTAGTCGGCGAGGCTGGTCGGGCTGCCGACGGCCGACGAGACGGTGAGGTTGCCCCACCGCCGCAAGCTCTCGAGGCGGTCCCCGACCACCGCCGGGTCGAGGGGTACGCCTGCGGCGGCGACCCGGGCGGCGACGTCGTCGGGGGTGAGCTCCGCGAAGAACGTCCCCGCGAACGCGCCAATCACCGCCCGGTACTCCCGCCACTCGTCGCCGACGACGTAGCGGAACAGCCGGCGCCCCGCCTCGTCGGGCTGCTCCGCCGCCGGGCCGCTCGGGCCACGCTCGCTTCGCTCGCTCGTCGTCCGCTCTCGGCCTGCGGCCGGGCCACTCGGGCCACGCTCGCTTCGCTCGCTCACGCCGGCTCCCTGCGCCGGCCGTCCCACCGGGAGTGCTCGAGCACGATGGCGCCGAGGTCGGCGTCGCGGAGCACCTCGGTGATGGCGAGCTCGGGGACGGTGTCGTGGGTGCCCCACAGCCGCTCGCTGGTGGCGATGAAGTCGAGGTCGAGCTCGACGAGGAGGCCGAACAGCTTGGCGTGGTTGTCCTCCGACACCTTGGCGAACGCGTCGTCGAGCAGGACGAAGCGGGGCGCCCCGGGGGCGGCTTCGGCGAGCGCGTCGCACGAGGCGGCGACCGCCGCGAACAGCGGCAGGTACGACACCATCTTCTTCTCCCCCTCGGACAGGGCGGTGCGCCGGGAGAGCTGCTCGTCGGCCCGTCCCGGGCGGTGGAGGACGAGGGCCATGCGGTGCCAGGCCCGGTAGTCGAGGACGCTGGCGATGAGCTCCCGGTACGGCTGCTCGGGGTCCTCCCGGCGGGCGTCGGCGATGCGCTCCGACAGCGCGGCGATGAGCCGCTGGTCCTCCTCCGCGGTCCGCAGGTCCGGGGGCTTGGCCAGCAGCTCGACGGTGCCGGCGAGGCCGGGGTCGAGGTCGTCCCGTCGCCGCCACCGCAGCGTCACCCCGATGCCGTGGGAGGTCCGGATCGTCTCCAGCCGCCGGTTCATCCGTCCCACCAGCTCGCCCGCCGCGTGGAGCTTCTCGGCGACCTCCCGGGCGACGAGGCCCTGCAGCAGGTTGCGCAGCGCCTGGTCCTGCTTGGCCGACAGCAGGCTCGACATGGTGGCGAGCTGGTCCTGCACCCGCCGCACCGCGTCGGCGAGGGGCATGCGACCGAGCGGGCCGGTGACCTCGACGTGGAGCGCCAGGTCGGGGTCGGGCTGGTGGTCCTCGGCATCCCAGCCCGACCCGAGGGCGTCGCGCCGCTGGCGCAGCGACTGGCGCACGCTCTCGGCCGACGTCGGAGGCGCGTCCGGCCCGCCGACGAGCGAGGTGAGCGCGGCGGCGAGCTCCGCCACCCCCGCGGGCGTCTCCGCCACGGCCGGGAGCCCGGGTTCGTGCTGGTCCCCGACGGCGGCGGCGAGGAGGCCGGGCACCGCGACGCTGGCCCGCAGGTGGGGGAGCACCGCCACGCACCGGCGGTCGCCGGACTCGCGGGCGGCGGTGGCGTCGAGGTGCAGCTGCTTCGCCGTCGCCGCAGCTGCGCTGGCGGCCAGCTCCGCCTTGCGGGCCCCACCGAGTGCGGCCTCGGCCCGGTCGAGGTCGGCCTGGCTCGTGGCGATGGCGAGCACGACCTGCTCGTAGTCCAGACCGATGCTGTCCTCGAGGGTGGCGAGGCGGCGAGCGTGCTCGTCGTGGTCGGCCCGGACCGCCACCAGGTGGGCGTCGCTGAGGGCGTGGTCGGACACGGCCAGCGCCAGGTACGGGCCAGCCTCGCGCCAGCGCTCGACAGCGCGGGCCAGGCCCGTCACCGATGCACCGGTCAGCTCGCAGCCGGCGGTGACGGCGCCGAGGGTGGCCCGCACGTCGTCGAGCGCGACGGTGTCGCGAGGCAGGCCGAGCGTGGCTGCCGTCCGCTGGCTCTCGTCGACCGCCCCGGCGTGCGCCCGCTCCGCCTCCGCGTGCTCGGCGCGGCGCACGCGGCGCCGCTCGCGTGCCTCGGCCAGCGCAGCCTCGGCGAGCTCCGCGGCGAGCGCCGAGCGCACCACGTCGTCGGCCGGTGGGAGGTCGCGCCGCAGCTCCTCGGCCTCGACGAGGCGCTCGGCGACGGTCGCCAGCTCGGCGTCGACCGCCGCCAGCGCGTCCTGCGCCTCCGCCAGCTCCCGGGCCGCCTGCACCCGCTGGCGCTCGAGCGCGGCGCGCCGGGCGCCGACCCCGACGTGCTCGGCCTCGGCCTTGGCGTGGCGGCCGTGCAGGAGCCCGGTACGGAACCTGCCGTCGGTGGTGACGACCGTGGCACCGTCGGCGCCCGCGAGGTCCTCGGCGTGGGTGGCGATGGCGTCGAGGACACGGCGCACCTGCGCGGCGGTGACGTGGGACGCGAGGTCGTCGGGCACCACGACGGCGAGCAGCGCGCTGAGCGGGTGCGCGCGGCTCGGCTGGCCGGCGCCGTCCGTGCTCGACGGGGAGGCGCCGACCACGAGCTGGCCGTCGGCGAGCACGAGGCTGCCGTCGGCCGCCAGCTCGGCGCCGAGCAGCCCGGCCGCCTCCATGGCGGCCTCCAAGCCGGCGCGCTCACCGGCGCCCAGACCGTCGGCGAAGTCGATCAGCTCGGCCAGGCGGGGCACCCGCTCGTCGCGCTGCCAGGCGCTGCGGGGCGGATCGGGGAGGGTGCGGGCCGCCAACCCGTCGACGTGGGCCTGCAGGCCCGCGACGAGCTCCTCCTGCGCGTCGCGCCGCGACCGCAGCGTCGCCCGCGCACCGGCGTGGACGTCGATCGTCTGCTGCGCGACGGCCAGCCACCCCTCGGTGATCGCGGTGTGGGCGCCGACGAGGTCGGCGCCGTGGTCGGCATCGAGCGCGAAGGTGCGCACCGGCAGGTCGGTGGCGGCGCGGTGGGCGGCGAGGCGGTGCTGCCACTTCTCGAGCGCCGCCGCCCACGCCTCGGTCGCGGCCTGCAGCGACCGGCGGGCCTGGTCGACGGTGTCGCGGGCCGCCTGCTCGGCGGCCTCGGCGTCGGCCAGACGGCCCTCGGTCTGGCGCAGCGCCCCCTCGGCCCGCTCGACGGCGACGATCGTGCGCCGGACCGCGTCGACGTCGCCGGCGCGGTGGTGGGCGGTGGCCCGGACCTCGCCGAGGCGGGCGTGGAGCTGGTCCGGCTCGATCCCGGCGACGGGGACGGGTGGCATGCCCTCCGCCACCGGCGCCACCGGGACCGCCGGCGCGTCGGGCGGGCGGGTGGCGAGACCGGCTCTGGCGGTGTGGCCGGCCAGCTCGGCGAGACGGGCACGGAGCGACGCCGCCTCCTGCCCTGCCTCGTGCCCGGCCCGCTCCAGCCCGGCCGTGGCCGCGGCGACGCCGGCGGCTCGTCGCGCGACCTCGCCGGTGGCGGCGGCCACCTGCTCCTGCAGGGACGAGACGTGGCCGCGGAGGTCGCGCAGGTCGGCGCCTGCCTGGTACGCCTCGCTCGCCTCGAGGTCCCTGATCTCACCCTGGAGGCGGCGGATGTCCACGTCGAGCTCGGCGTGGGCGGCGGTGGCGTCCTCGAGCCCCCGCACGGCGCTGCGGTGGTCGGTCGCCGCCTTGGCCTCCCGGCGCTCGAGCCGGGCGGCCTCCTCCACCAGGTCGCGGGCGGCGTCTGCGGCCCGGCGCAGCTCGCTGCGGGCGTAGCCGCGGTAGACGGCCTCGAGCGCACCGAGGGCGGTGGCGGTGCGGGAGAGGTCCTCGACGTTGCGACGGTGCTCCTCGAGATCCTCGAGCGGCTGGGCGGCGTCGTCGAGAGCGACCTCGGACAGCTGGGGGAGGGCGTCCTCGAGGTAGCGGGGCACGTCGACGTCGATCCGGTCGCCCACCCGGGGACTGCGCACCACGTGGAGCAGGCGGACGTGCTGGTCGAGGTCGGCCCCGCCGTAGAGCCGGTTGCGCAGCTCGGCGCGGTACGCAGGGCGCTGGTCGTCCGTGTGCACCGCGCCCGGCTCGAGCACGGCCCGCAGGGCATCGGCGCTGAGCGGCTGGCGCCCCTCCACGAGGGCGATGTCGATCCCCGGGCGCTTGGCGGTGACGAACCACCACGTCGTGACCCGGTCGGTGGAGCGGTTGGCCCGGATGCCACAGCCGAAGGCGAGGTGGCCCTCGCCGTTGCCGAGCTCCACCCACAGGTAGCCCTGGGGCTGCTGCTCGTCGCGCCCCGACAGCATCCACGAGCGCAGCACGCCCGACTGCTCGCCGGCCGCGTCGATGCGGCGGGTGTCGGCGTCGAGCAGGAACGGGAGCAGCATGTTCATGGCGGTCGACTTGCCGGAGCCGTTCACGCCCCGGAGCAGGAGCCGGCCGCCACCGAAGTGCAGCACCTCCTCGCCGTACTGGTACACGTTCGTGATCCCCGCGCGCTCGAGCACCCAGCGTCCGGCCATCAACCCCAGCGTAGAGAAGCCGTGTGACGCGCCCGGGTACCTCGGCCTCAGGTCCGTCGGTGGGGCGCGGTTACCGCCCCCCGGTTCATCGACCCGACCGGTCCGCTCAGCTCGGCTGAAGGGTCTCGTGCAGGTGCCGCCACTGCACCCCATTGACAGCATGGTCGACTCGCTCGACCGGCTCGCCGAGATCGACGGGGGGCGTGCCCCCGGCTATCCTTACCTCAGTCGTCTGAGTAAGGAGATCGCCGTGGACGTTGCTGCGAGGGTCACGTCGAAGGGGCAGGTGACGGTGCCCAAGGCGGTGCGGGACGCCCTCGGGATCGAGGAGGGGGACGAGGTTGTCTTCCGCGTGGAGGGAAACCGCGCCGTCATGGCTCGAACGCCGGACTTCCTCGACCTGGCGGGGACGATCCCGGTGCCTGCTGCGAAGCGCAACGTCGCCTGGGACGAGGTCCTCCGGCGCACCAGGTCGGTCCGAGGCGCAGCGCGACGTTGAGCGCGTTCGTCGACACGAACATCCTGATCCGTCACCTCACGGGCGACCCACCCGCGATGGCGGCACGGGCGACGGCGTTCTTCCGCCAGGAGCGGGAGCTGCTGCTCACGGACCTCGTGGCAGCGGAGACGGTGTACGTACTGGAGTCGTTCTACGGCGCGCCTCGCGAGCAGGTCGGGCAGGCCGTGCGCTCGCTGGTGGCGTTCGACTCGATCGTCTGCGTCGATCCGGCCCTGCTCCTGCGGGCGGTCGAGGTGTACGAGACCGACCGGCTCGACTTCGCCGATGCCTACCTCGTGGCCGTGGCCGAGAGCACCGGGGTGGGCAGGGTCGCCTCGTTCGACCGCTCCATCGACCGGGTCGGCACGGTCGAGCGAGTCGAGCCGCCGCTGCCTCTGATCCACAGGTGAGTGCGCGCGCCCGCTCGTCACGGTGCGGTGCGGGTCGTGCGACCACCGTCGTCACCTGGGACGGACGCGGTGGTCGACGGGGGTCGGTTCGGGCGTCGGGGCCGTCGTCGTCGATCCGTCGCGGACTCAACGGCGCCGGTAGACGTCGCTGCGGTGGTCGATGGCGACGATCGTGACGACCTTCGCCGCATCGTCGATCTCGTAGATGATCCGGAAGTCGCCGCGTCGAGCGCTGCGCTTGCCGGCGAGTTCCAAGCGCAGCGCTCCCCCGACGCGCTGCGGGTTGTCAGCGAGCGTCTCGTACACGAACTCGATGCAGGCATGAGCAGCCTTCTCAGGGATGCGATTCAGGCGTCGCAGCGCGGAACGGGTCCACTCGATCTCGTAAGGGCCGCGACTCACATGCCGGAGCGGCGCGCCACCAGCTGGTCACGGGAGAGCCGCTCGGTCCGGCTCGCCTTCACGTCACGCTCGCCCTTGCGGATCTCGTCGAGGAGCCGCGGGCTGCTGAGGATCTCGAGCGTCTCCTCGAGCGAGTCGAGGTCCTCGACGCTCAACATGACTGCGGCAGGTCGTCCGTGCTTCGTCACGACCACGCGGCCGTGCTCGCGCTCGAGCCGGTCGATGACCTCTGAAAGTCGGTTCTTGACGTCGGCAAGCGGGAGGTGCTCAGCAGCAGACATGGCCATGATTGTAGCTAGAACCTGTTCGACCCGCACCCGCAGGTCGCCCACGGTGAGGCGGTCCTCCGGCGCCGCCCCCGACCAGCACCTCGGGCAGTGCAACAGCTCGAGAGGAGCTCGTCTCCGGATGAGCAGGCCACGCTCTCAGCGGCCGTAGTCGTCGTCAGATCCCGAGGATGGACACCTTTCGATGTTGGCTGGCGAGAAGGCGGAGGTCGTCCGGGTCGTGTGTCGCGACGATGCCACCCCCGAACCGGACTGCGGTCGCCACCGCGAGAGCGTCGATCGCCATCTCGCTTCCGGTGTCAGCATCGGCGAGGAGGTGACCTGCGATCCGAGCGATCCGGGCACCGGTGGTCACCACCTGTGCGGCTCCCGTGGTCTGCGCTCGAGCTCGGTGTCAGCAGTCGACCGCCGCACGAAGGACTCGGCACGCCTCG
>JBBDQT010000123.1:0-1044 GCA_040905815.1 Acidimicrobiales bacterium
GGTCCTGCCAGTAGCGTCGCCTCGCGTGCTCGAACGTCGCATCTCCCTCATCCCGACCCTCCCGACCCCCCTCGAGGCGATGGACCGGCTCGGCGGGGCGCTCGGCCTGGAGGTGGGGACGCTGTTGGTGAAGCGGGACGACCTCACCGGCCTGGCGGGCGGCGGCAACAAGGTCCGCAAGCTCGAGTACCTCTGCGCCGACGCGCTCTCGCAGGGGTGTGACGTGCTCGTCACCGGCGGCGGACCCCAGAGCAACCACGTCCGGCTCACGGTGGCGGTCGCCAACCGGCTCGGGTTGGCGAGCAAGGTCGTGCTGAGCTCGGACGCCCCGTCGGTGCCGAGCGGCAACGTCCTGCTCGACCACCTGCTCGGCGCCGACATCGTCTGGGCCGGCGAGCGTGACTACTACGGCATCGAGGACGCCATCGGGGACGTGTGCGATGAGCTCGCCGCCGAGGGTTCCACGCCGTACCGGATGCCGGTCGGCGGGGCGTCGACCGTGGGCGCGCTCGGCTACGTCACCGCCGCCCTCGAGCTCCGGGAGCAGCTACCCGACCTCGGGACCGTCGTGGTCGCCGACGGATCGGGCGGCACCCACGCCGGCCTCGTCGCCGGCCTCGGCGACCACGGCCTGGTGCTCGGCGTCAACGTCGGCGCCCGCCCCGACCTGCTCGAGCGGGTGCCCGAGAAGGCTGCCGCCGCCGCGACCCTCGCCGACCTCCCGGCGCCGACCGGCACGATGCGCCTCGACGTCGACCGGTCCGGCAGCGGCTACGGCGCGCCGACCCCCGAGGGGCGCGAGGCGCTCGACCTCGCCGCCCGGCTCGAGGGGTTGCTCCTCGACCCCGTCTACACCGGCAAGGCGATGGCGGGCCTCATCGCCGGCGTCCGGGACGGCCTCATCGACACCAGCGAGCCGATCGTCTTCCTCCACACCGGCGGGCTCCCCGCCCTGTTCGCGCTCGGGTTCGCGGAGTGGGTCAGGGACGGCGTCGGCCCGCCAGCAGAGCCGCCCCGGCGCCCCGGTCGCTGAGGTGCCACCAT
>JBBDQT010000124.1:0-6076 GCA_040905815.1 Acidimicrobiales bacterium
CGGCGTGGAAGCGGGCGAAGAGCCCGCGGACGCGGTTGTGATCGGCGGTGAGGAGCAACAGGGCATTCATGTGGACCTCCGTGGGCTGGGTGTGTGCGGGAGCAGCGTTCCCAGGAGAGGTCAGCACCATGCCGAACGCTCAGACCCGGAGCTCCTGTCGCATGCCGTGGCGGGCGGCGAGCACGGCGTTCAGCTCGCCACCGAGCACGAGACCGATGCCGAGCAGGTACAGCCAGAACAGCAGCGTCAGAGCGCCGCCGAGCGCACCGAAGACCTGGTTGCCCTCGCCCGCCACCGCGAGGAACGCACGGAACCCGACCGAGGTCGCGATCCAGATGCTGGCGGCGAGGACCGCACCGGGCACATCCCAGCGCCACGGCGTGCGGTGGTTCGGCGCCAGGTGGAGCAAGGTGACCGCCCACGCCAGGAGCGCGAGGAGAGCGAAGGGCCACCGCAGCCACGTCCAACCCGTGGCGAACACCTGTCCCAACCCGAGCGCCTCGGCCACGTCGCGCCCGCCGCCGAGCAGCGGCCCGAGGACGAGGACGGCGAGCAGCACCACGGCGATGACGAGGCTGCCCAGCGCCAGGCCCACCGCCATGAGCCGCCGGTGGAGCCACGGTCGTCGCTCCTCGACGTCGTACGCCACGTCGAGGGCCCGGATGACGGCGCCGAAGCCGCGGGACATGCCGAGCAGGGCGAGGATGAGACCGAACGTCAACAGCCCGGGGTTCTGCTCGGTGAAGAGGCTGTGCACGGCCTCGACGGTGGGGCTCCGCTCACCGAGGCTGTCTCGCAGCGCGTCGAGCACCACGCGCTCGGTCTCCGCCGCGACCTCCTGTCCGACGATCGCCTCGAGCGACCCGAGTCCTGCGGCGAGCGCGAGCAGGCCCGGGAAGACGCTGAGCACCCCGAAGAAGGCGATCTCGGCGGCGAGGCCGGAGACGCGGTCCTCGCGCCACTCGTGGGCCATGGCTCGGAGCACCTCGAGCGCTCCTCGAAGGCCCGGCCGCTGCCGGAGACGGCGGAGCCTCTCGAGCCGCTGCAGGCGGGCAAGCCGGGCAGCGATCGGCGACGGGAGCATGCTCAGGCGGCCTGTGTCGAGCAGCCGGCTCCGGCTGTTGGTGCGCTGCCCACCTGTCGAGTGTGACGCACGGAAGGGGATCCACCGGGTTCTCGGTGCAGGGACACCGTCCGAGGAGCGCTCCGCTGGACCGAGGACGCGACGTCGGCCGCCGGGCTACCGGGTGGGGCGCCGCCTGGGCTCGTCGACACGGATCGGTACCGGTGCGAGCTGGCGCCGGCTCGGGCGGAGGCCGAGGAGCAGGCGAAGCAGCTCGAGGGGCGTGGTCGGCGAGCCTGGCATGGCGTCCTCTCCGGTCGGGATCCGAAGGCCGTACCCCGGTGGGGCCACGGCACACCCGCGTGGTCTACGGCGCCGCCACCCCGACGGATGGTGCCACCCGAGCGGGCGGCCGTCAGCGCGCCCTGCGGTGGGCGTCGAGGTCCGGGATGCCGCCAACCGGGGGCTCGACCGCCTGAGCGCCCGCCGCGAGGGGTGCGAGGCCGTTCCAGAGCAGATCGGTGAGGTACCCGACCAGGCGCGTACGGGGCATCGTCTGGCGCTCCACCCACCAGTCACCGGCGGCGTGGACCATGCCGACGATGCCGTGGGCGATCGGCTCGGCGCCGCCGGAGTCGTGCCCTGCGGCCCGGAGCTGCTCGCCCATGACGAGCGCGACCCGGCGCCCGACCTGGTCCATGAAGTCGCCGAGGGCATCGGCGCCGGCGGCGCCGGTGGTGGCGCTTCGCACCACGAAGCGGTACAGCGATGGGTCGCGCTCGACGAAGGCCAGGTAGGCGTCGATCGTCTGCTCGAGCACGTCACGGGGCCCTTTGTTGCTGAGCAGCGCGGTGTCGAGCTCGGTGTCGAGGGCCTCGGCGAAGCGCTGGGCCACCGCCGTCACGAGCCCCGCCCGGTCCCCGAAGTGGCGGTAGAGGATCGGCTTGGTGATGCCCGCCTCGGTCGCCATCGCCTCCATGGACGCACCCGGGCCGTCCCGGCGGATCACCGCGACGGCGGCGTCGAGCAGGGCCTCCCGGCGCTCCAGCCTCTCGGTGCTGGTGACCGCCGCCCGTTGACCCTTGTGCTGGTCCCGTCGTCGCTGGGTCATCGTTACCAGTCGTAACTGTGCTTCGCCCATCACGTCAAGCACCGGCGGGGACCCAGAGGTCCTCGCAGGGCCCCAGCCTGTGGGTGACGATGTGCAGAACCCCGGTTCGGGTGCGGACAAACGCCACTCCGCCGGGGGACGAACCCGCCATGCTGGGGACGGACCGGGAGATGTCGGGGACAAACTTGGGGATCCGCAGATATCCCATTGCCGGCGCCCACCGATGGGCGCATGATGAACCCAGCCAAGCAAGACGGGCGCCGATCAGGCCAGGCAAGAGCGGGTGGACATCTCCGGATGCGAGCTCAGCAGGCCCAGCCAGCGAGGTGAGACCGAGTGCGACGGTGAGGACCGGTGCCGACCGGACGTGACGCTCCTCCGGGAGCTGGCCACGTCAGGTGGTGGACCGGACCGAGGGAACGTGCCCCGAGGAGCACGGTGGCTCCGGCCACCTGGCTACTCGGGGCCGTCCCGCGCCCGGACAGGGCCCGGCCGGCCCGGCGGCTCGACTGCGTCGGCTAGCTAGCGGTACAGCGCCTCGATCTCCTCGGCGTACTTGGCGTGCACGCCGCGCCGCTTCAGCTTCGACGTGGGAGTCAGCTCCTCGGAGTCCGGCAGCCACTCGTCGGACAGGATCGTGACCTTCTTCACCTGCTCGGCGTTGCTGAACACGGACATGACGTCGGCGACGCCACGCTCGACCTCGTCCTTCACGGCGGGGTTGGCAGCGAGGTCGGCGATCGAGTCGAACTCGATGCCCTGGGACCTGGCCCACGCGGGGGCGATCTCGGGGTCGAGCACCACGAGGGCCGACACGAACGGGCGCTGGTCGCCGATGGCGCAGGCCTGGCCGACGAGCGGGATCATCTTGAGGTTCGCCTCGAGGTTGGCGGGGCTGACGTTCTTCCCGCCGGCGGTGATGATCAGCTCCTTCTTGCGGTCGACGATGCGCACGTAGCCCTCGTCGTCGATCTCTCCGATGTCGCCGGTGTGGAGCCAGCCCTCGTCGTCGAGCGCGTCGGCCGTCTTCTCGGGATCGCCGAGGTAGCCGTCGAAGACGTTGCCGCCCTTGGCGACGATCTCGCCGTCCTCGGCGAGCTGCACGGTGCAGCCGGGGATCTGGCGGCCGACGGTGCCGGGCTTGATCTCGTAGGGGTCCCAGGTGAGCGGACCCGAGTTCTCGCTCATGCCGTAGATCTCGCTCATGGGCACGCCGATGGCGCGGAACCACTCGAGGATCTCGACGGGGATCGGGGCGGCGCCCGAGACCGCCACCTCGCACGCGTCGAGGCCGATGAGGGCGCGGACGGGGGCGAAGGCGACCTCGTCGAGGAAGGCGAGGGTGGCTTCCTCCTCCGCGGTGAGCTCGCGCATGGCCTTCGCCAGGGCCAGGGGCTTGGCGGCGTCGATCGCCTCACCGAACTTCTGTGACTTCTCCGGGTCGGCGGCGAGCGCCGCGTTGACCCCGGCGTAGATCTTCTCCCACACCCGCGGCACCCCGAAGAGCGCCTGGGGGTGGATCTCCCGCGCGTACGCGGCGACCTGCGTGGGGTCCGGGCAGGTCGTGACCTCCTCGGCGAAGAGGGCACCGAGGTAGTGCGTCGCCACCCGCTCGGCGACGTGGGCCATCGGCAGGTAGGAGATCGTCCGCAGCCCCACCGGGTCCCGGTCGATCAGGCGCATGTAGCTCTCGGCCGTCCAGCAGATGTTGTAGTGGCTCAACCGCACGCCCTTCGGCGGACCGGTCGTGCCGGAGGTGTAGATCACCGTCACCAGGTCGTCCGGCTTGACGGTGGCCGCGGAGGTGTCGAGGTCGGCGGGCTCGTGGTCGATGAGGCGGGCGTAGCTCCCGTCGGCGTCGCAGGCGGAGGCCTCGTCGAGGACCACCGTCGTGCGCAGGCCCGGCAGCTTGTCCCGGACCTTGGTGAAGCGCTCCAGGAAGCCGGCGTCCTCGACGATCGCCACGCTGGCCTCGCTGTGGCCGGCGAGATAGGCGACCTGGTCGGCCGAGGAGGAGTTGTAGATCGAGATGGGCGTGGCGCCCCGCATGAGCACGGCCATGTCGAGGACGTGGAACTCGGGCCGGTTGCGCATCATGAGCACGACGCGGTCGCCCGGGCCGACGCCGACGTGGGAGAGGCCGGTGGTAGCCCTCGCCACGAGGTCGGCGTACTCGCCGAAGGTCCACGACGCCCAGTCGTCGCCCTCCTTCCAGCGCAGCGCCACCCGGTCCGGATGCGCTGCGACCGTCTTCAGGAACTGCGCCGGGACCGTCTGGCCCTCGACCGCAGCGTCGATCTCCTCCTTCGTCGCCTGCTTTCCCATGCTGCTGGCTCCCTCCGGGTCGGTCGCGAGGTGACCTGTCTACCAGCGCACTCCTCGCCGCGGGGGCTGGGTGCACCGGGGGTCGGGTTGACCGGCGCAGGGGGCGTGGGCAGACTTGACCGGTCGGTCTAGTTGTCGTTCCTGGACCGTCCCCCGCCCGCTCCACCGCCCGCACGCCCACCCACCTCGAGGAGCTCTCCATGTACAACGCCGTCATCGTCGACGCCGTCCGCACCGCCGGCGGCAAGCGCAACGGGAGGTTGTCGGGCTGGCACCCGTCGGACCTCGCCGGTGAGGTGCTCAAGGCCCTCGCCGAGCGCAACAGCCTCGACCCCGCCGTCATCGACGACGTGATCATGGGCTGCGTCATGCAGGTCGGCAGCCAGAGCCTCAACATCGGCCGCAACGCTGTGCTCGCTGCCGGCTTCCCCGAGTCGGTGCCGGCGACGACGGTGGACCGCCAGTGCGGTTCCTCCCAGCAGTCGGCCCACTTCGCGGCGCAGGGCGTGATGGCCGGCGCCTACGACGTCGTCATCGCCGCGGGTGTCGAGGTGATGAGCACCACACCGATGGGCGCCTCCATCACGCCCGGGTCGATCCCGTTCGGGCCCGGCGTCATGTCCCGCTACGCCGACGACGGCGGCCTCGTCCCCCAGGGCATCTCGGCCGAGATGATCGCCGACAAGTGGGGCATCTCGCGGGCGGAGCTCGACGTCTACGGCGCCAGGAGCCAGCAGCGTGCGACGACGGCGACCGAGGAGGGCCGGTTCGACAACGAGATCGTGCCGGTCGCAGCCCGCCTGTGGGACAAGGAGAAGAACGAGGTCGTCGACCTCGGCGAGAAGCACGCCAAGGACGAGGGCATCCGCCCCGGCACGACCGCGGAGACGCTCGCCAACCTCAAGCCTGCCTTCAAGGCCGACGGCAAGGTCACGGCCGGCAACTCCAGCCAGATCTGCGACGGCGCCTCGGCCGTGCTGATCATGAGCGAGGAGAAGGCCAAGGCCCTCGGGCTCACGCCCCGCGCCCGGTTCCACTCCTTCGCTCTCGCCGGCGTCGACCCGGTCACGATGCTGACCGGACCCATCCCCGCCACCACCAAGGTCTTCGAGCGCTCCGGCCTCTCGATGGCCGACATGGACGTCATCGAGATCAACGAGGCCTTCGCCTCCGTCGTGCTGGCCTGGGAGAACGAGCACAGCCCCGACATGACCAAGGTGAACGTGAACGGCGGCGCCATCGCCCTCGGCCACCCGCTCGGGGGGTCCGGCACCAAGCTCATGGCCACCCTGCTCAACGAGCTCGAGCGCACCGGCGGTCGCTACGGCCTGGAGACGATGTGCGAGGGCGGCGGCCTCGCCAACGCCACCATCATCGAGCGGCTGTAGCCTCCGCGGCGGCTCGGATCCGGCGGGAGCGCCAGCCGACGGTGCAGCCACCGGCGAGCACCAGCGCTGCCAGCGCGCCGCCGCCGAGCCACGGCAGTGATCCAGCGCCGAGCGCTGCGCCTTCGCAGGCGGGCGCACCGTCGAGCGGGGCGAGGGCCGGAGGTGTCTGGCACCGGGGATGAACCACCA
>JBBDQT010000125.1:0-1035 GCA_040905815.1 Acidimicrobiales bacterium
CGCCCTTGAACTCGGTGACGGCCTTGCCGACGTCCATGGTGACGGTGCCGGTCTTCGGGTTCGGCATCAGGCCGCGGGGCCCGAGCACGCGGCCGAGCTGGGCGACCTTGGCCATGAGGTCGGGGGTGGCGATGGCGACGTCGAAGTCGAGCATGCCGCCGCTCACCTGCTCGACGAGGTCCTCGGCGCCCACGTGGTCGGCGCCGGCGGCCCGCGCTTCGGTGGCGGCGTCGCCGGAGGCGAACACGGCCACCCGGACGTCCTTGCCGGTGCCGGCGGGCAGGGCGACGGTGCCGCGGACCTGCTGGTCGGCCTTGCGGGGATCGACGCCGAGCTGGACAGCGACCTCGACGGTCTCGTCGAACGTGGCCGAGGCCAGGTTCTTGACGATGTCGATGGCCTCGACGGGTGAGTGCAGCTGCTCGTTGTCGTACTTGCGGGCAGCGTCGCGGTACTTCTTGCCTTGCGCCATGGTGGCTCCCTCCGCACCGGGGTCACCGGTGCTGTTGGTGTCGCCGCCCGGGCGAGGTGGTCCCGGGTCGGCCTGGAACTGCTGGTCGTGCGGACGCCCCGGAGGAGACGCCTGGATCAGTTGGCGACCTTGATGCCCATCGAGCGGGCGGTGCCGGCGATCTGGAGCTTGGCGGCCTCGAGGTCGTTGGCGTTGAGGTCGGGCATCTTCGTCTCGGCGATGGCGGTGAGCTGCTCCTGGGTCAAGACGCCCGCCTGCTCCTTGCCGGGGTTCGTCGAGCCCTTGGCCAGGCCGACGGCGTCACGGATGAGCACCGGGGTGGGCGGCGTCTTGGTGACGAAGGTGAACGACCGGTCCTCGAAGATGGTGATGTCGACCGGGACGATCGTGCCCCGCTGGGCCTCGGTGGCGGCGTTGTACGCCTTGCAGAAGTCCATGATGGCCACGCCGTGCGGGCCGAGCGCGGTTCCGACCGGGGGCGCCGGGGTGGCAGCACCGGCGGGGATCTGGATCTTGACGACAGCCGCGACCCTCTTCTTGGCCATGGTGTGAGCCTGCTTCCT
>JBBDQT010000126.1:0-1034 GCA_040905815.1 Acidimicrobiales bacterium
TGTGATGTTCGGGGACGTTGTTGACAGCCGCGTGGGGCACGAGCCCGTCGAGCGCGGTGTGTGGACGTCGGTGATTGTAGAAGTCGACGTAGCGCCGCAGCGCCTGGAGGCGGTCGCCGTTGGAGCGATACGGTCGGGCGTAGGCCCACTCGTCGAGCAGGGTCCGGATGAAGCGCTCGGCCTTGCCGTTGGTCTGCGGCCGGAAGGGCCGGGTCCGCTTGTGCCGGATATCGAAGCCGGCCAGCGTGTCGCGGTAGGCGTGGCTGCGGTAGCTGGCGCCGTTGTCGGTCAGGATCCGTTCGATGCGGATGCCTTGCGCGGCGAAGCGGGCGACGGCCAGCTCAACCGCCCACGAGGCGCTCTCGGCGCGCTCGTCGGCGACGGGCACGACGACGGCGTAGCGGCTGGCGTCGTCGATGAACACCTCGAGATGGTCGTAGCCGACATTAGAGTGTCCGTGGTGCGGCGCCCGCTCACGGCCGAGCATGCGCCAGCCGCCACCGTCGGGCACCCGGCCGAGCTTCTTGTGGTCCTGGTGGATGAGCGCACCGGGGTGACAGGCGACGTAGCGCAGCGGCGCGCCGGTGACTCGGTCGGTGTCCCGCAGGCGGCTCAGCCCGGCGCGCCGCAGGACGCCGTAGATGGTCGAGCGCGGATGGCCGGTCAGCGGCGCCAGGCGGGCCGGACCGTAGCGCCGGCGGACTCGCTTGCGAATGATCGCCCGCGTCGCCTTGGCCGACAGTCGGCGCGGCGAGTGGTGCGGTCGGGAGCTCCGATCCTCGAGCCCGGCCAGGCCGGCGGCGCGGTAGCGACGGACCCACTTGTAGCCGGTCGCGCGGCTGATGCCGAGCTGTTCGGCGACGGTCGCGACGGGCCAGCCATCGACGATCACCCGCTTGACCAGCAGCTGACGACTGAAGACGCTGAGACGCGCACTAGGATGTGCCACGAGAGCCTCCGACCGGTATGGGTTGTCAACACCTCACACCGTGCCGCGCGGCTCTCATTTGTCAACAACGTCTTCGGTCACCACA
>JBBDQT010000127.1:0-1031 GCA_040905815.1 Acidimicrobiales bacterium
CCTCGGTGTCCTCGGCTCGCACGGCGTAGCCGTCCATCGCGGAGTTGTCGAAGGGCGGCACGACGGCTTCTGCCGTGATGGCCACCGATGCCACGAGACCGAGGGCGTCGGCGAGCGGCACGGCTGACGGGTGGAGCGGGGCGCAGGCGGCGAGGACGTGGGCCTGGGCCTCGGCCAGCGGGAGGAGGGCCATCAGGCGTCGAAGAGCTCGCTGGCGACGTAGGCCCTGAGGAACGCCCGGAACTGCGGTCCGAGGTCCTCCCGCCGTGCCGCCAGCTCGACGGTCGCCCGCAGGTAGTCGAGCTTGTTGCCGATGTCGTAGCGACCGTCGGTGAACACGTAGCCGTAGACCGGGCCCTCCTCGATGAGCAGGCCCATGGCGTCGGTGAGCTGTATCTCGCCCCCCTTGCCCGGGAGCGTCCGGTCGATCGCGTCGAAGATGTCGGGGCCGAACACGTAGCGGCCCATGACGGCGAGGTCCGACGGGGCGTCGGCCGGGGCCGGCTTCTCGACGAGGCCGGCGAGTCGCACGAGACCCGAGCCGTCGTCAGGACCCGGCGCCGCGCAGCCGTACGACGAGATCTCGTCCTCTGCCACCCTCCGGAGCGCGACGATCGTCGCCCCGGTCCGGCGGTGGGCGTCGAGCATCCCGATGAGCACGGCCGACTCGTCGACCATGATGTCGTCTCCGAGCAGCACGGCGAAGGGCTCCCCGCCGACGTGGTGGCGGGCGACGCCGACGGCGTGCCCGAGGCCCTTCGCCGCTCTCTGGCGGACGTAGTGCATGTCGGCGAGGTCGGACAGCGCCTCGACCTCGGCCAGCGCCTCGTCCTTGCCCCCCGCCCGCAGCTCGACCTCCAGCTCGGGGCTCCGGTCGAAGTGGTCCTCCAGCGCCCGCTTGCCCCTTCCGGTGATCACGAGCAGGTCGGTGAGCCCGGCGGCGACGGCCTCCTCGACCACGTACTGGATCGCGGGCTTGTCGACGACGGGCAGCATCTCCTTGGGCTGCGCCTTGGTCGCCGGCAGGAACC
>JBBDQT010000128.1:0-1030 GCA_040905815.1 Acidimicrobiales bacterium
ACTTCGAGGAGCGCGGCGCTGGCTCGGTCCCGGTGGGCTGTCGGGTGGATCAGCAGCATCGAGAGGAAGGTGTCCCACGGTCGGAAGGCCCAGCGGAGCTTGCCCGGCACCCTCCGCATGGCGTCGTAGAACGGCAGCCGCTCGCCGTAGAGCAGACGGTGTGTCTCGATGAGACCCGCTGGGCGGAGGAGCGATGCGTCGAGTGTGTCGGGGGAGTAGTGCCGCTGGAAGTGCTGCAGCGCGTCGTCCAGTTCGATCATCGATCCTGCGCTTCGGTAGGGCACGGTCAGCCACGCCAGGCCGCCCGACTCGAGAATGCGTGCGATCTCCGTAGCGGCCCTGCGGTCACCCTCGGCGTGGCGAACGTGCTCGATGGTCGACACGGCGGTGACCGCGTCGACGGCGCCTGTCCGGAACGGGAGCCGACGAGCGTCGCATCGGACGATGCTGACCGAGGAGCGCGTGAGGAGACCAGCGCGCTCTGCCCGAAGCCGTCGTCGGCGCTGTGCGGTCAGCGCGGGCTCGATATCGGTGGCGATGACGTGCACGCCCCGTAGGTGGGCGAGCAGGTATGGCCAGGTGCTGTGGGCGCCGCTGCCGATGTCGACGACGGTGGCGCCGGGGCCGACTCGCATTGTGGAGGACAGTGCGGCGTACTCCCATCCGAGCCAGTAGTGCAGACCTCGTAGCCGCTCCGGCCAGCCGATACGAACGTTGATGACCCAGAGCCGAAACAGCGATCGGGTGATCGACATTGCCGTCGGCCGCAGCTGCCCGTCGCGGCGTGATCGATCCCGTGCGACACCCCGATTGGCGCGCGGGCTCACTGGCCGGGAGTTGCCGGGCGGTCGTGGTTGCTGGCGGGCGGGTTGATCGACGGGGCCGGCTCGTCGGCTTCGCCTTCGGCGGGTGCGAGACGTTCGCGGACGTCGTGACCGCCGAACTCCCGGCGGAGGGCGGCGACGAGCTTCATGGCGGGCGACTGCTCCTGGCGGCTCGAGAACCGTGCGTAGAGGGCGGCGCTGATCGC
>JBBDQT010000129.1:0-25468 GCA_040905815.1 Acidimicrobiales bacterium
CCACCCCGAGGATGCGCCGGTCATCGAGAAGCTGTCGACGCTCGACCGCTTCCTGGCCCTGTGGATCGGCGCGGCGATGGCTCTCGGGATCGGGCTGGGTCGCCTCCTCCCCGGTCTCGACGACACGCTCGACCGGGTCAAGATCGACACCGTCTCGCTGCCGATCGCCCTCGGCCTGCTGCTGATGATGTACCCGGTGCTCGCCAAGGTCCGGTACTCCCGGCTCGGCGAGGTCACCACGGACCGGCGCATGCTCGGCCTGTCGCTGGTCCTCAACTGGGTGATCGGCCCGGCGCTGATGTTCGCGCTCGCCTGGCTGATGCTGCCCGACCTTCCCGAGTACCGGACCGGACTGATCATCGTCGGCCTGGCCCGCTGCATCGCCATGGTCCTGATCTGGAACGACCTGGCGCGCGGGAACCGCGAAGCCGCCACGTTCCTCGTCGCGGTCAACTCACTCTTCCAGATTGTGGCGTACTCGCTGCTCGGCTACTTCTACCTCGAGCTGCTCCCCCGCTGGCTCGGCCTCGACCAGGCCGCCCTCGACGTGTCGATCTGGGAGATCGCGAAGTCGGTGCTCATCTTCCTCGGCGTCCCGCTGCTGGCCGGCTACCTCACCCGTCGCATCGGCGAGGGCCGCAAGGGCACCGACTGGTACGAGAACACGTTCCTTCCTCGCATCGGCCCCGTGGCGCTCTACGGGCTGCTGTTCACCATCGTCGTCCTGTTCGCGTTGCAAGGCGAGGCGATCACGTCCGAGCCCTTCGACGTCGCCCGCATCGCCCTGCCGCTGCTCGCGTACTTCGCCATCATGTGGGGCACGTCGTTCGCCATCGGTCTGCGCATGGGCCTGCCCTATGACCGGAACACGACGGTCGCGTTCACCGCCGCCGGGAACAACTTCGAGCTCGCCATCGCCGTGGCCATCGGCGTGTTCGGCGTGACCTCCGGCCAAGCGCTCGCCGGCGTCGTCGGCCCCCTCATCGAAGTACCCGTCCTCATCGGCCTCGTCTACGTCGCCCTCTGGGCGCGGCGCCGCTACTACCCGAAAACCCCGACCCCATGAGCTACGACCACGACCTCAACGTCCTCAGCCGTACGGCGCAAACCATGGCCGCCCGCTTCGACGGCATGTTCGGCGTCGAGACCGTCGAGCGGCTGCTGCACGAGTCCTACGATCTGCTCGCCGCCACCTCCAAGATCACCCAGTACCTGCCGCTGCTCGCCGAGCGCTTCGCCGGAGACCGGCTGCGATCCCTCGCCAAGACCCAAGGAACCACCATGACCGACACGCCCGAGATCCTCGTCGTCTGCACCCACAACGCCGGCCGGTCTGTCGCCGCCCGGATCCTGCTCGACCACCACGGCCAAGGTCGGGTCACCGTCCGCTCCGCCGGCTCCGCCCCCGGCGACGACATCAACCCGGCCGTCGCCGAGATCCTCACCGAACGAGGGCTCGACGTCACCAAGGAGTTCCCCAAGCCCCTCACCGACGAAGCCGCCCGCAGCGCCGACGTCATCATCACCATGGGCTGCGGCGACGCATGCCCGATCTTCCCCGGCAAGCGCTACCTCGACTGGGACCTCACCGACCCCGCCGGCAAACCCGTCGACGAGGTCCGCCCGATCGTCGACGACATCGAACAGCGCGCCCAAGCCCTCCTGGTCGAGCTCCTCGACCGCCCCGCCACGACGCCGCAGTCCCGGTAGCGATCGCATCGCACGATCCGGAGGACAACGTGCGGGAGCTGCGACGGCCTGACCTGCACCTTTACGGTGGGCGCAAAGGGACTCGAACCCCTGACCTCTGCCGTGTGAAGGCAGCGCTCTAACCAGCTGAGCTATGCGCCCTGGAGAGCGCTTGAGGCTAGCCGCGTTTCACGCAACGTCCGCGTTCCGGGTGCAGGCGACCGCGCCAGGGGCGGTGTGCTGCACCCAGAACGGGAGGGCCCGCCCTAGCGCACGTCGAGGAGATCCTCGGCCCGGCACGGCGAGGTGAGGAAGAGGGCCGGTTCGGGCGCGTGCAGCGGGGCCCGCAGCGAGGAGGTGAAGCCGATCGGGTGGCGTGCTGGGCGGACGAGGAACCGCATGCCCGCCACGTGGACCCCACGGTGGGAGCCGGCCAGGTCGTCGAGCTCGTCATCGCCGGTGGTGATCGTGAGCTTCGTCAGGCACGCGCGCCCGCGCAGGCGGCCGGGCACGACCACCGGTCCGTCGCCGCGGCGCTGGAGGGACCTGACCGGGACCAGGAACGGGAGGCGCATGCGCGTGCAGCGACCAGTGACCTCGAGGTCGCGCTCGGCCCAGCGAAGGGTCCGCTGCTCCCCGTCGGCCACCCACGTCAGGCTCCCGAGCTCCTTCGGGTAGCCCCAGTTGAGGCGACCGCCCATGCGGCTCTCGGCGGAGTCGACGACCATCGTGGTGATGCACCAGCCGGGGCGCATGCCCAGGCGGGCGGGCTCGCCCACCGCCAGCTCGAGGTACGGCCCGACCGGCGAGCCGGTGTAGCAGACGGCCACCACGAGCGACGGCCCCGGCACCCGTGCCAGGCCGTGGGGCAGCAGCGTGGCCAGCGTCGGACGGCGCACGAGGCACGCCATCGACTCACCCGAGAGCGTCCAAGGTGCGTAGGGCGCCGTCACACCACCAACGGTAATGGGTCGCACGGTCGCCGCGCCGCCGGTTCGACGGGTGCCCGGAGGGCAGCCCATCCGGTCGGCGTCGACCTGTCGGACCCGCAGTGGCAAGAGGCGTTCCTGCACCCGAAGGCGGCGAGAGGGGTGGACGTGCAGCTCGCCGGTCAGTCGGCGGGCCGCAGGCACACCCACGTGCTCTCGCCGGGGACGGCGCGCACCGTGGTGTCGGCGGGGCACTGGGACTGCCGGCTGACGACGAGGTCGACGCGCCCCTCGTTCTCGCCGACGCAGGGGACCTCGACGATGCCGATCCCCTGCCGGCTCTGCACGCAGCGCCCCACCAGGTCGGAGCTCGAGCGGCGGTTGTCGTCGCCGCCCCCACCTGCGAAGGCGGTGAACACGAAGATGACGCCGAGGACCACGAGCGCGACCATCCACGGGAGGATCCGGACGATCGACGCGCCGGGGTCGACCATCCCCTCTGGGACCTCGTAGTACGGCCTCGGGTCCAGGTCGATGTCCGGATCGGCGCCCCACCGGGCAGGTCCGGCCCCGTTCGCCCGACCAGGCACGGATCGGCCGGCGAGGCGCGCGTCGTACGCAGCGCGGCTCGCCGGCGCCCGCAGCACCCGCCACGCCTCGTTCACCTCTTGCATGGCGCGCGCCATCCGCGCCGCGTCATCCGTGGGAAGTCCCTGCGACCGGTCAGGGTGCAACAGGCGCGCCTGGGCGAGGTAGGCACGACGTACCTCGGCGACGTCGGCGTCGACGGGGATCCCGAGCACGTCGTAGTGCGTGGTGCGGCTCATCGCCCGGTCCCCTCCACCACCATCACGAGACCATTCTCGCCGCGCTAGTAGCCGAGGGCGAGATCCACGAGCCCGACGAGGGGCTCGCCGGCGGCGAAGCGGCGGACGTTCTCGGTGATCCGCTTCGTCACGTGGGGCCGTGCCATCGCCAGGGTGTTGGCGGTGTGAGGCGTGATCAGGCAGCGAGGTTCGGCCCACAGCGGGTGATCGTCCGGTAGCGGCTCGGGGTCGGTCACGTCGAGAGCGGCACCGCCGATCACGCCGGCGGCGAGGGCCTCGACCAGGTGGTCGGTGACGACGTGCGCACCGCGACCGACGTTCACGAGCCAGGCGTGGGGGGCCATGCGCGCCAGCGCACCCGCATCGATGATCCCGATCGTCTCCGGTGTGAGCGCGAGGGCGATGACGACCACATCGGCGGTCGCGAGGGCGCCGTGCAGCCCGTCTGGCCCCACCACCGAGGCCGCGCCGTCGAGCGGCGAGGGGTGCCGTCGCACGACGGTCACCTCGCAGCGGAACGGCGACAGCAAGCCGAGCAGCGCCTCGGTGATGCCGCCGCCGCCGAGGACGGTCACCCGGCCGTCGAACAGGCTGCGCCCGCCCTGGTCGCCCCACCGGGGTGCCGCCGCCCTGGCGGGGAGCTCACGGAGTCCGGCCAGGGCCAGGGCGAGGGCGTGCTCGGCGACGGGCTCGGCGTAGACGCCCTTGCCGCACGTCCAGGTCCGGTCTGGGTCGAGGAGGTGGAGGTAGGGCTCCACGCCCGCCCACGGCAGCTGCACCCAACGGGCGTCCGGAGCGGCGGCCAACACCGGCTCGAAGCGCCCGGCGTCCGGCCCGCCGAACCACACGAGGCCCTCCGCCTGGGCCGGCGCGACGAGCTCACCACCGCCCGCGGTGACCGCCTCATGGACCCATGCCGGAGCCCCTTCGGGCGCGACGGCGATGCGAGGCGACGGCGACACGCGCCGACGCTACCGGGAGGACCACGGTTCCTCGACCTGGCGGTGCTCCCGTTGGCAGAGCCCACGTGACCACCGCCAGCTCATCTCGATCAGCGCGGCGGCTCGAGGAGGCGCTCGGCGAGACGCTCGAGACCCGCGACTCGGCTCGCCTTGACGAGCACCGCGTCACCGTCGCCGAGGCCGAGCGCCGCGGCGTGGGCGGCCGCTGCGTCGACGTCGGCCACCTCCTCGACGCCGTACGCGGGCTCCCCCACGGCCACGACGGTGATGCCGAGCTCGGCGCCGAGGCAGGCGGTGGCGGCGTGCGCATCGGCGGCGCCAGGACCGAGCTCGGCCATCGTGCCGAGGTAGGCGATCCGGCGCCTCGCCGCGAGCTCGGCGAGGGAGCGGAGGGCCGCCTCCATGGAGGTCGGGTTGGCGTTGTACGCGTCGTTCAGCACGACGAGCCCGGAGGGCGACCGCTCGAGCGCCATGCGCCACGGGGATGCCGGCGGTGCGGCGAGCCCGGCGGCGACCGCATCGAGCGGGGTGCCAGCGGCGAGCGCAGCGCCGGCGGCCCCGAGGGCGTTGCCGACCTGGTGGACGCCCCGCACCGTGAGCCGGACCGGCGCTCGACCCCAGGGGGTCCGCAGCATGAACGACGGCCGGAGGTCCTCGTCGAGCACCACGTCGGTCGCCGACACGTCGGCGCTGTCGGCGAGGCCGAAGCGCAGCACGCGGGCCGTCGTGACGCCGGCCATCGCCGCGACCCGCGGGTCGTCGACGTTGAGGACGGCGGTGCCGGTCGCCGGAAGCGCCGCCACCAGCTCGGCCTTGGCGCGGGCGACGTCGTCGACCGTCCCGAACGTCTCGGTGTGCACGGCGGCGACCGCCGTCATCACGCCGATCGTCGGGCTGGCCACCTCGCACAGCGCCGCGATGTGACCGGGGCCCCGGGCCCCCATCTCCAGGACGACCACCTCTGTCTCCGCCGGCGCGTTGAGGAGCGTGAGGGGTACGCCGAGCTCGTTGTTGAACGAGCGCTCGCTGGCCGCCGTGCGCAGCGACGATCGGAGGGCGCCTGCGCACAGGTCCTTCACCGTGGTCTTGCCCACCGACCCGGTCACGCCGACAACGAGATCGGGGAGCCGTGACCGGGCGGCGCGACCCAGGTCGGCGAGGGCACGACCGGTGTCGGGCACCTGCACGACGGGGGCGCCCACAGCTCCGACAGCCCGATCGACGAGGACGGCGGCCGCGCCCGCGTCCACGGCCGCATCGACGAAGGCGTGCCCGTCACGCTCGGCCACGACGGCGACGAAGAGCCGGCCGGTGACGTCGCCCCGCGAGTCGATCGCAGCGCCGTCCACGGTCGCCTCCCCCGTCACCTCACCGCCGGTGGCGGCCGCCACCTCCGCCACGGTGAACCTCACCTCCGCTCCCGTGGCGCCGACGCCTTCACCATGGGTCGCTACGGTGCCACACCGATGGCTCCTCCTCCGTCCCCCGCCGGCGCGCGCCTGCCGTCGCCGGTGCTGCCCGAGCGGGTCCGACTCGTCGTGCTCTTCGGAGGCCGGTCTGCGGAGCACGAGGTGTCGTGCGTGTCCGCCGCCTCCGTGCTCGGTGCCGTCGACCCCGCTCGCTACGAGATCGTCCCGGTGGGTATCACCCAAGATGGCCGCTGGGTCCACGCCGAGGCCGCGGTCGCCGCCCTCGACGCCGGGACCGCCGCACTCCCCGAGGCCCTCGATGCGAGCGGCCCCGAGCTGGACCCGCTCCCCACGGTGGCGCCCGCTCGCGGCGGCGGCGGGACCGTCGTCGTGCTGCCCCTCCTCCACGGCCCCTTCGGCGAGGACGGCACCGTGCAGGGGATGCTCGAGCTCGCCGGTGTGCCCTACGTCGGGGCAGGCGTGCTCGGCTCGTCGCTGTGCATGGACAAGGCGGTGGCCAAGGACGTGCTCAGCCACCACGGGCTCCCCCAGTGCAAGCACGTCTCGCTCCGCGACCTCGACGTCGACGAAGCGCTCGTCGGGCGTGTCGGCGACGAGCTCGGGTGGCCGGTCTTCGTGAAGCCGGCGAACCTCGGGTCCTCCGTCGGCATCACCAAGGTCACCGGGCCGAAGGACCTGCTGGCCGCGATCGAGACCGCCGTCGGCTTCGACGAGTGGATCCTGATCGAAGAGGCCGTGACGGGCCGCGAGCTCGAGTGCGGCGTCCTCGGCAACCGAGAGCACGCCGCATCGGTGCCGGGTGAGATCGTTCCGAGCGCAGAGTTCTACGACTACGACGACAAGTACTCCGGCGACGGCGCCGAGCTCGTCGTGCCCGCCGAGCTCCCCGACGGGGTCGCCGACGAGGTCCGCCGGCTGGCGGTCGCCGCCGCAGGCGCACTTCGGGCCGAGGGCATGGCCCGGGTCGACTTCTTCTTCGAGGAGGGCGGCCGTGGCCTCCTGATCAACGAGGTCAACACGATCCCCGGCTTCACCCCGTGGTCGATGTACCCCCAGCTGTGGCTGGCGACGGGCGTGCCCTACGCCGAGCTGGTCGACCGGCTCGTGGCCCTCGCCCTCGACCGCCACGCCCGCCGCACCGAGCGCATCGGTCGGCCCCGCAGCTGACTGACCTCCCGCAGCAGGCCGAGCAGGTAGACAAGAGCGGTGATCGCCGACGCCCTCGACGGCAAACGCATCCTCATCACCGGGTCCACCGGCTTCCTCGGCACCGCCCTGCTCGAGCGCCTCCTGCGCTGCGTGCCGGGGTGCGAGCTCGTCCTGCTGGTCCGCCCGGGCCGCCGCACGACCGCCGAGCAGCGGGTGGCTAGGGAGGTCCTCCGCAACGACGCCTTCGACCGGTTGCGGGCCGAGCACGGGGCCGAGCGCTTCAAGGCCATGACCGATCGTCGCGTGAGCGTGATCGCCGGCGACGTGGGCACCGACGGTCTCCGTCTCGACGACGCCGGTCGGGCCGCGCTCGGTCGATGCGACGTCGTGATCCACTCGGCGGCGACGGTCGCGTTCGACTCGCCCCTCGACTCCGCCGTCGAGGTCAACCTCCTCGGGCCGATGCGGGTCGCCGCCGCGATCCGCGAGGCGTCGTCGCCCGCCCACCTCGTGACCGTCTCGACGTGCTACGTCGCCGGCAACCGCCGCGGCCGCGCTCCCGAGCTGTCGGTGTTCGACCAGCCGTTCACACCGGACGTGTCCTGGACCGCCGAGGTCGACGCCGCCCGTCGCACGTGCGCCGACATCGAAGCGGAGAGCCGCACCCCTGACCGCCTGACCCGCTTCGCCAAGGATGCCCGCGGCGAGCTCGGGGCCGCGGGCACGCCGCTGCTCGCCTCCAAGGCCGAGAAGATCCGAGACGCCTGGGTCGGCGACCGCCTCGTCGAGGCCGGCCGGGCCCGATCGCGCTCGCTCGGCTGGCCCGACGCCTACGCCTACACCAAGGCGCTCGGGGAGCGGGCGCTGCTCGAGACCCGGGCTGGCGTGCCTGTCACCATCGTGCGGCCCTCGATCATCGAGTCCGCCCTCGCCGAGCCGAGCCCGGGCTGGATCCGTGGCTTCCGCATGGCCGAGCCGGTGATCATCAGCTACGCCCAGGGCCTGCTGAAGGAGTTCCCCGGCATACCCGAGGGTGTCGTCGACGTCATCCCCGTCGACATCGTCGTGGCCGCCACCATCGACGCCGCCGCCCGCCGGCCCGAACCCGACGACGAGCCCGAGGTCGTCCAGGTCGCCTCTGGCGCCGCCAACCCCCTGCGCTACCGCCGCCTCGTCGGCATGGTGCAGCGGTGGTTCTCCGAGCACCCGCTCTACGACGCCAAGGGACAGCCGATCGTGGTGCCGGCGTGGTCCTTCCCGGGGCGCGGCCGCGTCGCCAAGCAGCTCGACCGGGCATCGAAGGCGATCGACGTCACCGAGAAGGTCCTCTCCGCGCTGCCGCTCCGGGGCGCCCAGGCGCGGTGGTCGGCAGCGCTCGACGAGCGGAAGGTCGACGTCGACCGCGCGAGCACCTACGTCGAGCTCTACGGCGCATACGCCGAGACGGAGGCGACGTTCTCGGTCGAGCGCCTCTTGTCGAGGTGGGCGTCCCTCGACGACGCCGACCGGGCGACGTTCTGCTTCGATCCCGCGGTCATCGACTGGGAGATGTACGTCACCACCATCCACCTGCCCTCGGTGGTCGC
The DNA here is from genome assembly GCA_040905815.1 of Acidimicrobiales bacterium. Taxonomy (GTDB): domain Bacteria; phylum Actinomycetota; class Acidimicrobiia; order Acidimicrobiales; family CADCSY01; genus CADCSY01. The sequence continues at coordinate 8,573 of JBBDQT010000129.1, forward strand.
CCACGCCCGGGTGAAGACGACCCCCGGAGCATCCAACCGGCAGAGCCGTGCAACCCGGCTGCGAGCCCAGGTGCTCGCCCCCGAGCGCCACATGGCGGCCTTCGACCTCGAGAACACGCTCATCGCCTCGAACGTCGTCGAGTCGTACTCGTTCCTCGCCACCCGTCGCCTCGACCGGTCCGACCGTGTGCGGTTCGCCCTGAAGACGCTGGCCGAGGCGCCGTCGCTGCTGGCCCTCGACCGCCGCGACCGCGGCGACTTCCTCCGCTCCTTCTACCGCCGCTACGAGGACGCGCCGATCGACGAGCTCGCCGAGGACGCCCAGGAGCTGTTCAGCCAGCTGATCCTGACGAAGTCGTTCCCGGCCGGGTTCCGCAGGATCCGCGAGCACCGCCGCCTCGGCCACCGCACCGTGCTCATCACGGGCGCCCTCGACATCGTGGTGGAGCGCAACCTTGCGCCGCTGTTCGACGACATCGTGTGCGCCCGCATGTCCCGCACCGCAGACGGCCGGCACTGGTCCGGCGAGCTCACCGACGCCCCACCCACCGGTGAGGCCCGCGCCATGGCGATGGCCGACTACGCCGACCGCGAGGGCCTCGACCTCGCCGAAGCGGTCGCCTACGCCGACTCCGCCAGCGACCTCCCGATGCTCGAAGCCGTCGGCTTCCCGGTGGCGGTCAACCCCGAGACCCGCCTGTCGACCATCGCTCGCAAGCGGGGCTGGCTCGTCGAGCACTGGGGCCGCGGCCCCGGCGGCCCACGTGCGCTCCTGCCGATCGGCACGTCGACCCGCCCCTCCTCGTTCCGGCGTGACGTCCCCGGCGGGATCGGGATGACCTCGTGAAGGCGCTGCAGTTCGAGCGCTCGCTCCCCCGGTTCGCGGCCGCCCGCATCGCCGGCGCGATCGCGCCCGGGCGAGGCGCCAAGCCCGGTCCGTTGCGCCTGCTCGACATCGACCCGCCCGAGGTGCCCGCGCCCGGCTGGGTCCGGGTGCGTCCCCGCCTGGCCGGCATCTGCGGGTCCGACCTCGCCACCATCGACGCCACCTCGAGCCGGTGGTTCGAGCCGATCGTGAGCTTCCCCTTCGTGCCGGGCCACGAGGTCGTGGGCGACCTCGACGACGGGACCCGGGTGGTGCTCCAGCCGGTCCTCGGCTGCGCGACCAGGGGCATCGACCCGATGTGCGACCGCTGCACCTCCGGCCAGGTGGGCCAGTGCCTCAACATCACGTTCGGCCACCTCGAGCCGGGCTTGCAGACCGGCTACTGCGCCGACACCGGCGGGGGCTGGTCCACCGCGCTGACGGCCCACGAGAGCCAGCTGCACCGCGTGCCCGACGCCTTGAGCGACGAGGCGGCGGTGATGGTCGAGCCCACCGCGTGCGCGGTCCGCGGTGCCGGCAAGGTCCCGGCCGGGACCGGGGTCGTCGCCGTCATCGGTGCCGGCACGCTCGGACTCGCCACGATCGCCGCTCTGCGCCACCTGCCCGGGGAGCTGCCCACCACAGTCGTCGCCGCCGCCAAGCACCCCGGACAGCGCTCCCTCGCACGGGCGCTCGGGGCCGACGTCGTCGTGGAGCCACACGGGATCGCCCGGGCCGTCCGCCGCGCCACCGGCACGATGGCCGTGGGCGGTGGTCCCATCGACCGCCTCACAGGCGGGGCCGACGTCACGGTCGACTGCGTCGGCTCACCCGCCTCCCTCTCCAGCGCGCTGTCGATCACCGCACCAGGGGGCAGGGTGGTGCTCGTGGGCATGCCCGGCCAGGTCGACGTCGACCTCACCCCGCTCTGGCAGCGTGAGCTCCAGCTGGTGGGCGCGTACGCCTACGGCACCGAGGACGCTGCCGGCCCGGGCGCTGGCGGGTCGACGTTCGAGCTCGCCTTCGACCTCGTCGCCGCGGCAGACCTCGGCCGCCTCGTCTCCGCCACGTACCCCCTGGCGCGCTACGCCGACGCCATCACCCACGCCGCCGAGGCGGGCCGCCGGGGGGCCGTGAAGATCGCCTTCGACCTCCGCAACGAGAAGGAACGCAACCGATGAGCCCAGCAGCGCCCCGCCGACCCGGCCACGAGGTCGTGGAGGGCAGAGCCCCCCGGCCCGGCTTCGTCCTCGAGGTCGACCGCTCGACGCCCCCGACGCTTCTCCACCACGGCGAGGGCTTCAAGCTCGAGCGCCTCCCGGTCGGGAGCCGGATCGTCTACCCCGCGGAGGCGCTCCCGGTCCTGCGCGACCCCGACGAGGCGATCCGCCAGGCGCTCCTCCAGCCCGTCGACCAGGACCCGCTCCCCGCCCAGCTCTTCCCGGGCATGAAGCTCACGATCGCGTTCGACGACGTGAGCCTGCCGCTCCCCAAGATGCGCCGGCCCGACATCCGCCAGCGCGTGATCGAGGCGGTGCTCGACCTCGCCGCCGAGGCGGGCGTCGACGACGTCCACCTCATCGCCGCCCTCGCGCTCCACCGTCGCATGACCGAGTCGGAGCTGCGCCACGCCGTGGGCGACCGCGTCTACGACGCCTTCGCCCCCCGCGGCCTGCTCTACAACCACGACGCCGAAGACCCGGACGAACTGACGCTCATCGGCGAGACCGAGCAGGGCGAGGAGGTCGAGATCAGCAAGCGGGCGGCCGAGTCCGACCTCCTGATCTACGTGAACATCAACCTCGTGGCGATGGACGGCGGCCACAAGTCGACCGCCACCGGGCTCGCCAGCTACCGGAGCCTGCGCCACCACCACAACGTCAAGACCATGCAGCACTCCAAGTCGTTCATGGACCAGCACCGCTCGGAGCTCCACAGCTCGAACTGGCGCATGGGCAAGGTGCTCCGGGACTCGGGGGTCAAGGTCTTCCAGATCGAGACCACGCTGAACAACGACACGTTCCCCAAGCCGTTCGACTTCCTGCAGAAGCGGGAGTGGGAGTGGACGGCGCGCGACCGCATGGCCTTCGTCGCCGCCACGTCGGGGCTGGATCGGATGAGCGGCCGGCTGAAGCGCAACCTGTTCCACTCGATCGAGGCGCCGCACGACATGACCGGTGTCGTGGCGGGCGAGATCGAGGCCGTCCACGCCATCACGACCGCCAAGGTGTACGAGCAGCAGCTCGTCGCTGTCAGCGGTCAGTCCGACATCGTGACGATGGGCCTGCCCTACATCAGCCCCTACAACGTGCACTCGATCATGAACCCGATCCTCGTGGCGTGCCTGGGCCTCGGCTACTTCTTCAACATGTACCGCGGCAAGCCTCTCGTGCGCGAGGGCGGTGTGGTCATCATGAGCCACCCCACGCCCTGGGAGTTCCACCCCGTCCACCACCCGAGCTACATCGACTTCTTCGAACAGGTGCTGGCCGACACGACCGACCCCATCGAGATCGAGAAGCGCTACGAGGTCGCCTTCGCGGAGGACGAGTGGTACCGCCACCTCTACCGGACGAGCTACGCCTACCACGGCGTCCACCCCTTCTACATGTGGTACTGGTGCGCGCACGCCCTCCAGCACCTCGGTGCCGTCATCGTCGTCGGCGGCGACCCCGAGGCGGTCCGCCGCCTCGGGTTCCGACCCGCATCGACCCTGCGCGACGCACTCGAGATGGCAGAGGACACCGTCGGTCGCGACCCGACCATCACCCACACCCACGCCCCACCGCTCTACATGGCCGACGTCACGTGAGGCGGGTGCAGGTCCCCTCGACGTTGCGGCGGTTCCCGTTCGCGGCACCGCACGTGCCGCTCGGGGTCGAGCCGCTCCCGGAGAAGGCGCGCATGGGCGCTGCCTACGATTCCTCGTGGGCGCGCGAACAGCCGGCGCGCTACGCCCGGTTCTTCATCGTGGAGGGCCCGATGCGCGCTGCGGTGGCGACGCTCGCCAAGCCCACGCGCAAGGGACTCGACCGCCTGCAGGGGATCAGCGGACCGGTGATCTTCGCGGCCAACCACCACTCCCACCTCGATGCGCCGCTCATGCTCACCTCGATCCCCCAGCCGTTCCGGCACCGCATGGTGGTGGCCGCCGCAGCCGACTACTTCTTCGGCAACCGGGTGTCAGCGACGCTCTCGTCGCTCGCGATGGGCGCGTTCCCGATCGAGCGCGCACGGGTGAGCCGGGACTCAGCCGACCAAGCCGCCGAGCTCATCGGCGACGGCTGGAACCTGCTCATCTTCCCCGAAGGCGGTCGCAGCCCGGATGGCTGGGGCCAGGGCCACCGCGGCGGCGCCGCGTTCCTCTCCGTGCGCACGGGCGCTGCCGTCGTGCCCGTGCACGTGCGGGGGACCGATCGCATCTACCCCCGCGGGGCGAAGAGGCTCACGCCGGGCTCCGCCACGGTGACCTTCGGCCATCCGATCACACCGGACCCGGGTGATGACGCCCGCCGTTTCGCGTTGACGATCGAGGGTGCGGTCGCCGCGCTGGCCGACGAAGCCGCCACCGACTGGTGGACAGCCCGCCGTCGCGCCGCCGCCGGGGCCACTCCGTCCCTGACCGGCCCGGACAACACCGGCTGGCGGCGGGCGTGGGCGCTCGGGGACCGCAAGGGCCGGACCTCGGCGAGCCGTCGCAGCTGGCCCGAGCTGTAGGGACGGGACGCAGGCTCGCCCGCCTCTAACCTCCCGCCATGGCCGCCGCCCTCGTCTACGCATCCAGGGTCATGGGCCTGCCGCTGCTCGACGCCGACGGCGACACGCTCGGGCGCATCGACGACGTCGTGCTCGCTCCGCCCCACCGGGCGATCCCACCGAGGGTCCTCGGCTTCGTCACCGCCGTGCAGCGGCGGCGCATCTTCGTCAGCATCGGGCGCGTCGGCGAGGTCGGCCAGCTCGGCATCCGCCTGAAGGGCTCCGCCATCGACCTCAGCCCGTTCCAGCTCCGGCCCGGCGAGCTCCTCGTCGGGGAACTCCTCGACCGGTCCCTCCCCGGGGGCGGGGTCGTGCACGACCTCGCGCTCCAGGAGTCCGCCCGTGACAGCGTGGCGTGGGAGGTCGCGACCGTCGCCCTCGGCGGCAGGCGCGGTCCGCTCCGTCGCCACCGCGCCGCTCGAGTCGTGCCGTGGCGGGAGATCAGCGGCATCTGGGACGCGGGCGACGTCCCCGTCGAGCTCGGCGCCTACCGGGACATGCACCCCACCGACGTCGCGGCTGCCGTCCGCCGACTCCCGCTCGCCAAGCGCCGGCAGCTCGCCGAGGCGATGGACGACGAGCGCCTCGCCGACCTCCTCGAGGAGCTCGAGGAGGAGGACCAGGTCCGTCTCATCCAGGGCCTCGACGTCGAGCGCATGGCCCACGTCCTCGAGGAGATGGCGCCCGACGACGCCGCCGACCTCCTCGGCGAGCTGCCCAGGAAGCAGCAGGTCGAGCTGCTCGCGGCGATGACCCCCGACGAGGCCAAGCCGCTGCGCCGGCTCCTCCGCTACGGGGAGAAGACGGCCGGCGGGCTCATGACACCAGAGCCGGTCGTCGTGACCCCCGCCACGTCCGTCGCCGAGGTGCTCGCCCGGCTCCGCGACCACGAGCTCCCCCCCGCCCTCGCCGCCCAGGTCTTCGTGGCCGACGCGCCGGTCCAGACGCCCACCGGCCGCTACCAGGGCATGGTCGGCGTGCAGCGCCTCCTCCGGGAGCCGCCCTCGTCCGACGTCGGCCGCTGCGTGGAGGAGGAGGGCCCCGCGGTGACGCCTGCGATGCCGGAGGCCGAGGTGGCGGCCCGGCTCGCCGCCTACAACCTGCTCGCGCTGCCCGTGTGCGACGCCGACGGCCGGCTGCTCGGCGCGGTGTCGATCGACGACGTGCTCGACGCCGTCCTGCCGGAGGGGTGGCGAGTTGCGATCCGCTAGCCGCTCGAGGGACCACCGGTGAAGCGCGCCGTCGACCTGTCCCGGCCGCGCGCACCGGGGCGCAGCCTCGGCATCCACTACGACCCCGAAGCGTTCGGTCGCTTCTCGGAGGCCATCGCCCGCACCCTCGGCACCGCCCGCTTCCTCGTGGCCCAAACGATCGTGGTGGCGGCCTGGATCAGCGTGAACGTGGCGGCTGTCTCGCTGCGGTGGGACCCGTACCCGTTCATCCTCTTGAACCTGGCGTTCTCCACGCAGGCCGCCTACGCGGCGCCGCTCATCCTCCTCGCCCAGAACCGTCAGGCCGAGCGGGACAAGGCGCAGACCGAGCGCGACCGCGAGGTCGTGTCCCGCACCCAGGCCGACACCGAGTTCCTCGGCCGGGAGCTGGCGGCGGTCCGCATCGCGCTCACCGACGTCGCCACCGGCGACGACCTGAACCGGGCGGTCGAGCGGCTCTCCACGGTCCTGTCGATCGCCCGGGAGCCGGGCGCCGGTGGCGGCCCGGGAGCGGGGGGCGGGTAGAGTCGGCGGCCACGATCCGAACGGCATGGGCAACGGCGCCCCCACCGCTCAACGAGGAGGGGAACGCCCACGGATCGTGCCAGGACCGCGCACCCACTGGAGAACCGCCCCATGCCTGCAACCCCTCCGAACGTGCACCGCCCGCGCCCTGCGGCCGACCTGGACGCGTGTGGGATCGGCTTCGTCGCCGACGCCCACGGCCGCTCCTCACGGATGATCGTGGAGGCCGCCCTCGGTGGCCTCGCATGCGTGAAGCACCGCGGCGCAGCTGCCGCCGACGGCAAGTCGGCGGACGGCGCCGGCATCCTCGTGCCCATCCCCGCAGCCATCTTCGGCGAGGGCAACGGGGTCGCCTCGCTCTTCATCAGGAGGGGCGACCCGCGAGCCGCCATCGAGCTCGCCGCCAAGGAGGAGGGCCTCGAGATCCTCGACTGGCGGGCGGTGCCGACCGACGACGACGTCCTCGGCAGCCAGGCGCGCGCCGCCAAGCCCGAGCTCGTGCAGGCGATCCTCGGCGGGGGTGACGGTGACGAGCGCAAGGCGTTCCGCCTCCGCCGCCGGATCGCGGCAACGACCGAGGACGTCTACGTCGCGTCCTGCTCGTTCCGCACGGTCATCTACAAGGGCCTCGCCGCCGCGGACGCGGTCAAGAGCTTCTACGTCGACCTCGCCGACGAGCGGTTCGAGGCGCCCTTCGCGGTGTTCCATCAGCGCTTCAGCACGAACACCGCCCCGACCTGGGAGCGCGCTCAGCCCTTCCGGACGCTGTGCCACAACGGTGAGATCAACGCGATCCAGGGCAACGAGAACCGGATGCGCGCCCGCGCCGTGCTCGGCACCGAGGCCGCGGGACTCGGTCCCGAAGAGCTCTTCCGCCCGGTGCTCGAACCCGACGACTCCGACTCCGGCAAGCTCGACGCTGCCGTGGAGCTGCTCACCCGTGGCGGCCGTGACATCCGCCACGCCGTCGCCATGCTGGTGCCCGAGGCGTGGGAGAACGCGAAGGACCTCGACGCCGACGTCCGGGGGTTCTACCGGTACCACTCCGCCCTCATGGAGCCGTGGGACGGTCCGGCCGGGATCATCTTCACCGACGGGCTCGGCGTGGGCGCCGCCCTCGACCGCAACGGTCTGCGGCCGCTTCGCTACGCGCTCTGCGAGGACGGCCTCGTCGTCGTCTGCTCCGAGGTGGGCGCCGTCGACGTGGTCGGGCACGGCAACGTCACGCGCGGCCGCCTCCGCCCGGGCCAGATGCTCTTCGTCGACCCCGCCCGTGGCGTGCAGCTCGACGACGAGCTGAAGGAGCGGGTCTCCGCCGGGTCGTACGCCCGCTGGGCGGCAGACGGCTTCGCCGACATCAGCCGCGGGGAGCCGGTGGTCGCCACGCCCGACGCCGGCGACCTCGAGCGCCGGCAGGCGACCCACGGCTTCACCAAGGAGGACCTCGCCATGGTCCTCAAGCCGATGGCAGGCGACGCCCACGAGCCCGTGTTCTCCATGGGCGACGACTCCCCGCTCCCCCACCTCGCCGGCCGGCCCCGGCCCGTCCACCACTACCTCCGCCAGCGCTTCGCCCAGGTCACGAACCCCCCCATCGACCCGGTGCGGGAGCGCCGAGTGATGAGCCTGCGAACGCTGCTCGGACCTCGCGAGCCGATCCTCACCGAGGGGCCGAGGGCAGCCCGCCTGCTCACCATGTACTCGTTCTTCCTGTACCCGTCCGGCACCGAGACGCTGTTCGACGAGGCGCTCTGCCCGTTCGAGACCACACCGCTCGACACCACGTTCCCCGTCGCCGAAGGTGCCGCGGGCCTGCGCGCCGCGGTCGAGCGCCTGTGCGACGAGGCGGAGGCGGCGGTCGGGGGGGGCGCAGGCGTCCTCGTCCTCGACCCCGGCGCCGTCGGGCCGGACCGCGTGCCCGTCCCGTCGCTGCTCGCGTGCGGCGCCGTCCACCACCGCCTCATCGCCGCCAAGCTCCGCTCCCTCACGAGCATCGTGGTCGTGAGCGACAGCGCTCGCGACACCCACGAGGTCGCCGCCCACCTCGGCTACGGAGCCGACGCCATCTGTCCCCAGCTCGCCCTACAGACCGTCGCCCTCGAGGCCGACAACGACGAGGGCGACGTCGTGTCCTACGAGGCGCAGAGCCGGTTCCAGTCCGCCATCGAGGAGGGTGTCCTCAAGATCCTCTCGAAGATGGGCATCGCCACGGTGGACTCGTACCGGGGCGCGCAGATCTTCGAGATCATCGGCCTCGGCGCAGAGATCGTCGAGGCGTGCTTCACGGGCACGCCGTCGGTCGTTGGCGGGATCGGCTGGCAGGCGCTCGGCCAGGATGCGCTGAGGCGCCACGAGACCGCCTGGCCGGCGGCTGCGGAGACCCCCGTGACCCTGGAGTCGCCCGGGTACTTCCGGGTGCGCAAGGGAGGCGAGTACCACGGCAAGGGCAAGGACGTGGTCGACGCCCTCGGCGAGGTCGCGCTGCTCTCCGTCGCCCCGCCCGCGGACGGTCCCGACACGATGATGACGGCGGCCCACCTGCTGCAACGGGCGATCAAGGGCAGCTCCACACCGACCTACGACGCCTACGCCGAGCTCGTCAACAGCCGACCTCCCACCGAGCTGCACGACCTGCTCGAGCTGGTGGCGAGCCCCGATGGCCCGATCCCCATCGACGAGGTCGAGCCCGCCACCGCGATCGCGCCCCGCTTCTCGACCGGCGCCATGAGCCACGGCGCGCTGTCGAAGGAGGCCCACGAGACGCTGTCGGAGGCGATGAACCTCATCGGGGGGCGATCGAACTGCGGTGAGGGCGGTGAGGACCCTGCCCGGTTCCGCACCCGCGGGCAGGCGTCCGGTGACAAGAACTCGAGCATCAAGCAGATCGCCTCCGGCCGCTTCGGCGTCACGCCGGAGTACACCGCCTACGCCGACGAGCTCCAGATCAAGGTGGCCCAGGGCGCCAAGCCCGGCGAAGGCGGCCAGCTGCCGGGGCACAAGGTCAGCGACGAGATCGCCCGCCTGCGCCACACCCAGCCCGGCGTCGCCCTCATCTCACCTCCGCCCCACCACGACATCTACTCCATCGAGGACCTCGCCCAGCTCATCTTCGACCTCAAGCAGGTGAACGGCGCCGAGGTCTCAGTGAAGCTCGTCGCCGAGGACGGGGTGGGCACCGTCGCCGCCGGTGTCGTCAAGGCGCTGGCAGACATCGTGCACATCAGCGGGGCGAGCGGTGGCACCGGTGCCGCCGTCCTCTCGTCGATCAAGCACGCGGGGATGCCGTGGGAGCTCGGCTTGGCCGAGACGCAGCAAGCGCTCATCGACAGCCACCTGCGCAGCCGGGTCCGCGTGCGCGTCGACGGCGGGTTCCTCACCGGGCGCCAGGTCATCGTCGCCGCCCTGCTCGGCGCCGACGAGTTCAGCTTCGGGACCGCAGCGATGATCGCCGAGGGCTGCATCATGCTCCGGGCATGCCACCGCGACACGTGCAAGCCAGGCATCGCCACGCAACGCCCGAACCTGCGGGCGAACTTCGCGGGCACACCCGCGGGCGTCGCCGCGTTCATGCTCTTCGTCGCCGAGGAGGTGCGGGGCTATCTCGCCGAGCTCGGCTTCCGCACCCTCGACGAAGCGATCGGCCAGGTCGGCTGCCTCCGCCAGTTCGAGAGCGGCGACCCTCGCGCCGACGCCGTCGACCTCGGGGCCATCCTGGCCGAGCCCTCTCCCGCGGACGAGGTCCGGCGCTTCGTCGCCTCGGACCCGATCCAGTCACCGCGCTCCAAGCTCGGTGACCAGCTCCTCGCGGACGCCTTCCGGGCGGTGTGGGACGGGGAGGACGTCGATCTCGCCTACGCGATCGGGAACGCCGACCGCTCGGTCGGCGCCGCGCTCGGTGGCGCCATCGCCCTGGAGTACGGGGAGCGCTCGCCGCGGGGCACCGCCCACGTCCGCTTCGACGGCAGCGCCGGACAGAGCTTCGGCGCCTTCCTCACCGCGGGGGCCGAGCTGCACCTCATCGGCGAGGCGAACGACTACGTGGGCAAGTCCATGGGCGGCGGGCGCATCGTGATCACCCCACCGGCAGGCGACGCTGGCGATCCGGTGCTCGTCGGGAACACGTGCCTCTACGGCGCCACCGGAGGGGAGCTCTTCGTCGCCGGTGAGGCCGGCGAGCGGTTCGGGGTGCGCAACTCAGGCGCGGTCGCCGTGGTCGAGGGAGCCGGCGACCACTGCTGCGAGTACATGACGGGGGGCGCCATCGTCGTGCTCGGCGACGTGGGCCACAACGTCGGCGCCGGCATGACCGGCGGGCAGGCGTTCGTCTTCGACCCCCACCACTCGCTCATGGGCAAGCTCAACGCGGCCCTCGTCGAAGCGGAGCGGCCCGACGCCGAGTCCCTGGAGGAGCTCCGTTGGCTCATCGAGCGCCACGTCGAGCTGACCGCGTCCACCAGGGGCGCGGAGGTGCTCGCCAGCTGGGGCGTGGCATCGGAGCTCTTCTGGCACGTGCTCCCGATCGAGCGCGTCCGGCGCATCGAGCAGACGTCTGCGGGGAGGGTGGCGACCCCGGGATGACCAACGGTGGGAACGCCCGCTCAGGTCGCGGCGACGCGGTCGGCGGCGACGGTGACCACCGGGATGTGCACCCGGCGCTCGAGCCGCGCCGGCAGGTCGACGTCGAGCCAACGGGAGAGCGAACGGGGCAGGGTCGAGAGGAGGATCTCGTCGAAGTGCCGCTCGCCCACGAGCCGGGAGACCGCGGTGAACGGGTCCGGGTGGCCCACCTGGCCCTCGGCGTCGATGCCGTGGTCGTGCAACCGGTCGATCGTCGTGCGCAGCCGCCAGCGGGCGAGGGCGAGGCCGACGTCGTCGCCGTCGGACGCAGCGCCGTCCGGCGCGGCCACCGAGGCGGGCGGCGCCTGGAGGTGGGCCGAGTGGGTCGCGGGGACGAGGACGAAGAACGACGCGCCCGGCACCCGCGCCCGCTCCTGCAGCGCGACCTCGAGGTGCTCGTCGTGGAGGGTCTGGTTGCCTACGATGAGGTGGCGGGGACCGACCACCGCCGACACCGTGTCCGAGCGGCCCCGGTAGCGGTAGCGCTCGAAGGTGTCGGGATCAGCCGCATGATCGTGGCCGAAGTGGTCGCGGAGCTCAGCGGCGTTCGTGAAGCGCAGCTCGCAGCGTGGGCACTGGTGCACGTCGATCGCCATGGCGACCACCCCTTCGGTGGGACGTCCTCTGGTGCTCAGTGTAGGAGACGACACAACCGCGCGCCGGGGAACAGCCCACGGTTCGACGGGAACGTGTCGCCGCGCCTGCAAGATTGGAGAGCCGCACCCGCCGGGAGCGCTGCCGACGAGGGGAGATCGACATGGCTGTGACCGCAGGAACGCCGCCCGAGCTGATCGACGGCGTCTACGCCACGCTCGAGGCCCGCATCGCGACCGGCCGGCGTCGGGCGGGGCGCCCGCTCACCTTCGCCGAGAAGGTGCTCGTGAACCACATGGGCGATCCCGACGGCGGCGGCATGGAGCGGTCCCGCAGCTACACGGACTTCGCACCCGACAGGGTGGCGATGCAGGACGCCACCGCTCAGATGGCGCTCCTGCAGTTCGTGACCGCCGGCCTGCCCGAGGTCGCCGTCCCCACCACCGTCCACTGCGACCACCTGATCCAGGCCAAGGTGGAGGGCGCGCAGGACCTCGCGTTCGCGCTCGACCAGAACTCCGAGGTCTACGAGTTCCTCCGCACCGTCTCCGCCCGCTACGGCATCGGCTTCTGGAAGCCGGGCAGCGGGATCATCCACCAGGTCGTGCTCGAGAACTACGCCTTCCCCGGCGGGATGATGATCGGCACCGACAGCCACACACCGAACGCCGGTGGCCTCGGCATGGTCGCCATCGGTGTCGGCGGCGCCGACGCGGTCGACGTGATGACGGGTTTCCCGTTCAACGTCCGCTGGCCCAAGCTGATCGGCGTCCACCTCACGGGCGAGCTGAGCGGCTGGACCGCCTCCAAGGACGTGATCCTCAAGGTCGCCGAGATCCTCACCGTCTCGGGCGGCACCGGCGCCATCGTCGAGTACATCGGTCCGGGCGCCACCTCGATCAGCGCGACGGGCAAGGCGACGATCTGCAACATGGGCGCCGAGATCGGAGCCACCACGTCGCTGTTCGCGTACGACGACGCCATGGGCCGCTACCTGAAGTCGACGGGGCGGGAGGCGATCGCCGACCGGGCGGATGCCGTGGCCGAGCACCTGCGGGCCGACGACGACGTCCTCGGCGATCCCGGCCGGTTCTTCGACGAGGTGATCGAGATCGACCTCTCGACGCTCGAGCCCCACATCAACGGCCCGCACTCGCCCGACCTCGCCCATCCCGTGTCCAGGGTCGGCGCCAACGCCAAGCTCAACGGGTGGCCGCTCGAGATCAGCTCGGCGCTCGTCGGCTCGTGCACCAACTCGAGCTACGAGGACATCACCCGTGCCGCGAGCATCGCCCGCCAGGCGTCTGCCCGCGGCCTCCGAGCCAAGACCCAGCTCCTCGTGACACCCGGCTCGGAGCAGGTGCGGGCGACGATCGAGCGCGACGGCCTGCTCGCCGACCTCGAGGCGATCGGGGCTACCGTCCTGGCCAACGCGTGCGGACCCTGCATCGGCCAGTGGGACCGCACCGACGTCGACGCGACCGTGAAGAACACGATCGTCAACAGCTACAACCGGAACTTCCCCAAGCGCAACGACGGCAGCGAGAACACCCTCGCCTTCGTGACCTCGCCGGAGACCGTCGTGGCGTACGCGCTCGCCGGAACGCTCGACTTCGACCCGCTCACCGACGAGATCGATGGCCAGAAGCTGGAGCCACCCGTCGGCGAGGAGCTGCCGGTGAAGGGCTTCGACGCCGGCGCCTCGGGCTTCGAGGCACCGCCCGTCGAGCGGAGCGGTGTCGACGTCGCCGTGGACCCGGAGAGCGACCGGCTGCAGCTGCTCGAGCCCTTCCCCGCCTGGGACGGGAACGACCTCACCGGGCTCCCCGTCCTCCTCAAGGCCCAGGGCAAGTGCACCACCGACCACATCTCGGCGGCGGGACCATGGCTGCGCTACCGGGGGCACCTGGAGAACATCTCGGGCAACCTGTTCCTCGGGGCCGTCAACGCCTTCACCGGGGAGGCGGGAAGCGGCAAGGACCAGCTCGACGGAGAGGTCAAGCCGTTCCCCGAGATCGCCAAGCACTACGCCGAGGAGGGCATCGGCTGGGTCGCGGTGGGCGACCGCAACTACGGCGAGGGCAGCTCTCGCGAGCACGCCGCCATGGAGCCCCGCTTCCGGGGCGCAAAGGCGATCTTCGCCCGCAGCTTCGCCCGCATCCACGAGACGAACGCGAAGAAGCAGGGCCTGCTCCCCCTCACGTTCGCCGATCCCGACACCTACGACCAGATCGGCGAGGACGACCGCATCAACGTCGTCGGCCTCGCCGACCTCGCGCCCGACCAGCCGGTGCGCTGTCAGATCGTGAAGCCCGACGGCACCACGGTCGACTTCGAGGTGACGCACACGTTCTCCCCCGACCAGATCGAGTGGTTCCGGGCCGGGAGCGCCCTCAACGTCATCCGCCGCGACCTCGAGGCCTGATCCCGCGGCCTCAACCCCCCCTGTTCCGGGTGCAGAAGACCGCGCCTGCGACGGTTGGCTGCACCCAGAACGACGAGTGGGGGAACCAGCCGCGGGCTCGGCGTCGTCCCATCCCCAGGACACCCTGAGGAGGACCCGTGAAGATCATCGCCTGGTGCAGTGCCCTGCTCTTGCTCGTCGGCGTCGCCGTCGCCCTCGACGACATGGATGGTGAGCGACCCGTCCCACCTGCCGGGAGCCGGCCGTTCGCGCTCGAAGGCGCAACCCTCGCGTCGGCGTCGAGCCTGCGCGCGTTCGAGGACTGCGGCGAGCTGCTCGACTACTTCCGGGAGGAGGCGACCGCCGAGCAGGTCTGGTCGGGCTTCGCGTACGCCATCGGAGGCGCCGACGCCATGGCGGTGGCCGAGGACAGCCGCGCCGCCGGAGCGACCGCTGGCGGCTCACCGGTTCCGGCCCCATCCGGCCTCACAGAGTCCCCGCAGCGCTCCGTCGCCGGCACCGACGAGGCCGCAGGGTTCTCCGGCACGAACCTGCAGGAGATCGAGGTCGACGAACCGGACATCGTCAAGACCGACGGCGAGGTCATCGTGGCGGTGGCCGGCACCGAGCTCCACGTGATCGACCCCACCGACGGCGCCCCCCGGCTGCTCGGCGTGGTGGCGCTCCCGGAGAACGGGTCCTCGGAGCTGCTGCTCACCGGCGACCGGGTGACCGTCCTCACCCGGACCTACGGCTCCATGGTCCACGGCTCGAGCCGCCGAGCCGTCGACGACATGGTGATGGGTGGCGGCCAGCCGACGACCATCCTCACCGCCGTGGACATCGCCGACCCCAGCGATCCGGAGGTGGTCGGATCACGGACGTTCGAGGGTGACTACGCGAGCGCCCGCATGACCGGCACGCTCGCCCGCCTGGTCCTCCGCTCCTCCCCCAGCCTCGGCCAGCCCGAGCCCTCGGTGCTCGAGCACGACGACGTCGAGAAGTGGGCCGAGGACGCCATCGCCGGCGCCCCGCTCGAGGCCTGGCTCCCGAGCGGTGACGACGGCCCGATCGTCGCCTGCGACGCGGTCGCCCGCCCCGAGGAGCCGGCCGGCACGGGGACCATCACCGTGCTCACGATCGACGTCGCCTCCACGCTGGACCCACAGGACGCCACCGCCGTGGTCGCGAACGCTGAGACCGTCTACGCCTCGACGGACCGGCTCTACGTCGCCACCACCGACTGGGGCAGCGGCTGCTGCATGTGGGGCATGCCGATGCCGGTCGAGGGCGACGGTGGCATCGGGGACGCGGCCGCGGCGCCGGCTCCGCAGGAGCTGACGCCGCTCACCACCGACCTGCACGCGTTCGACACCACCGGCGCCACCACGCCCTACCTCGGCTCCGGGCGGGTCGAGGGACGCCTGCTCAACAGCTTCTCGCTCTCGGAGCACGAGGGGACCCTCCGCGTCGCCACGACGATCGACTCGATGGACGGGAGCGCACCGAGCGAGAGCGCGGTCGTGACCCTCGCCGAGGAGGGCGGGGCCCTCGTGGAGCGGGGCCGGCTGGCGGGCCTCGGCACCACCGAGCAGATCTACGCCGTGCGCTACCAGGGGGACATCGCCTACGTCGTGACCTTCCGCCAGACCGATCCGCTCTACACGATCGACCTCTCCGATCCCGCCTCGCCCCGCCTCCTCGGCGAGCTGAAGATCCCCGGCTACTCGGCGTACCTGCACCCGGCGGAGGACGGGCGCCTGATCGGGGTCGGCCAGGACGCCACCGACGAGGGGCGCACCGAGGGGGCCCAGGTGTCCACCTTCGACGTCACCGACCTCGCCTCCCCCGCTGAGGAGGACCGACTCTCCTTCCCCCAGAGCCACTCGGCGGTCGAGTACGAGCACCGGGCGTTCCTCTGGTGGGCGGCGGAGCGGGTCGTCGTGCTGCCCCTCGAGACCTATGCCTGGGACGAGGAGACCGGCGAGCCGGACGGCCAGCCGTTCCTCGGCGCGGTGGCGGTCGACGTCGCCGCCGACGGCACCCTCTCCGAGCGCGGCCGGGTGAGCCACCAGGACCAGGCTGAACCCGAGTCGTACCCGATGATCTCCCGGTCCCTCGTGATCGGCGGCACCCTCTACACGCTCTCGGAGGTCGGGCTCCTCGCGAGCGACCTCGGCACCCTGGCCGAGACGGGCTGGCTCACCCTGACGTAGTGGACGGTCAGTCGGTGCCGGGGCGGCGGTGCAGCTCGGCGTCGAGGTCGTCGGGCACCTTGCCCGAGGGGTAGGTCGCCGCCAGCTCCTCGATCGTCGGCTCCCGGTGCGTGCGAGCCTCCGCCGGGAGCAGCTCGACGATGGCGGACATGATCGCCTTGGTGTCGGCGTCGACGTCCCCCGTGAGCCCCTCGACGGCCTGGCCGACCCGGGTGGTGACGAGCGGCGGGTCCACGAGCTGGAAGACGTTCGGGATCTTGGCGCTGCGGGGCCAGACCCGCTCGGTGCCCCACAGGCCGATCGGGATGATCGGCGCGCCGCTCATCGCCGCCAGCCTCGCTGCGCCCCACCGGCCCTGCAGCTCCGGCTCGAAGAAGGCCTTGCCCCGCGGGATGGTGCCCTGGGGCATCATCGCCACCATCTCCCCCGAGTCGAGTGCCCGGGCAGCCGCCCGCAACGGCTCGTCGGACCCGGTCCCCCGCTCCACGCGGATGCCGCCCATCGCCCTGGCGAGCTGGCCGACGACCGGTGCGTCGAACACCTCCGCCTTGCCGAGGAAGCGCAGCGGTCGTCCCGACCGCGCCACGGTGACGGCAACCGCCGCGGTGTCGAAGTAGCTGCGGTGGTTGGCCACGATGATCGCCGAACCGCGTCGCGGCAAGAGGTCGGTGCCCTCGACCCGGAAGCGGGCGTACGGGAACGCCTCTG
>JBBDQT010000129.1:25568-33952 GCA_040905815.1 Acidimicrobiales bacterium
CGCGGCAAGAGGTCGGTGCCCTCGACCCGGAAGCGGGCGTACGGGAACGCCTCTGGCCGCATGAACGGCTGCAACGCCTGGAACGGCTCCACCCCGACCAGCTTCGGCACCCCGGGAGGAGCGTCGAGGTGCAGCGTCGGCCACCGGCGGAGGGCGGCGACCACCCGCAGCCTGGGATCGGGGTTGACCGCCGTCGGGTGGCGGACGGCGTGCAGCAGCGGGACGTCGTACACGCTGTCGGAGTACGCCCAGCTCTCCCCCAGGTCGACGCCGTGCTCCGCCGCCCACGCCCGCACCGCATCCAGCTTGCCCGTGCCCCACACGAAGCTGCCGACGATGGAGCCGTCGTAGTTGCCGGCGTCGTCGACGCCGTAGCGGGTGGCGATCACGTCGTCGAGGCCGAGGGCGTCGGCGAACGGCTTCACCATGTCGAACGGGCTCGTGGTGGCGAGCACCACCGGGCGCCCGGCGGCGCGGTGCTCGTCCATGAGCGTCCGTGCCCACGGCTGCACCGAGCCGCTCAGGATCTTGGCCGCCTCGGTCGCTGCGGTGACCACGGCGTCGGACGACCAGCCGGCGGCGAACGCGGCCGCTCGCCGGGCGAGGGCCATCCCGGCGAGGGACTCGCCCACGACCTCGAAGAGCCGGTAGAAGACCTGCTCGCCCGGGATGGAGCGGTCCGGCAGGACACCGGCCTCCTTCAGGGCGGCGGTGATCACCGGCGCGCTCGCCCCCCGCAGCAGGGTGCGGTCGAGGTCGAAGAACGCAGCGGCGGTGGCCATGACCACGACGCTAACGAACCCCGGGTGCAGCGACCCGTCGGCGCCGCGTGCCATGATGGGCGGGCTGGCGCGAACCGAGACCCGCGTTCGTAGTAGGACTAGGTGGTGAACAGCAGTACTTGACACGCTGCGTGACATTTCTCGCCGCGTAGCGTTAGATAGTCGTGAGAAGGGGGCAGAACCCCGACGTCGCGGCCCCCATGGCCGCGACACATGCCATGGATCTGGGAGGAAAACCATGCACAGCCGCAACCGTTCTCGAGCACGCCGCATCGGCGCCGCGCTCTTCGCCGGCTCGTTGGGCTTCGGCTCGCTCGCCATCCTCAACGTGAGCCCGGCAGGCGCGGACGCCGTCGGCGAGGGCTCCGCGTACGCCTTCGGTGGTGAGGTGACCCTGGGCGGCTCGGACGTGATCCGCGACCCGGAGGCCACCGTCACGGCCCCCACCGGCGACGACGCCAACACCGTGATCGACATCCCTGCCGACCCGGTCGTGGTCAGCGGCACCTTCACCGCCGAAGCCAACGTGCACGAGGCGAGCGACATCGAGACCGCGCTCACCGTCAACGAGCAGGCCGTCGCCGGCCCCTACAACGCGCGGGGCGTGGGCGAGATCGAGGACGCGCAGGTCCTGCTCGACGTCGCCGGCGAGGGCGTCCCGCTGCTCTCCGCGGCGCTGATCCGCGCCGAGGCTGCGGCCGTCTGCACGGCTGGCACCGTCACGTACACCGCCAACTCCGAGATCGTCGACCTCCAGATCGGCGGCAACGCCGTGCCGCTCAACGACCCGGTGGAGACCATCATCGACGGCATCACCACGGTCCTGCAGGAGAGCGGCCTCGACGCCGCCGTCAGCGTGGAGCGCAACGTCGTCACCGAGCTCGAGGGCGGCGGCATCGCCGTGGACGCCCTGGTGGTGACGATCGCCGGCGGCGACATCGCCACCATCCGCCTGGCGCACGGCGAGGTCGGCCCGACCAGCTGCGCGCTGCCGGAGTGCTCCGACAACGTCGACAACGACGGTGACGGGACCATCGACATCGACGACCCGGCGTGCCACACCGACAAGGACGCCACCAACCCCGCCTCCTACGACCCGCTCGACGACAGCGAGACCAAGGAGTGCTCCGACACCATCGACAACGCCGACCCCGAGGACACCCTCGCTGACGCTGACGATCCTGGATGCCACACCGACGGGGACGCCAACAACCCGGCGTCGTACGACCCGTTCGACCACGACGAGACCGACGATGCGGTGCGTGACTTCGGCGTGCTGCCCCGCACCGGCGGCACCCCCACCGGCGCCATCGCAGGGGCCGGCCTCCTGGCCGCTGCCCTGGGCGCTCTCGCCCTGCGGCGCCGGGTCACCGCCTGATCCGCTCCCGGTAGCTCCGGGCGCTCGACGACCGCCCCCGTCCCTCCCGGCGGGGGTGGTCCCGCGCCCCGGGGCACGAAGCACCAGCCGACGAAGGCACGTGAAAACGGAAGGAGGCCGATCCGGGGGAGGATCGGCCTCGACTTCCACAGAGCGTGAACGGGCCGGGGGGGAGGCCGGTTCACGCCGTCTTGCAGGACCATCATGCTCCGATCGCCAGCATCTGTCCAACAGTTCTTCTTGATGTCCGATATCGTCGTTGGCGATGGATCTCCGCCAGCTCGCCGCCCTCACCGCCGTGGCCGACACCGGCACGTTCTCAGCGGCCGCCGACGTGCTCCACACGGTGCAGTCGAACGTCAGCACCCACATCGCCCGGCTCGAGAGGGAGCTCGGCGCCATCCTCGTCGACCGGGCAGCCGGCCGCCTGACCGAGGAGGGGGAGGCCGTGGTCGCCCGGGCCCGGCGCATCGCCGGCGAGCTCGACGCCCTCGTCGCCGACGTCGCGTCGCTTCGCTCCGACGTCACCGGCAACGTCCACCTGGGCGTGATCGGCACCACCGGGCGCTGGCTCATGCCTCCGCTGCTCAGGGCCATGGACGAGCAGCATCCCGGCGTGGGGGTGTCGGTGCTGGAGGGGAACACCACGGCCCTGCTCCCATCGCTCCTCTCCGGCAGCCTCGAGCTCGCACTGGTGAACCTGCCGGTGGACGACCCCGACATCGAGCTCACCCCGCTCTTCGAGGAGGATCTGATCGTCGTGGCGCCCACCGGTCACCCCCTCGCCGCCCGCGAGGAGGTGACGCTCGCCGAGCTGGCGGACCACGAGCTGCTGCTGACGCCTCCGGGCACCTCGATCAGGGTCGACCTCGACCGTGCCGCCGCCGCCGCCGGTGTGGCGCTGAAGGCCAAGGCGGAGCTCGACGGGGTGCGGCTCATCGCCTCCCTCACCTTCGAGGGCTTCGGCGCCGCGGTGCTGCCCGCCAGCGCGGTCCCGACCTATCTGCAGGGTGATTGGCGCCGGGTCGGGATCAACGGCCTCGGGCGCCGCCACGTGGCACTCGCCCGCCGGCGCCGCGGGCTCCTCTCCGCACCAGGGCGCGCGCTCACCCAGGTGGTGGTCGACGTGGTCGGGGCAGCGTCGGGCGCCCAGCCGGGTGTCTTCCCGATCGCGGTGCCGGCAGCGCCACGGCGGGCGTAACGAAGCCGTGGCCGCGAGGGTCGGACCGCCCATGACCACCACGTCGCTGCGCGCCCGCGTCCCGGGCACGGTCACAGCAGCCGTCGAGGAGATGCACGGGCGCAGCGTCGTCCTGGTCAGGATCGATCCGTCGCTCCGCCGGGGCGCGCTCGACGAGGTCAGCGGGGACACCCTCGCGCTGGCGGCACGCGCCGCGCTCGACGCCAGGTACCCCCTCGTGTGCGTGATGGCCTCGAGCGGGGCCGACGTCCACGACGGGGTCGCCGCCCTGCACGGCTGGGGTGGCGCCGCCCATGCCATCGCCGCGTGCAGCGGCGCCGTGCCCGTGCTCCTCGCCGTGACCGGTCCGACCGTGGGTGGACCGGCCCTGCTGCTCGGGATGGCCGACGTCGTGGTGCTCACGGAGGAGGCCTCCGCCTACGTGGTGGGACCAGGGGCGGTCGCCGCGTTCACCGGCGAGCAGCTCACCGTGGACGCGCTCGGTGGACCTGGGGTGCACCGGCGCAGCACCGGCGTCGCCGCCACCGTGGTGGACGACGAGGCGGCCGCCCTCGACCAGCTCGGCTCGGTGCTCGCACACCTGCCGCAGAGCTGCGACGAGGAGCCCCCGATGTGGCCGAACGACGACCCCGTCGACCGGCTGACGCCCGAGGCGGGCCGGATCGTACCCCCCACCGCCACCGGGAGCTATGACGTACGGGACGTGGCGAAGGCGATCGTCGACGACGGTGAGCTCCTCGAGCTGTGGGGTGGCTGGGCGCCGAACCTCGTCACTGCGCTCGCGACGGTGGGCGGGCGCAGCATCGGGATCGTGGCGAACCAGCCGCTGTCGCTGGCCGGCACGCTCGACATCCCCGCCAGCCAGAAGGGCGCCCGGTTCGTGTCGATGTGCGACGCGTTCAACGTGCCGCTGCTGACCCTGGTCGACACACCCGGCTTCTTCCCCGGCAAGGACCTCGAGTGGCGGGGGATGATCCGCCACGGGGCCCAGCTCGTCGGCGCCTACGCCCGGGCCACCGTCCCCCGGGTCTCCGTCGTGCTCCGCAAGGCGTACGGCGGCGCCTACATCGTGATGGACTCGAAGGACATGGGCAGCGACGTGTGCCTCGCCTGGCCGAGCGCCGAGATGGCCGTCATGGGCGCCCAGGGAGCGGTCCAGATCCTCCACCGGCGTGAGGACGTCGAGACCCAGCAGCGCCTGCAGGAGGAGTACGCGGCGACGCTGCTGACCCCGTGGGTGGCCGCCGAGCGGGGCTTCGTCGACGCCGTGATCGACCCGGCCGACACCCGCGCAGAGGTCGCTGCCGCCTTCGAGGTGCTCTCGACCAAGCGCGAGGTCCTCCCCCGGCGGTCGCACGACAACCTCCCCCTGTAGAGCCCGCTGGCCGCAGCTGGTGTGTTCGCCCGCCCACTAGAAAGGGGAGGGCGACACGAGGATCGACGAGCGGGAGCGAGCACACGTGGCCGAGACGATCACGATCACCGACGACCGCACCGGCAAGCAGGTGACGGTGCCGCTCGACCGGGGGACGTTCTCTTCCTCCGCCCTGCGCGAGCTCGATCCGGACCTGCGCGTCTACGACCCCGCGTTCTTGTCCACCGCAAGCTGCGCCTCGAGGATCACGCTCGTCGACGGCGACGCCGGCGTCCTCCGCTACCGGGGCTACCCCATCGAGCAGCTCGCGGAGTCGTCGACCTACCTCGAGGTCGCCTACCTGCTCATCCACGGCGAGCTGCCGACGAAGGACCAGTACGAGGAGTGGCGCCACGAGGTGACGATCCACACCTACGTGCACGAGAAGATCAAGCGCTTCATCGACGGCTTCCACTACGACGCCCATCCCATGGGCGTGCTCGTCTCCACCGTGGGTGCGCTGTCGACCTTCTACCCGGACGCCAAGGCGATCTTCGACGTCGAGAGCCGGATGAAGCAGGTGATCCGCCTCATCGCAAAGATGCCGACGCTCGCCGCCTTCGCCCACCGCTACAGCGTCGGCCAGCCCTTCGTGTATCCGGACAACAGCCTCGACTACACGTCGAACTTCCTTTCGATGATGTACCAGGTGGTCGAACCCCGCTTCGACGCCAACCCGGCCCTCGCCCGTGCCCTCGACGTGCTGTTCGTCCTCCACGCCGACCACGAGCAGAACTGCTCGACCACCGCCATGCGGACCGTCGGCTCCAGCCAGGCCGACCCGTACTCCGCCACCGCGGCAGCGGCGGCAGCCCTCTACGGGCCGCTCCACGGGGGCGCCAACGAGGCGGTCATCCGGATGCTCCAGCGCATCGGCTCCGCCGACCAGGTGCCGGCGTTCATCGAGTCGGTGAAGAAGGGTGAGGGCCGGCTCATGGGCTTCGGGCACCGGGTGTACAAGAGCTACGACCCGCGGGCCACGATCGTGAAGCGCACGGCGGAGGAGGTGTTCGACATCACCGGCTCGAACCCGCTGCTCGACATCGCCCTCCGGCTCGAGGAGGCAGCGCTCTCCGACGACTACTTCACCGAGCGCCGGCTCTACCCGAACGTCGACTTCTACTCCGGCCTGATCTACCAGGCGATGGGCTTCCCGATGGAGATGTTCACGGTCCTGTTCGCCATCCCCCGCACCTCGGGATGGCTCGCCCACTACATCGAGCTGCTCGGCGACAAGGAGCAGAAGATCGCCCGACCGCGCCAGAAGTACGTCGGCGACGACAAGCGGGACTACGTCCCCCTCGACTCCCGCTGACGATCCGTGGACTTCGCCTTCCCCCCCGAGATCGACGCGCTGCGGCGGGAGGCGGAGGAGGTCGCAGCCAAGGCGGCCGCCGGGCTCTCCGTCCTCGAGGACAGCTGGATCAACGCCCACGACCGGGCGTTCTCCCAGGAGCTCGGGCGCCGGGGCTGGCTCGGGATGACCTGGCCGGAGGAGTACGGCGGTCACGGCCGGACGCCGCTCGAGCGCTTCGTCGTCACCGAGGCGCTCATCGCCGCGGGAGCGCCCATCGCCGCGACGTGGTTCTGCGACCGTCAGATGGGTCCCGCGCTGCTCGCGTTCGGCACCGAGGAGCAGAAGCGGCGGTTCATCCCCGACATGGTCGCCGGGAACGCGGCGTGGTGCATCGGGATGAGCGAGCCCGACGCCGGCTCGGACCTCGCATCACTACGGACCCGTGCGGTCGCCGACGGGGACACCTTCGTCGTGAGGGGGCAGAAGGTCTGGACGTCATTCGCGGCGATGGCCGACTGGTGCTACCTGATCTGCCGCACCGACGTCGGCGACAAGCCCCACCAAGGCATCTCCGAGCTCGTCGTCGACATGACGACCCCGGGCATCGAGGTCCGGCCGATCACCGACATGACCGGCAACCGCCACTTCTGCGAGGTGGTCTTCGACGACGTGGTGGTCCCCGCCTCCCACCTCGTCGGCGAGCGGGGCGCCAGCTGGGAGCAGACCATGAGCCAGCTCGAGCACGAGAGAGGCGGCATCGACCGGCTCCTGTCGAACCGGGCGCTCTACCGCGACACCCTCCCCCGCGCCGACACGACCGACCGACTCGTCCGCCAGGAGGTCGCCGAGCTCGAGTCCTTCTACAGGATCGGCCGGCTGCTCGTCCTGCGGGAGGTGCTCGGCCAGGCTCCGAAGGGCTTCTCCGCCGCCGCCAAGGCCGCCTGCACCACCTTCGAGCAGCGGGTCGCCGGCTTCTGCGCACGGGTGGTGGGACCCGAGGCCATGGTGTGGAACCGGGTCAGCCGGGGCGTCTGCTACAGCCCCGCCTACACGATCATGGGCGGCACGAACGACGTCCTCAAGAACATCGTCGGCGAGCGCATCCTCGGCCTCCCCCGCTCGGGCTAGCAGAGCGGGCCGTGCACCCCGCCCTCCCGTCAGACGGCGATCATGACCAGGGGGACGGCGAGCAGCACGACGACGAAGCCGGCGAGGTGGCGGCGTGACGTCAGCGCGTGCCTCGCGCCGCCGAGGCAGAACCGCCGGACGAGCGGGAAGCAGCACAACAGCACGAAGATGGTCCACACCGTCACCGTCGAGGTCACGGCGACGACGACGCGCACCGCGTCCTGGTTCCCGATGAGGACGGCAGCCACCAGGGTGTCAGCCAGGGTCGTGATGTTGGCCCCGGCGATGTACGGCAGCGTGTTGGCCCGGCGCAGGTGCCCCTTGGCGACGAGGGGCACGAGCACCGTCAGCGCGACCGAGACCGAGAGCGTCAGCAGGCAGACGCCGCAACCGAGCAGGAACATCGGCCACTTGCGGTCGTACCAGGCCTCCTTGCCGTCCTCCATCGCCTCGCCACCCACCTGGGGCAACACCCGGTCGAAGAGGGCGAAGCCGACGAGGAGCACCCCGAGCCCCGCCGGGAACAGGCCCCACCCGGGAAGGAGCCGGACCCCGAGGTCGACCGCCCACCCGAACACGACATCGGTGGCCGAAACGAGGCCGGGCGACGTCCCGATGTCGAACCCGTCGAACGCACCGGCGTCGAGCAGCAGGTAACCGGCGAGGGCGCCCGGCACGTAGGTCACCATAGTCATGAGCAACGAGAGGATCCCGATGGAGATGGGCGCTCGCCGCTCGGCGCCGCCCACGCCCCGCACCGCGTAGACCGTCCCTGCGACGAGGACGACGAACGCAGCGCCGAGGCGAGAACCGGTGAGCATCGTGAACGCCTGCGTGCGGTCGATGGCCCCGCCGTCGAGCAGCGCGAGCGCCGACGCGGCGATCGGTGAGCCCGACAGCACGATGGAGGCACCGAGCCAGCCCAGGCCGAGCGTGCTCCACGCGTTGTCGGTGAAGAAGGAGCCCTCCAACCGGGGCACGAGCTCGGCGGCGCCCGCCTTCATGAGGCCGAGCGCGATCACGAACAGGCCGATCCCGACCACTAGGTAGACGAGGCGCAGCGGCAGTGGCACCGGATGGGGCGGGGGGACGGCGATGTCCTCCGGCGGGAGCTCCCGGCCCGCGATGTGGGTGACCGACGGCCGCTCCTTCTCGGTCACCGCACGAGTGAAGCAGCCGGACCT
>JBBDQT010000130.1:0-5963 GCA_040905815.1 Acidimicrobiales bacterium
CGTTCTCAGCCTGTCGACAGTCCGGCGAGGCCGGTGTGGCCGAAGAGCTTGCGGAGGTTGTGGCAGGCGGCGAGGAGCGCCCATTCGGCGTCGGCGGCGTCGAGGCCTCGGAGGAGGACTCTCTTGCCGCCTTGGCACGTGTCGATCTGGCCGAACACCGGTTCGACGATCGCTTTGCGTCTGGCGTAGGCGGCCTTGCCTCTCTTGGTTCGCAGCTTGCGGGCCATGCGTTGTTTGACCGTCGCATCGTTGGGGATCCGGCCACGAGGAGCGGGAGGGATGACCTCACCATGTTTCAGACGGCCCGTCGCGATAAGGACGTCGACACCGGCTTGGGCGGCGGCGGCCACGTTGGTTTCGGAGAAGTAGCCGGCGTCAGCGAGGACCTGGGCGGGTGCGGTCCCGCAGTTGGTGATCGTCTCGTTGAGCATCGAAGCGAAGGTGGGGGCATCCGCGGAGGAGTTCCCGACCCGGGTGGCGACGATCACCTGGTGGGCGTCGTCGACCACCGCCTGGGCGTTGTAGCACTGGTGGAAGCTGTTGTCGGACGTCTTCATGATCCGGCTGTCAGGATCGGTGAAGTTCCGTTGCGCCTTGTCCTCCGGCGCCGCCTGCGCCGCCGCCTCTTCACCCGCCCGGGCCGCGTCCGCCTTGTCGCCGCCTCGTCGGCGGGACCGCTCCTCCGCCTTGGCCGCAGCCCGCGCCGCTGCTTCGGCTTCCAGGTCAGCCTTCGCCTTGCGGATCTTGACGAGGCGGGACTCCCGTCGGGCCATCTCCCCCGGTAGGTCATCGTCGCGACCGTCGGGCCCGAAACGTTCGTCCTCGGCGGTGTCGGTCGCTTCCGCCTCGGCCATCATGTCGTCGATCTGGCGGGCCAGGTCAGCTTCGCGTTCGGTCATCCGCTTGTAGGACATGGCCTTGCGGCGACTGGCGTTGGCTCGCACCTTCGACCCGTCCAACGCCACCCGGCCCATCCGGACCAGACCTGCCTTGCGGCACAACAGCAGCGACTCGAGGAACAAGCCCTTCAACGCGTCGAGGTGGCGGCGCCGGAACCGGGCGACCGACCGGTGATCCGGGGCGACGTTGGCGGCCAGGAACCGGAACGCCACATCGTCATGGCACGCCTTCTCGATCCCCCGAGACGAACGCACCCCCGTCACGTAGCCGTAGACCAACAGCTTGATCATCAGCCGCGGGTCATACGGCGGGAACCCCCGGCCCTCGGTGTAGGAGGCCAGGAACGGCTCCAAGTCGATGACCTCATCGACCAGCTCGGACACGAACCGGGCCAGGTGACCCTCCGGCAACCAGTCATCGATCGACGGTGGCAACAGGAACACCTGGTGCGGGTCGTAGGGGCGGAACGTCTTGTCCACCCGAGCCCGCTCCGGCGGCGCCCCCACCACCGGGCCAACCTCGAACAGCCGCTCCTCGTCTGCCAACACGCTCATGGCCACAGTCTTTTCCATCACCACCGCCAGGTGGTGGATTACTGACCCACGCTCCTAGTGCGCCGCAGCGTGGCGGCGCTGATAGTCCTGGAGCGCCGACGCGGGCACATAGACCATGCCGTCCTTGCCCTTGCCGGCTTTCAGTTCACCGTTGGCGATGAGGTCGTAGACGGCCACGCCGTCGAGGCCGAGGCGTCGGGCGACCTCCGGGACACGGAGCAGCTCATCAGGCATCGATACCAGGGTATGCCCCTTTCGCTCTCACAGGTCCGGCAGGTCGGGCAGGAACTTCTCGACGATGATCTGGGCAGCGCGCTCGAGCCGACGCCGTAAGTCGGCGTCGCCGACCGCCTCGACGGCCTCGACGGCCTCGTCAAGGGCGAGGAGCACCCGAGCCGCCTCGTCCCTCGTCAGGACGATCTCGTCGGGGATTCGCCCCCCGATCGGATCGCTCATGCCATCGTCGACCCGAAGATGAGCGCAGCGACCTTCTCGGCAGCATCCGTCTGCATGCCCTTGATCACGTGCTGGTAGGTCTGCCACGTGACGAGCGGGCTCGAGTGGCCGAGCCGCTCCGAAACGATCTTCACGTCGACGCCGGCGACGAGGGCGAGGGTCGCCCACGTATGGCGGAGGTCGTGCAGCCTGATGATCGGAAGATCAGCGAAGGCGAGCTGGCGGATCTTGCGGTCGAACGACTTCGAGAACGCCTCCGGGTGGAACGGGCGATCGTCGGGCCAGCAGAACACGAGGCCGCGATCCTCGTAGGCGTCGCCGACAAGCAGTCGCTCCTTCGCATGCTCGACGCGCCAAGCCCGGAGCGCGGCGAGGGTGGGGCTGTCGAGCTCGATCACACGCGGTCGCTCGGACTTGGTCCTCGGGACGATCCTCCCTTCCCGGCCGACGCCCGACGGCTTCGTGAGCGGGATGAGCTCCTGGCGGATGGACACGACCTTCCGCTCGAAGTCGACGTCCTGCCACCGCAGACCGAGCGCCTCACCCCGACGGCAACCAGTCGTGGCGAGGAACAGCCAGGACCACCGATACCGGTTGCCTTCGAGGCGGTCGAGGAACGTGGCCAGCTGCGGGCCTGTCCAGACCTTCATCTCCGGTGCCTTCGCCGACTTGAACGACGGCGGCGTCGACTGGTCGGCAGGGTTCATGGGCAGCCGGCGCCAGCGCACGGCGTCCTTGAGGGCGGCGTGGATGATCGTGTGCACATACCGGACCGTCCGGGGCTTGAGCCCGGGCGACTGCTTCCCTCGGATGCGGCCGCTCTCCAGCAGGTCGGCGTACAGGCGGTTGAGCATGGCTCCGTCGAGCGAGCTGAGCTGGACCTGGCCGATGCGCGCTCGATGTGGTGGCGCACGTTCCGCTCGTAGGACTCCCACGTGCTCTCGGGCAACCGGCGGCGCACCGCGGGTAGCCAGTCGCTCCGGAAGAACTCACCCACGGTCTGGCGCACCGGCGCCACGTAGGTGCCCTGCCGCGACGCGACTCGAAGCTCGTCGAGGACGGCTTGGGCCTCGGCCTTCGACTTGAACCCGCGCCGCTTCGTCTGGCGGCGTCGTCCGTCGGGCGCAGGTGCGAGGTCGACGACGAACCACCACGTGCCGTTCGTGGGGTCCCTGCGGGGGCCGGCATCCTTCGCCATCAGCTGCCCTCCTGTTGAGCTGCTCGAGCCTCGAGGTCCTCGAGGTGTTTGGCCAGGGCCCGGAGCTGGGTCTGCCAGCGGTCGAGGTCGCCGAGCGCGTGGCGAACGAGTTGCGACTTCCGGGCCTCGACGGACTCGACGACTCGTGCCTGAGCATCGCTCAGAGGGTTCGGTCCGAGCTCGTCGAGGAACGCTTGGAAGCGCAGCTCCATGAGACCCCGCGGGTAGGCGTCGCCGAACACCAGGTCGGCGAGCAGCGCGAGCGGAGCGCCGAACCGCTCGGCGTCCGGGGTGCGGAGCTTGGCGGGAACCCCGGGGGAGACCCACGGCGGTGGCGGCATGAAGAACCAGGTGATCGGCAGCTCGAAGGCGCGGGCGAAGGCGACGATCTCGTCAGCGTCGAACTGCCGGATGCGGTTGCCGTCGACGGACCGCTCGGCGGCGCTGTAGTTGGCCTTCGACCAGCGACTGCCGAGGTAGGGCTCGAGCGCCTCGCAGGCCTGGTCCTGGGTCCAGCCCTTCTCCAGCCGAGCCTGGGCGAGGTTGAACGCGATCACCTGGTTCGGGGTGAGCCCGAAGTAGAGCGGGACCTCATCGGCTTCGGCAGAGCGCTTCCTCGCCACATCGTCAACAATAGCACGAGGTATCAACCTTGGACTTGACGAGGAATGACGAAGGTGTAATCTGTCAGGCTCCAGACGGTCTGCGCCGACGCAGCGGTCAGCGCCTCGCTGAGCGTCCTCGAGGAGGCCGCCTGCCGAGTCCGCCGAGGCAAGGGCGGCCACACCGTCCTCGACGGCGACGTTGTCGTCGCCAACCTCGCCCACGCCCCGAACGACGACCGCTGGACAGCGCTCGACGCCCGCCCGCTCTACTCGTGGTTGTCCCCGGTCGGGCACCTCTACGAAGCCCACCTCCGCTGGGAGCCCCGACAGCTTGGACCACCATCGACGCGCGGCCTGACCACCAGTGTCCCATCTCACCTGACCGATGTTGGTCGCCGGGCGCCTACTCGGCGGCCAGAGCACGAAGGATCGCGTCTGACTCACCGGCGAGATCCTCGGGGAGGAGCAACGTCGCCCAGGCCCCATCGGACTCCGGGACCGTCCAGCCAAACGTCGATCCAACTGCCCACACCTGCCCAAGGTTGGGCACCTCAGTGCGCGTCGGTGCGCCCCTCGCCAGCAGGTTGCTCAGGCCCGCTGCGGACGACGAGCCATCGAGGACGAGCAGTGTCACCTCCTGACCGTCGTACGACCAGACCCGGGACCTCGACGGCTTGTCGCCAGCGGCGTCGAACCCGATCCGCGACAGCCTTTCGTCACCGAGACGGTAGGGGTCATCGGCTGCGCTCGCAGGGTCGATGGCGAGCCCCCATTCGCGGAGGGCCGCCT
This sequence comes from Acidimicrobiales bacterium, assembly GCA_040905815.1. GTDB lineage: Bacteria > Actinomycetota > Acidimicrobiia > Acidimicrobiales > CADCSY01 > CADCSY01. The sequence goes on from JBBDQT010000130.1 coordinate 4,503, forward strand.
CAGCGCTGTCGGGCACGATGTCTCCATACCAGTGGGCGCGGAGGATCCACACGTCGCCCGACGGTTGCACCCACCACATCGTCGCTCCCCGGGGGTCTTCCGGCTCGCTCAGCCAGGCGGCGCCAGCGTCCTCTGGAAGTGCGCTGTCCCGCACCATCGGACCGAGGCCTGACGGCGCTCCGTAGGTGGCTGAGACCCCCGGCCGCACGCTCAGCGACACGTAGGCCCCTTCGCCGTCGCCCCAGAGCACGACATCGGAGTTCCGTGCCATGAGGGACTCCTCCCGCAACAGCTCTGCTCCCGCCAGGTCCAGCGTGTAGGTCGGTACGTCGGTGGGGACGAGTGACTTACCGGTGGGGGAGTCCTCGACACCGCCGTCATCTGGGTTCGTGGCGATGACGGTCTCGCTCGGGTCAGACCACAGGTCCGGCACGACGGTGGCGACGACGACGGCCAGTGCCGCGGCGGGCACGGCCACGCCCACGGCACGACGACGACTGCGCCGACGACGGCGTGCGACGACCGAGTCCCACACCTGGCCGCGGTCGATGCCATCCGGGTTGGTAAGCCGTTCGAGGCTGCTGCGGATCTGGTCGTCAAGGTCCGACACGGTCGTTCTCCTCATCATCGTCAGTGGCCACGAGGGCTGCCTGAAGTGCGCGCCGCCCGCGATGGAGATGCACCTTCGCGGTCCCCTCCGCGACGCCGAGCCGTGAAGCGACATCGGCGACCGACATGTCGAGGAGGTAGTGGAGCGCGACGGCCTCCCGCTGATTCCGTGGGAACGCGCCCAACGCCCGCGCGACCCGGTCGTCGAGGGCCGAGGTGGCGACGGGCGCCGCGCCGGCGTGTCCAAAGCGCCCGGCGAACCGCTCGAACGCTCGTCGCTCCGCTGCGGCGCTTCGCCACCGGGTTCGGGCTCGGTTGAGCGCCGCAGTCGTGACCCACCCCGCGAGGTCGTCGATCTCCCGCCGCTTCATCCACACATCCACGACTGCGTCCTGCACGGCATCCTCTGCTCGCTCCCGATCTCCACAGACAACGGTCACGGCGCGCACGACGCGGGCGTACTCGGTGTGGAGAAACGTCTTGATGTCGTCGTCGACCAAACGGTGTCTCCTTCACCCAAGGACGCACCTCGGCACCCTCGAGGTTTACAGACAGACGAGGAGATTCGCCGGGTGGTGGCCGCGGCGGCAGGCACCCTTCGACCACGCTCGGTGCGGATCGCACTCCACGGGTACCTCGCGGGATGGGGTTGGTCACAGCCTGGTCACGGACTTCTCGGCACACCCTGCCATGGGAGTGGTTGAGCGGACCCCGAGCGCCGCCATCAACGCAGGTCAGCGGCATGGTCGGCATCCGGTACCATCAGCCGTCATCGGTCTGCGGGGGGTTCGACTCCTCCCCCCGAGCAACACCGCCGGCCGCCGGAGGGAAGGGCGGTGCCGGTCACACCGA
>JBBDQT010000131.1:0-1018 GCA_040905815.1 Acidimicrobiales bacterium
CGATGGTGGAGGCGTCCTCGGCCCCGTCGAAGTCCTCGGCCATGGACCGCAGCCCCGGTCCGATGCTGGCCATCCCCTCCACCAGGGCGTCGAGGTGGGTCGACAGGTTGCGGCTGGCCGGCTCGTAGCGGTCACCGAAGGCGTCCCCGGGCTCGTCACCGCCCCAGCAGTCCCCCACCCCCGCCAACGCCGAGCGCAGGTCGGCGACCGCACCGGCGAACCGGTCAGCCGTGCCGTCGACGCCAGCCGCGACAGCCCGCAACGTGGCCGGACGGGCCTCCAGGTGATCGGGCACCGAACATGCATACCACGTGCTATTTCATGTTGTCCAGCAGTCTTAGGTGCTCCTCGTGCGTGTCAGCTCGGAGCCAGCGGTCACGGTGACACAGCCGCCTGCGCTGCGAGCCCGCCGCGCTCCCGGGTGCAGCGATGGTGGACGACGGGTCATCGATAGACGTCTCGACGGTGGCCCACCCGGACAACTTGGACGAGCAGAACGGCGTCGTGCACCTCGTACACGATGCGGTAGTCCCCCACTCGCACTCGACAGGTGCTCGCTTCGCCGGTCAGCGCGACACAGCCAGGTGGGCGCGGCGTCTCGCTGAGCAGGTCGATTGCCGCTCGTACCCGTTGCTGCTCCTTGCGTGGCAGCGCGTCGATGACCTTGATCGCCCGCCTGGCGATCTGCACCCGGTGACGGCCGCCCGGTTCGGTCACGCGAGTCCGAGTTCGGCCTTGACCTGCTCCCAGGGCACATAGTCGTTCTCGGCCCGGGCCGCTTCGAGCTCAGCCCGATCCAGCGCGTCCTCGACGAGATCGGACATGCGTGCGAAGTCGTCGGCATCAACAAGGACGGCGACACGTCGGCCCCGCCGGGTCAGGACGACCGGCTCGTGCGAGGTACGGGCCTGGTCGATGGCGTCGGCCAGGCGATCGCGTGCTTCACTCACCGTCATCTCCCTCATGTACGAACCATACAACTGCGCAACAACGTACGCAGGCGCACCTGGCTGACGCG
>JBBDQT010000132.1:0-7416 GCA_040905815.1 Acidimicrobiales bacterium
TGGGGGATGCGACGGCGGGTGACGGCCATGGGCAGACCTGTTCCCCGTCGCGTGGGGCCGAACCCCGCCGGCTCAGCCGCCCGGGGGCGTCCCGAGTGCGGGACGCTGGGTCGTCGTGGTGGTGGTCTCCTCGGGCGCCGTCGTGGTGGTCGACTCCTCGGGCGCCCCGGTGGTCGTCGTGGTCTCCTTGGCGCCCTCCGGCGCCGTGGTGGTGGTCGTCTCCTCGGGCGCCTCGGTGGTGGTCGTCGTCTCCTCCACCTCCTCCGGCTCCGTGGTGGTCGTGGTCGTGACGCCGTCCTTGATGATGCCGCTGCCCTTCAGCGGCTCTCCCCCGTACGGGGGCGGCTTCACGAAGGAGCCGCGGTACTCGTCCCGGTCGGCGGCGACCTGCATGAACCGTCGGAAGATGTCCGCCGGCAGCGAGCCACCCGTCACGGCGGTCCCGTGCACGGCCTTCATCTGGCGGGACTGGCCCTCGGGGTAGCCCATCCAGACCGCCACCGACATGCCCGGCGTGTAGCCGACGAACCAGGCGTCGCCGTTGTCCTGCGTGGTGCCGGTCTTCCCGGCGATCGGGATGCCGAGCCCAGCGCGCTTGCCGGTGCCCTTCTCCACGACGCCGCGCAGGATGGTGTTGATCGTGTCGGCCTGCGCGGGCTCGAGGACCCGCTCCTTCCGGGGGGCGCCGTCGAGCAGCACGTTGCCGTCGGCGTCGGTCACCCGGACGACGACGGACGGGTCGATCTGGAACCCCCGGGTGGCGAACGTGAGGTAGGCGTCGGCCATGTCGAGGACCGACACCGTCGGTGTGCCGAGCGCGATCGACAGGCCGACGCGGCTGGGGTCGATGGCACCGATGCCGAGCCGCTGCGCGGTCTCGGCGACGGCCTGCGGGCCCAGCGCCTCTGCCATCTGGGCGTAGACGGTGTTCGACGACACCCTCGTCGCCTCGATGACGTTGACCCGGCCGTGGCCGGTGCTCTCGTAGTTGGAGACCTTGTAGTCCTTGCCGTTGTTCGCCCCCGGGAAGGTGAGGCTTGCCGGAGAGTCGAGTGCCGACTCGACGCTGTAACCCTCGGTGATGGCCTCGGCGAGCACGAACGGCTTGAACGCGGAGCCGGCCTGACGCCCGCCGCCGCCGCCCTGGGTGCCGACCGCGTAGTTGACCTTGTTCTCGCCGTAGGAGCGACCTCCGACCATCGCCTTGACCCGCCCGTCGGCGTCGAGGGCGACGAGGGCGCCCGCGGGATCCTCGGGCTGGTTCAGCGTGTCGCTGTAGACGGCGGCGTACGCCGCACGCTGCAGGTCGAGGTCGAGGGTCGTGTACACCCGGAGCCCGCCGCCGTTGAGGCGGGCGTCGCCGAAGCGATCGGCGAGCTGGGCTCGCACGTACTCGACGAAGAACTCCGTCCCGACGTCCTTGCCGACGATGTTGTCCTGCACCACGGCGTCCCGGTCGCGGAACCCGGGCAGCGAGGCGACCGGCACGGATGCCATCTCGGTCCGCTGCGCCTCGGTGAGCGCCCCGACGTCGACGAGCGAGCGCAGCACGAGGTCGCGTCGCCGGTCGGCGGTCGCCGGCTCCCGGCTGGCATCGGCGAGCTCCGGCGCGCGGAGCAGACCGGCGAGGTAGGCGGAGCGCTGGACGTCGAGCTCCGAGGCGTTGACCCCGAAGTAGGACTTCGCTGCCGCCTGCACGCCGTAGGCACCTCGGCCGAAGTACACCGTGTTGAGGTAGCGCTGGAGGATCTGGTCCTTGTCGTAGCGCTGCTCGACCTTGACGGCGAGCGTGGCCTCCTTCAGCTTCCGCACGACCGTGCGCTCGTCGCCCACGAACACGTTCTTCACGTACTGCTGGGTGATCGTGGACCCGCCTTGGAGGGGACGGCCGCGCAGGTCGGCGATGGTGGCCCGAAGGATGGCGGTTGCGTCGACGCCCGGGTGGGAGAAGAAGTCCCGGTCCTCGGTGGCCAGCACCGCTTCGATGAACGTGGGCGAGACCTCGTCGAGCTCGACCGAGACGCGGTTCTCGCCGGTGGACAGCTCGGCCAGCCGGTTGCCCGCGGCGTCGAAGAGGAACGTGGTCTCGACCGGGATCTCCTCCGGCGGGAGGGGGACGCTCGCCACGACGTAGCCGGCGCCGACGAGGCCTGCCGCGCCGAGGAGCCCCGCGGCGAACAGGAGCCGGCGGAAGCGCCAGAGGAGGCTGCGACGGCGCTTCCCGCCCGCCGCGGGGCGACCGTCACCGCGACGGGGGCTGCGGCCGCCACCTCCGCCGACGTTGATCGCCTTCTCCCGCCTGCGCTGCTCGGCACGCGGGGCCGGGCGCCTCCGGGGAGCGCCTGCGTCGGGCGCTCGTCTGCGCTGGGGCGCGGCGTGACGGCTGCTGGGGCGCGACGGGCGCGACGGCGGTGGGCGCTTGGCGGAGGTCATCGTGGGGGTGCCGGGATCAGGTCGCGGACGGCCACGACGCTACCAACGCCGCGATCGCGACCAACGTCGAGAGGGCGGCGACCGCGAGGGCGACGGTGGCGCCGCGACGGTCGGGGGGGCCGCTCGGAGGGTCATCCCCCTCGAGGTGGGGGCCGGCGCGCGCGACGACGCTGTCGAGCGCCTCGGTGGTGGCGTCGAGCCGCTGCTCGGGCCGACGGGTCTCGGGAGCTCCCGTGCCGGCCATGACGACGACGGCCACGACAGCGGCGGCGAGGGCGGCGAGGATCGAGGGGGTCCAGCGGTCGAGCGCCAGGGGTCCGACCCAGCCCCACGTCGTCGGGGCGACGAGCAGCCAGGTCGAGAGCACCAGGGCGGGCACAGTGCCCAGACGGTGGCTCGCCGACCACCCGAAGCCCCACGACCGACCGACCGATGACGCGTCGGCGACGGACGACGGGGCCACGCTGGCAGTGGCGCGACGGGTCGGAGCCACCAGGGGCTCCGTTCGCCGAGGGCGACGGGCGGAGCCACTTGGGGGCTCGGCGACCGCCGCTGGCTCGGGCGCGGTCACGCCGCTCGCCCCCGCGTCGCCCGCCGCCCTGCCGCGGGTGCGCACGACCGGTCGGCCCGGGGGCCGAGCAGGGCGGCTCGGCGGCGCAGCCGTCGCCGGGCCATCGGCCACCGCCACGCCGGCGTCGGCCGTGACCACGCGGAACGGGTGGACCAGCGCGGCGGTGATGGCGGCGAGGGCGGCGAGCACGACGCCGGACGGTCTCCCGTCGGCGAGCAGGGCCCCACCGAGGGCAGCGGCGCCGGGCAGCACGGCGGCGGCGGCGGCGGGAGCCAGCGTCGTGGCGGCGATGACGGCTGCGGCCGCGAGGAGCCACGCCGCGCCGATCGCGCCGGGAGCCGAGACGGTCGCCGCAGCTGCGGACCACAGCACGAGGGCAGGACCGAGTCGCAAGACCCGTGGCATCCGCACCGGCACAGCGAGCAGCGCGACGGCGGTGAGCGCTGCGACGATCGCCATGCCCTCGCCCCACGGGGCGAGGACGGCCCCTGCGGGGACGACGATCCCGAGCGCGGGCGCCAGGAGCACCACCCCGGTCCTGCGGGGCCGCAACCCGGAGGCGAGCGCCACGGCGGCGGTACCGACGAGGATCGGTGTCCCGACGAGGAGGGCGTCGTCCCGCTCGAGCGCGAGGGCGAACGAACCCGTGCCCGAGGCGAGCAGGGCGAGCCCGGCGCCGGCGACCGCGGCGGCGCCGATGCCAGCCGCCGCCAGCAGGAGGCCGTTGTCATCTTCGGCCCGTGCGCCGACGGCGACGGCGACGGCGGCGACGAGGAGACCGATGACGGCCTCAGCGGCGGTGCCGTCGCCCGCGCCGGCAGCCAGGCCTCCCATGGCCGACGCCATGGCGAGGGCGGCGGCGAGCGCCGGCGTCCGCCGGGGCGGTTGGGTGATCGACGCGAGCGCGAGCCCGGCACCGACCCCGGCGGCGGAGACGGCGTCCCCGCTCGCGAACGGTCCGGAGCTGGCGCCACCGGCGAGGAGCAGGAGCAACCAGCACGCCGCGGCGCCAGCACCCGCGCCACGCACGACCGACCGGGCGGTCGGGCCTGACGAGCGCGCCGCCAGTCCCGCCGACACGATCGGCAGCGCGAGCGCGAGGACGAGGAGCGCGCTCACCGCTGCCCTCCGGCTTCCCGGCGGATCACGTGCCCACCGCAGCCAGGAGGAACGCCGCAGCGCCGACGCCGACCGAGAGCCGGAGCCGCCAGTGCGGCAGGTGGCGGGCGAGCAGGCACAGGACCACGAAGCACGCGGTGGCGACCGACCGGATGGCGATCCCACCGACGCCCGCGGGCCCCACCGCGAGGTGCGCGGCGGCGACCCCGACGGCCACGGCCCGCAGGTTCGCGGCGGGCGAGAGGAGCACGAGCGTCAGCGCGGCGAACAGGGACGAGGCGGCGGCGGCGGTCGGTCCCGTGAGGACGGCGGGACCAAGCACCGCCTGGGCACCGCCCACCGCGGCGAGCGACGTGGTGCCCCAGCGCACCGCGACCGCAGCGGCGGCCAAGGCGATGGCGCCGGTCGCGAGCCGGTGCGCGGCGACCACCGCCAGGGCGGCGGCGAGCACGAGCAGGTGGCCCCGGCCGGCGGCGGCGAGGAGGACGGCCGCTGCCGCCGCGGCTAGGCCGAGGGTGCCGAGCGGCTCTTGCGGGCCCGGATCGGCTGCACCATGAACGTCCGCGCCAGGTGGTTCCACGAGCAGGCGGGGCAGACCTCGACCACGTAGCAGGCGAGCTCGGCGGCGCCGCGCCGGAGCCTGGTCATCTCCGCCTTGGTCGTCACGCACCGGCCCTGGGGCGGCATCCGTGGTCCGAAGACGTAGGAGACGAGGACCACGTCGGCCTCCTCGCACACGGGACACAGCTGGTCCGTCTCCTCTCCGACGTTGCGGGCCGCCCGCACGAGCTCGGGATGAGCGTCGCACACCTCGTGGCGGGCGACGCGCCCCTTGCGAAGCTCGGCGAGGAGGCGGTGCCGCGCCAAGCGGTAGTCGATCTCGCCGGGTGTGCCCGCCGCAGCGGCGCGCCCGGCGCCCAAGCGGTCGGCCCGGAAGGTCATCGCACGAGACTACCGAGGCTGCCCGCCGAGCCGCTCGGCGGGTGCTGTGTCCCCTCGGAGCACCGCCAGCAAGTTGTCGTCCGATATATCGGCACGATATGTTGAACGTCGTGATCGAGCTCGCCGTCCTCGGCCTCCTGAAGGAGGGACCCATGCACGGCTATGAGCTCAAGAAGCGCCTGCGCGACGTCCTGCCGTCCCGCTCGTCGATCTCGTTCGGCTCGCTCTATCCGGCGCTCAGCCGCCTCGAGCGCGAGGGCGCCGTCGCCGCCGCCAAGGCCGCGACCTCCGTCGTCACCCCGGCGATGCCCATGACCGGCTCCTTCGCAGGTGAGGCCGCCGCCTTCCGGGCCTCTCGGCGGATCGCGGTGCGCGGCCCCCGGAACAAGAAGGTCTACGACATCACCCCCGCCGGCGAGGCTCGCCTCGGCGAGCTGATCGCCGACCCGAGCGACGATGAGCGCAGCTTCCCGGTGAAGCTCGCGTTCTGCCGCTTCGCCGATGCCGACACGCGCGTCGGCCTGCTCGAACGCCGCCGGGTCACGCTCGTGGAACGCCTCCACCACGGTCGCCGCACCGTGGGGACCCGCAGCGATGCCCTCGACCGCTACGTGCGGTCGCTCCTCGAGCACGACAACGAGACGACCGAGCGGGACATCGCCTGGATCGACGGCCTCCTCAGCGCCGAGCGCACGCTGGCCGCAGGCGATCCCGCACCTACCAGCACCACCCACGACACCGCAGCACCCCTGTCTGCAACGCACACGCCGTCGCCCGTCGACGGCCACGAACCGGCCCCCGCGGCCAACGGAGGTACCCGATGAGCAACACCGAGAAGGGCCGGATCAAGCTGGCCATCGCCGGCATGGGCAACTGCGCGAGCTCGCTCCTGCAGGGCCTCGAGTACTACAAGGACGCCGACCCCGCCGAGGAGGTGCCCGGCCTCATGCACGTCAACCTCGGCGGCTACCACATCAGCGACATCGATCTGGTGTGCGCGTTCGACGTCGACGCCACCAAGGTCGGCATCGACGCCAGCAAGGCGATCTTCAGCGGCCAGAACAACACCCTCAAGTTCAGCCCCGTCGGCCACCTCGGCGTCACCGTGCTCCGGGCCCCGACCCTCGACGGCTTCGGGAAGTACTACAAGGCCGCCTGCGAGGAGAGCCCCCTCGAGCCGGTCGACGTCACCGCCGCCCTCCGGGAGTCAGGCGCCGACGTGCTCGTCTCCTACCTCCCGGTCGGTTCCGAGGACGCCCAGAAGATGTACGCCCAGGCGTGCCTCGACGCCGGCGTCGCCTTCGTGAACGCGATCCCCGTGTTCATCGCGAGCGACCCGGTCTGGGCCCAGAAGTTCACCGACGCCGGGGTGCCGATCGTCGGTGACGACATCAAGAGCCAGGTCGGCGCCACCATCGTCCACCGCATGCTCGCCCGCCTCTTCGAGGACCGGGGCATGGTGCTCGACCGCACCTACCAGCTGAACGTCGGCGGCAACATGGACTTCAAGAACATGCTCGAGCGGGAGCGCCTGGAGTCCAAGAAGATCTCCAAGACCCAGTCGGTCACGAGCCAGCTGGAGCACGGGATCGACGCTCACGACGTCCACATCGGCCCGTCGGACCACGTGCCGTGGCTCGACGACCGCAAGTGGGCCTACATCCGCCTGGAGGGCCGCAACTTCGGTGACGCCCCGCTCAACGTCGAGCTCAAGCTCGAGGTCTGGGACTCGCCGAACTCGGCGGGCGTCATCATCGACGCCCTCCGCTGCGCCAAGCTCGCCAAGGACCGCGGCATGGGCGGACCCGTCGAGGCCGCGTGCGCGTACTTCATGAAGTCGCCCCCGGTGCAGCACCACGACGACGTCGCCCACCGCATGGTGGCGTCGTTCGCCGACCCCGACGCCGCCACCGGGGCGTAGCCGACTGACCACCGCCAGTTCGGGCTGCGGCGGGGCCCTCAACGAGCTGGCGGTCAGAACAGACAGCTGGTGTCGAACCCAACCGCCAGTTCAGGGTGGGCGCCATCCCCGGGCCGCCCGGCGAGCCGGGTCACACTGGGCACGTGCCGACCGACAACGCCGCTGCGTGGGACCGCCACGCCGCCGCCTACCAGGCGGGCGCCAGGCTCCCCACCGACGTGGCCCACTACGGCCCCGACATCGGCACCGAGGCCGACTTCAAGCTGTGCGGCAACGTCGACGGCAAGCGGGTCCTCGAGCTGGGCTGTGGGGGCGCGCAGTGCTCCATCGCCTTCGCCCACCAGGGTGCGAACGCGATCGGCGTGGACTTCTCCTCGGCCCAGCTCGCCTTCGCCAGGCGCCTCGTCGAGCGGGAGGGCGTCAAGGTCGA
>JBBDQT010000132.1:7516-27590 GCA_040905815.1 Acidimicrobiales bacterium
CGGCCCAGCTCGCCTTCGCCAGGCGCCTCGTCGAGCGGGAGGGCGTCAAGGTCGAGCTCCGTCAGGGCGACCTCGCGGACCTCGCCTTCGTGCGGGCCGACACGATGGACCTCGTGTTCTCGGCCTACGCCTTCGGCTTCGTCGAGGACCTCGACCGGGTCTTCCGCCAGGTGCACCGGGTGCTCAAGCCGGAGCACCCGATCGTGTTCAGCCTCCCCCACCCCGCCTACGACATGATCGACGACGACGCCGACCCCGCCCTGCTCATCCGCCGCTCCTACTTCGACCGGGCGCCGATCGAGTACGAGTGGAACGGCGTCGCCTTCACCGACTACCGACACACCGTGGGGGACCTCTTCTCGTCGCTCTGCCGGACGAACTTCCGCGTGGACACGATCCTCGAGCCCGAGCCCCTGCCCGACGGCCCCCGCAGCCAGCACTGGCGGCCAACCTTCACCCACGTGCCCCGCACCCTCATCATGCGGGCCCGCAAACAGGGCATCTGAGCGTCCGCCCTCCGGAGGGTCAGCCCTGATGGACGGCCCACCACTCGTCGAGGCGTGTCCGCGCCTCGTCTGGGTCGCGCGGCCCCTCCTCGAGGCGGAGCTCGAGGAGGAACGCGAGGGCGGCGCCGACGTCGGGGCCGGGGCCGATGCCCAGGTGCTCCATGACCTGGGCGCCGTCGAGGTCGGGACGGATCGCCTCGAGCTCCTCCGCCGCCTGCAGCTCGGCGATGCGGGACTCGAGCGCGTCCATCCGCCGTGCCAGCTCCTCGGCCCGGCGCCGGTTGCGCGTCGTGCAGTCGCACCGGGTGAGCTCGTTCAGCTCCTCGAGCAGGTCGCCGGCATCGCGGACGTAGCGCCGGACGGCCGAGTCGGTCCAGCCCATCTTGTAGGTGTGGAACCGCAGGTGGAGCTCGACCAGCCGGCTCACCTTCTCGATGTCCTCCGTCGAGTAGCGGAGCCGCTGCATGCGGTCGCGGGTCATGCGCGCCCCGACGACCTCGTGGTGGTGGAACGTGACCTTGCCGCCGGCGCCGAACGAGCGGGTCTTCGGCTTGCCGATGTCGTGGAACAGCGCCGCCAGCCGGACGATGCGATCCGGACGGGTGTTGTCGACCACCGCGATGGTGTGGGCGAGGACGTCCTTGTGGTGGTGGATCGGATCCTGCTCGAGGGCGAGCGCAGGGAGCTCGGGGAGAAACTCCTCGGCGAGGCCCGTCTCCACGAGGAACCACAGGCCGGGGCCGCACCGCGGCACCACCACCAGCTTGTCGAGCTCCATGCGGATGCGCTCCGGTGAGACGATCTCGAGCCGGTCGTGCAGGACGCGCACCGCAGCGACGAGGTCGTCGTCGGGTGCGAGCCCGTACCCGGCGAGGAAGCGGGCGGCGCGCAGCATGCGCAAGGGGTCGTCGGTGAAGGACTCCTCGGGAGAGAGCGGCGTCCGGAGCCGCTTCGCAGCGAGGTCGACGGCTCCGTGGAAGGGGTCGATGAGCTCCGGCTGCTGCTCGCCGTCAGCGCTCGCGGGAACGCGCAGCGCCATGGCGTTGACCGTGAAGTCGCGACGGGAGAGGTCAGCCTCGATGGCGTCGGCGAAGGTGACGTCGGGCTTGCGGGAGTCGGGGCTGTACGCCTCGGCCCGGTGCGTCGTGATCTCGAAGTCGCGCCCGCCCTTGCGGCAACCGATCGTCCCGAACCGCTTGCCCTGCGTCCACACCGCGTCTGCCCAGCCCCGCACCGCTGCTTCGATGTCGTCGGGTCGGGCGTCGGTCGTCAGGTCGAAGTCCCTGCCCGGGTCGCGGTCGAGGAGGAGGTCCCGCACCGAGCCACCCACGAGGTACGCCTGGTGGCCCCGACCGCCCAGGCGCTCGGCCACGGGGCGCACCTCGTCGAGAACGGGTTGGAGGCGAGCGGGGACCACGCGTTCACGCTACCGGTCGCCCATCGAGCGGTCAGCGGTCCGGACCCCTCCCGGCTGAAGCCGTTGCCACGGTCGGGATCGACGCATGCCGTCCCGTGGCAACCTGACCAGCGTGGCCAGCTCCGTCGTGCTCCTGCCGCCCTCACGCGGCAAGGCGCCGGGCGGCACCGGCCCCGGTTGGCGCGACGCGCCCGCGGGCCGCTTCGCCGAGCTCGACCCCGATCGTCGGCGGGTGCTGCGGGTGCTGCGCAGGTCCAGCGGCATCAGCGGTCTCGAGCGTGCTCCGACGCTGCCAGCCATCGAGCGCTACGTGGGCGTGCTGTTCTCGCACCTCGACGCGCCGACGCTCCCAGCAGCAGCCCGGAACCGGCTCGCCCGGGACGTGGTCCTGCTCTCGGGCCTCTGGGGGCTCGTGGCACCCAGCGACCTGATCCCGGACTACCGGCTCGCCATGGCCACGCGCCTCGAACCGCTCGGCCGACTGTCGAGCTGGTGGCGTCCACGGCTCTCGCCCCTGCTGGACCGCCGGGTGGCCGGGGCCGTCGTCTGGGACCTGCTGTCCGGTGAGTACGGCGCGGCGTGGCGGTCGCTCGAGGGCACCACCTACGCGCGGCGGATCACACCACGGGTCGTCGAGGAGGTCGCCGCGCCCGACGGGGCCGTGGCGCGCAAGGCACTGTCGCACCGGGCCAAGGCGGTCCGGGGTGCGCTCGCCCGGCAGGTGCTGCTGCACGGCCTCTGCGACCCCGACGGGATCGCCGAGCTGGCGCCGGGGGTGCTGCTCGGCCACGAGCTCGATCCAGCGGCGACCGTGGTCGAGGGGCCAGACGTCACCGTCGAGCTCGTGCGACGCCTGGAACGGTGAGGCGGCGCCGCAGCCCGACCACCGCTGGGCGGTGACCGGACTGGCGCAGCGCGCCGGCGCGCTCCGGGCTCGGAGGCGTCGCGGGGACGGTTCAGGCGGAGGCCCGTCAGCTCAGGCGGAGGTCGGTTCCGGTCGCCTTCGGGGAGAGCACGCCGGCCCGCTGGAGGGCGATGCGGAGGTCGTGAGGGTTGGTCGCCGATGCCATGGCGTCCCGCACCGTCACCCAGCCGTCCCTGATGAGCGCGAACAGGCTCTGGTCGAACGTCTGCATGCCGTAGAAGGCGCCGTCGGCCATGATCTCGGAGATCGCGTCGCCGCCGACGGAGGGATCGATGATGCGGTCGGCGACCCGCCCGGTGTTGAGCAGCACCTCGACGGCGGGCACCCGGCCCTGACGGTCCCGGCGCTCGAGGAGGCGCTGGCTGACGATGCCACGGAGCGACGTGGCCAGGCTCAGCCGGATCTGGCGGCTCTGGTGCGACGGGAAGAAGTCGACGATGCGGTTCACGGTCTCGATGGCGTCGGCGGTGTGCAGCGTGGAGAGCACGAGGTGGCCGGTCTCGGCGGCGGCGAGGGCAGCCTGCACCGTCTCGGGGTCGCGCATCTCTCCGATGAAGATCACGTCGGGGTCCTGGCGCAGGACCCGGCGCATCGCCTCCGCGAACCCGCCGGTGTCGCTGCCGACCTCCCGTTGGTTCACGAGCGCCTTGTCGTCGTTGAACACGAACTCGATCGGGTCCTCGATCGTCACCACGCTGACGGCGCGGGTGTGGTTGATGTGGTCGATCATGGCGGCGACGGTGGTCGTCTTCCCCGAGCCGGTGGGCCCGGTGACGAGGATCAAGCCGCGGTGCTCGTCGGCGAGAGCTCCCACCACGTCGGGGACGCCGAGCTCGGCGAAGCCCGGGATGAGGGTCGCGACGCGACGGAAGACCAAGGCGACGGTGCCCCGCTGGCGGTACACGTTCACCCGGAAGCGGCCGAGCCCGCCGATGCTGAAGGCGACATCGGCCTCGTTCGTCCTGGCGAACTCCTCGGCGCGATCCTCCACGAGCACGGCGGCCGCCATGCGCTCCACGTCGGCGGGGACGAGCATCGGGAACGAGGTCGCCTCGAGGCGGCCTCCGACCCGGATGTGGGGGCGGGCGCCGACCTTCACGTGGAGGTCGGAGCCCTGCGACAGGCAGAGGTGCTCGAGCAGCTCGTCGAGGCCGACGGCGGCGATGGCGGGATCGACGTCGACGGCCTTGAAGAAGGGGCTGACGGCGCCCTGGTCTGACTCGTGGATGGCCACGACGAGGACATCGGACGCCGACGGCGGGAACCTGAGCGCGCGTCTGGGCACCAGGTGACGTCCTAGCCCCCGTGGACCGCCTTGGCGGCCTCGACGACGTGGCGGCCGGGACCGCCGCCCGTGGCGCGCTCCGGGCGGTGGTCGCCGCCGGCGAGGGCGGACAGGCAGGCGCCCGCCGAGTCGGCGAGCGCCTGCAGGTCGTAGCCGCCCTCCAGGAAGGCGATCCGCCGGCCGGCGGGGACGAGGCCCATGACCCGCCGGGTGAGGTCGGCGAAGTCCCCGCTCGACAGGGCGAGGCCGGTGAGGGGGTCGGCGCGGTGACCGTCGAAGCCGGCGCTGATGAGCAACCACGTGGGGCGGAAGCGCTCGATCGCCGGCAGCACGACCTCGTCGAAGGCGGCGAGGGCGACGTCGCCGGTGGCACCGGCCGGGAGGGGCAGGTTCACGTTCGTGCCCTCGGCCCCCTCCCCCCCGGTGTCGTCGAGCCGTCCCGTGCCGGGGTAGAGCGGGTGCTCGTGCAGGGACGCGTACAGCACCTGCGGGACGTCGTAGAAGGCCGCCTGCGTGCCGTTGCCGTGATGCGCGTCCCAGTCGACGATGGCCACCCTCTCGCCCCGGGCGGCGAGGACGGCGGCGGTGACCGCCACGTTGTTCAGCAGGCAGAAGCCCATCGCCCGGGTCGGCGCGGCGTGGTGCCCGGGAGGGCGCACGGCGCAGAACGCCGCGGAGGCCTCTCCACGGTCGAGGCGCTCCACGGCGTCGGGCCCGGAGCCGGCGGCGAGGAGCGCCGCCGTCCACGATGCGGGGACAGCCCCGGTGTCGGCGTCGATCCGGCCGCCGCCGGCACCGCAGAACCGCTCCAGCGCGTCGAGGTAGGGAGCGGGGTGCAGCCGCTGCAGCTCACCGCGGGTCGCGCCGCGGGTGGCGACGGCTACCAGCGCCTCGGCCAGACCGGCGGCCTCAGCACCGGCGCGCACGGCCTCGAGCCGCGCTGGACGCTCCGGGTGGCCGGGGCCCGCGTCGTGCCCCGCGAGGTCCGGGTGGGTGACGAACAGGATCGACAGAGCCGTGAGCGTAACCAGGCCGCATCGGCGGCCGCCGGCCACGCGGGTTGGGTGGGCGCCTGACCACCAGCCTGCGACCCGTGGCTCGGTAGCCTGCCGGGGGTGCGGGGCGTCGATGTGGTCCGGAGGGGCCCGGAACGGGTGCGGGTCGGGCCGTGGCGCGGGGACCCCCGTGTCGCCCACATCATGCCTCCCGGTGACACCCCACCGCTGACCGCCGCCATGGTCCGCCACTGCCGCGCCGTGCTGGGCGAGCGCGGCTACAGCTCCGTGGTCACGAGCGCTCTGGCGCAGCGCGAGCAGGTGGGCTTCCTCGAGGACGGCTTCGAGGTGCGTGAGGAGCTGCACCTGCTCTCCCACGACCTCACCGGCCTCCCCGTCATCGCCCGAGAGGCCGGCGGCGCTCGCCTCCGGCGAGGCCACCGATGGGACCGGGCCCGCACGCTCGAGGTCGACGGTCTGGCGTTCCCTGCGTTCTGGCGGTTGGACCGGGCCGGCTTCGAGGACGCGATGACCGCCACCCCCCACGCCCGCCACCGGGTGGCGGCGATCGGTCGGGTGGTCGGCTACGCGGTCGCCGGCAGGGCCGGGGCCCGGGGCTACCTGCAACGCCTCGCCGTCGATCCCGAGGTGACCGGACGGGGGATCGGGGCAGGCCTCGTCGTCGATGCGCTGCACTGGATGCGCGGCCGCGGCGTCGCCCGAGCCATCGTGAACACCCAGGTGGCCAACAAGCGGGCCCTCGCGCTGTACCTGCGGCTCGGCTTCCGGTTGCAGCCGGCGGGCCTCGCCGTGCTGACCCGGCCGCTCGCTGACCGCCAGCCCAGCCCATGAGGCCGCCGCTCTCCGCCGTGGCAGCGCGGTTCTTCCAGGTCGTGGCCCTGGCGCTCACCGTCGTCGCGTTCCTCGTGCTCGCCGGGCAGCCCCTCGACGTGGGCACCGAGCCCGGGGACACCGCGGCGGCTGGATCCGTGCAGCAGGTCGGTCCGGGGACCACGGCGCCGGAGGACACGTCGGCGTCGGACACCACCACGACGAGCACGACGCAACCCGGGTTGCAAGGCGCAGGTCCTCGTCCCGGGGGAACCCCCGAGGACGGCGTCACACTCGTGGACCAGACCGACTGGCTCGAGCAGGGAGAGCCGTTCGACATCTGGGTCTCGGTCGGCCGCGACGTCGACCCCGACGACGCCCTCGTGATCGACCTCCACGCGCCGGTCACGTCCCGGTCGCAGTTCACCGAGACGCTCGCCGGCCGCCTCCTCGGGGCGCGCCGTGCCGAGTTCGTGATCCCGATCGCCGAGCTGCCCGACGGACCGGTCGGCAGCAGCCATGTCCGCCTCACCCCCGAGCGGACCGACGCCCCCGGTGAGCGGCTCCTGCGACCCCTGCCCCGGGCCGGGGTGTACCCGCTCGTCGTCAGCCTCCGCCCCGCCGAAGCCGACGATGATCCGCCCGACCCGTTCACGACGTACCTCGTGCGCACGCCCTCGGACCGCACCGTCCCGCTGCGGGTGGCGGTCGTCCAGCCGTTCCGGAGCGACCTCGCGATACAGCCCGACGGCGACGTCGACATCTCCGCCCCCGAGCTGGACCGATTGCAGGGGATCGCCGTGGTCCTCGCCACGACCACCGACACACCGATGACCCTCACGCTCCGGCCCGAGACGCTCGAGGCGCTGCGGATCCTGAGCACCGCCGGCGACGGCCGACGAAGTGCCCAGGCGCAGTCGATCCTCGATGCCGTGGCCGACGCCACCGAGGACCGCCAGGTCGTGTCCGGCCCGTTCGTCGACGTGACCCTCGATGCTCTGGTGTCTGCCGGACTCGGGGACGAGATCGCCGCCCAACGCCGGCGCGGCGACGGGGCGGTGGAGGAGGCGGTGGGCGCGAGCACCGACGCGCGCACCTGGGTCGAGGACGACGGGGCGAGTCCGAGGGCGCTCCGCCGGCTCGCAGCCCTGGGCATCGACCGTGTGGTCCTCCCCGACGACGCGCTGAGCCCGGTGGACCTGCGCCTGTCCCTCAGCCGGCCGTTCGCGATCACCTCCGGTGACGAGGGCTTCGAGCTGGAGGCAGCCTCGCCGGAACCGGCCTTGTCGACCCGCTTCGGCGCAGACGACCCCGTCCTCGGCGCGCAGCACCTCCTCGCTGACCTCGCCGTGCTGCACGGCGACGAACCGGGGCCGCTGCGCCCCCGGGGCATCGTGGTGGCGCCCCCGAAGGACGTGGCCACCGATCCCAAGCTGCTCCTCAACGTCCTCGAGGGGCTCGCGGGATCCCCCGTGCTCGAACCGGTCACGCTGGAGGACTACTTCACCCAGGTCGAGCCGGAGGGAGGGGACGACGACCCGCTCGTGAGGGAGGTCACGGCCACCGGGGGCCAGCTCGGGATCACCGGACGGGACGTGGAGGATGTCCGGGCCCGGTTGCGGGGCTTCGCCGCCGTCGTCGGCGCCGACGAGGCATCGTCGCCGCGGCTCAACGACCTCACGCTCCTCGCGCAGGCCGACCAGCTCACGCTCGGGGAGCGGCGCCGCTACCTCGCCGCCGTCGACGAGCGGATCGGCGGCCGGCTGGGGACGGTCACCGTCGTCAACCGAGCGAGCTTCCGCCTGCCCGACAGCGAGGGGACCATCCCGCTGACGATCGTCCGGGGCGCCGGCGACCCGTTGTTCGTCAAGGTCGTCCTGGAGAGCGACAAGCTCGAGTTCGACGACGCCACCTCGGAGGCGAACAGCCGGGTTGCGTACGACGTCGAGCTCAGCAGCGACAACACGCCGCTCGTGGTGCCGGTGCGGGTCCGCTCGCCGGGAACGTTCCCCCTGCTCATCACGATCACCTCGCCCGACGGCCGGCTCGAGCTCGTGCGCAGCCAGGTCACCATCCACTCCACCGCCTTCTCGGGCGTCGGTGTCGCCCTCTCGGCGGGGGCTGGGCTGTTCCTCCTCCTGTGGTGGGCGCGCCACTGGCGGACGGTGCGGCGGGCGAAGCGCCTGGTGCCGGTCGCGTGACGGGCGGGGCGGGCGGGGGTCGACCCGACCCCCCTGGGAACCGCCGGGCGGCCGCCCTCGTCGGCGGAGGCATCCTGCTGAGCCGCCTCGCGGGCCTGGCCAGAGAGCGAGCCCTGTCCAACTACCTCGGCGTCGGCCCGGCCGTCGACGCGTTCCGGGCAGCCGTCCGGATCCCCAACGTCCTCCAGAACCTGCTCGGGGAGGGGGTCCTGTCCGCGTCGTTCATCCCCGTGTACAGCAGGTCCCTCGCCGAGGGCGACGAGGAGGAGGCGGGCCGCATCGCCGGCGCGGTGGCCGGACTGCTCGCGGCCCTGGCCGGAACCCTGGTCGTCATCGGGGTCGTGTTCGCACGGCCGCTCACCAAGGTCCTGGCACCCGGTTTCACCGGCGAGCGCTTCGAGCTCACCGTCACCCTGACCCGCATCCTCACACCGGGCATCGGCCTGCTGGTCCTCTCCGCGTGGTGCCTCGGGGTGCTCAACAGCCACCGCCGCTTCTTCCTCTCCTACGTGGCGCCGGTGCTGTGGAACGTCGCCCAGATCGTCGTCCTCGTCGCGCTCGGCCTGCGCGGGGTGGAAGGCGGTGGCCTCGCCAAGGGATTGGCGTGGGGCGCGTTCGTCGGCGGTGCGCTCCAGCTCGGCGTCCAGCTCCCGGTGGTGGCGTCGCTCGTACGGCCGCTCAGGCTGAGCCTCCGGACGGACCTGCCGGGCGTGCGCGACGTGCTCCGCCGGTTCGGGCCCGTGGTGGCCGGCCGCGGCGTCGTGCAGCTCTCGGCCTACGTCGATCTGCTCCTCGCCAGCCTGCTCGCGGTGGGTGCGGTCTCCGCCCTCGGCTACGCCCAGGTCTTCTACCTCCTGCCCGTGAGCCTGTTCGGCATGAGCGTCGCCGCCGCGGAGCTGCCCGAGCTGAGCAGGGCGGCCGCCGCACCCGAGCTCCCGGGGTCGGGTGGCACGGCGGTGGCGGTGCTCGCCGACCGCCTCGACCGGGGACTCGCCCGCATCGCCTTCTTCGTGGTGGGCACCTCGGTCGCCTACCTGGTCCTCGGCGACCTCGTCGTCGGCGCGCTGCTCCAGACCGGCGAGTTCCGCGCCGACGACGCTCGGCTGGTCTGGTACACCCTCGGCGCGTTCACCCTCGGCCTGCTCGCCACGACCGCCAGCCGGCTCGTGCAGAACGCTCTGTACGCGCTGGGCGACACGAAGGGTCCAGCGGCGATCGCCGGGCTCCGGGTCGGGGTGGCGGCGGCCGTCGGTGGGATCCTCATGTTCCAGCTCGACCGGGTCGGTCTCGTCGGGCCGGGGCTCGACGGGCTGCTGCTCCTCGAGCGCCTCCCGGCACCGGTCGCTCCCCTGCCGGTGGCCGAGCGCACCGACGGGGCCCTCCGCCTCGGCGCGGTCGGGCTGGCGGCGGCGTCGGGCATGGCGGCGTGGCTGGAGCTCGCGCTGCTCCGGCGCCGTCTCGCCCGGGCCGGCGCGTCGATCCACCTCGGTGGCGGGACGCTCGGGCGCCTCCTCGTGGCCGCCACGGTCGCCGCCGGCCTCGGCGCGCTGCTGCGGCCGGTGGCGACCGACCTCCCACCGGTCCTCGGGCTCGTGGTCGCCGGTGTCCCCGCCGGCATCGCCTACGTCTTCGTGTGCCAGGTCCTCGCCGTGTCGGAGGCGACCAGCCTCCTCGGCGAGGTCCGCCGTCGCCTCCGCCGCTGACGCGCTCAACCCGGACGCCTGGCGTGCCGACCACTCCGGCATGGACCGGCCCGTGCAGCACGCCGAACGGCGTCCCGCCCCACACCCGACGGTGCGCGCGTGATCGCCGGGTGGTTCAAGGCACTGTTGCTCGCCGGACTCCTGCTGTTCGCGGCGGTCGACCTCGGGGCACCGCTCGTCGTGCGGGTCCAGCTCGACAAGACGGCGGGAGACGCCGCCGCCGCGGGAGGTCGCACCTACCTGCGCGCCCACAGCATGGAGCAGGCGGAGGCGGCGGCCAGGATCGAGGCGGAGGCCGACGGTGCCTCGCTCGAGCGCTTCCAGCTGCAGAGCGACGGGCGCATCAGCCTCACCGTCGTCAAGCAGGCGAGGAGCAGCCTCTTCGACCGGATCGAGCAGCTCAGCACCTGGTACGAGGTGCGGGTGCACGCCACCTCCACCGGCTCTGCCCTGTAGGCGGGGCGGACGGGCGTCGCCGCCGGCGCCGGTGCCCCTACGGTGTCCCCAGCCGAGGACCGCACCCGGCAGAGGGGGAACGCAGATGGCCGTCCGCATCATCACCGACAGCGCCGCTGACCTGACCGACGCGGAGAGCGCCGAGCTCGGCGTCGGCGTGGTGCCGCTCTCCATCCGCTTCGGCACCGAGGAGTACGTCGACCGCAAGGACCTCACGCCGGCCGAGTTCTACGCCAAGCTCGCCTCGGCGTCGGTGCTGCCGGAGACCGCGGCGCCCTCCCCCGGCGCGTTCGAGGTCGCGTTCCGGGCGGCCCTCGACGGCGGTGCCGAGGCGGTCGTCTGCATCAACATCTCCAGCCTCTTGTCAGCCACGATGGCCTCGGCTCAGAACGCCGCGCGCGCCATCGAGGGCGCCGACATCCGGGTGGTCGACTCACGGTCGATCACCTCGGGACTCGGCAGCCAGGTGAAGGCGGCGGCGACCGCTGCTGCAGCTGGTTCCAGCGCGGAGGAGGTCGTGGCGCTCGTGGAGGACATGGTGCCCAGGACGCGCGTCTACGGCGCCCTCGACACCCTCGAGAACCTCAAGAAGGGAGGCCGGATCGGCGGCGCCCAGGCGATGCTCGGCACGCTGCTCTCGATCAAGCCGATCATCGACATCAGCAGCGGCGAGGTGCAACAAGAGGCCAAGCCGCGGACCCGGACCAAGGCGCTCCAGCACCTCGTCGACAAGGTGGTGGGGGCAGGAGCGGTCGAGAACCTGAGCGTCATGCACGGCAGCGCTCCCGATGTCGAGCAGTTCCTGGACATGCTGGGCCACCACCACCCTCGCGAGCGGATCCACGTGGGCGAGATCGGCGCCACCATCGGCGTCCACGGCGGCCCTCGGGTGATGGGCATCACCTACCAGGTCCCGAGCTGACCCCGCGGCGGCGTCGCCTGTCCACCCCGCCGGTACCGTGGCTGGACCGTGCACGACGATCCGTCATCCAACGCCCACGGGCAGCCCACCTCTGCGACGGCGGCCGGAGCCGCACCGGATGTCGTCGTCGGCGACCGCTACCGCCTCGTTCGACTGATCGCCCGGGGCGGGATGGCCGAGGTGTGGGAAGGCGTCGACGAGGTGCTCGCCCGCCCGGTGGCGGTGAAGGTCCTGCTCCCCCACCTCGCACGAGACACGGCCTTCGTGCAGCGGTTCCGCCAGGAGGCGGTGGCCGCCGCCCGGCTGTCTCACCCCCACATCGTGGCCCTGTTCGACACCTGCTCAGACGGAGACACCGAGGCGATCGTCATGGAGCTCGTCCGGGGGCCGACCCTGCGCGAGGTGCTCGACGAGGAGGGCCAGCTCCCGCCGGCGCGGGTGATCGCCATCGGGACCCAGGTCGCCGACGCGCTCGAGCAGGCCCACCGCGGCGGCCTCATCCACCGCGACGTCAAGCCCGGCAACATCTTGTTGTCCGAGGACGGCCGCGTCCTCGTCGCCGACTTCGGGATCGCGAAGGCCGCCGAGGGATCGAGCGACCTCACCGACGTCGGTCAGATCATCGGGACGGCCAAGTACCTGTCGCCCGAGCAGGTCGAAGGTCACCGCCTCGACG
The DNA here is from genome assembly GCA_040905815.1 of Acidimicrobiales bacterium. Classification (GTDB taxonomy): domain Bacteria; phylum Actinomycetota; class Acidimicrobiia; order Acidimicrobiales; family CADCSY01; genus CADCSY01. The sequence goes on from JBBDQT010000132.1 coordinate 19,434, forward strand.
CCCGGTCCGACGTGTACTCCCTCGGGGTCGTGCTGTACGAAGCGCTCTGCGGGCGGCCCCCCTTCGCCGGCGACAACCCCACCACCACCGCCCTCGCCCGCCTCACGACCACACCGCTCAGCCCGCGGCAGGTCCGAGCGGGCATCCCGAGAGCGCTCGAGGATGCCGTGCTGACCGCGATGGCGCGCCAGCCCGAGGACCGTCATCGCAGCGCCGCCGAGCTCCGGGAGGCGCTGCTCGGCGTGAACCCGTCGGTGCACGACCTCGACGTGGGAGACGCGACGAGCGCCGCCCACCTCGACCACACGAGCGCCGTCCACAGCGACGCCGTCTCCCGACCAGCAACCCCACCGTCGGGTGTCGCCGCGTTCGCCCGCCGGGAGCGGTCGTGGATCGTGCCCACCGCTCTCATCGTCGTCATCGCCGCCACCGTGGGCATCGTCGGCGCCCTGCTGGGCCGGACCGAGGTGGGCCAGGACCTGTTCGAGGCGGTCCGTCCCCGCTCGAGCCCGTCCGGCACCTCGTCGGGCGGGGACGGCGTCCTCCCACTCGCCGGCCCGGTGGGCTCTTTCGACCCGAGCCCCGGTGACGGCCGCGAGCGGGACGGCGACCTGGGGGCGCTCACCGACGGCGACACGGCGACGACGTGGTCGACGGAGCGCTACGACTCCCGGGACCTCGGAGGTCTGAAGGACGGCGTCGGTGTCATCATCCCGCTCGCCGAGGTGACGTCCGTCGACCGGCTCGAGGTGGTCTCTCCCACCTCCGGGTGGGCGGCGAGCGTCTACGTCGCCGAGGACCGGCCATCGGACCTGGAGGGCTGGGGCGAGCCGGTCGCCCGGGCCGAGGACGTCGACGGGGGGACGACCTTCGACGTCGGCGGAGCCAGAGGGAGCCACGTCCTGCTCTGGTTCACCGACGTCGGCGACGGGAGCGTGGGCAACCCGTACGCCGTGCAGGTTGCCGAGCTGCGCGTCAGCTGAGATATCGCCCGGTCACGCGGGCGGACACCACCCGGCCGTGGGCCATCGCTACGCTCCCGCCATCGCCCCGCACGGCTCCGGCCCCCGATCAGCGCGTGGCCCGCGTCCCCAGGACGAGCTCGTCGCCGCGGCCCAGGCGGGTGACCGCGCCGCCCTCGACCGGCTCCTCCGAGACCACCACGACCGCATCGCCGCCCTCTGCCACCGGATGTGCGGCAACCCTGCCGACGGCGCCGACGCCACCCAGGAGGCGCTCATCGCCATCGTCCGCGGGCTCCCACGCTTCGATGGCCGGGCGGCCTTCTCGACCTGGGCGTACCGGGTCGCCACGAACGCCTGCCTCGACGAGCTGCGCCGGCGCAGCCGCCGCCCCCTCACCGGTGTCGACGACGCCGTGCTCGAGGGTGCGGTCCCCGTCGACCCGCACGGCCGGGGAGGCGGGGTGGACGTGGCGGGCACGGTGGCCGACCGACTCGACGTCGACGCCGCCCTGGCCGCGTTGAGCCCCGATCACCGAGCAGCCGTGGTGCTCCGCGACCTGTGCACGCTCGACTACGCGGAGATCGCAGAGGTGCTCGGCGTCCCGCCGGGGACCGTCCGCTCCCGCATCGCCCGCGGGCGAGCCGCCCTCGCAGAGGTGCTGGCAGGGAACCGAGCACCCGCCGACGGTCGTCCCAACTCCCGACCATGACGACCGAGCACCCCGCCCAGCCCCCTGAGGGTCACCTCGACGGCGAGGCCGCCAGCGCGGTCCTCGACGGGGAGACGACCGACGCCGAGACCACGCACCTGGCGGGCTGCGACCGCTGCCAGGCGGTGGTGGAGGAGCTGCGGGCGTTGCAGGCAGCCGTCGCCGGGCGACCGCCCCCGGTGCCGGCAGCGGTGCGGGAGGCGTCCATCACCGCCGCCCTCCAGGCGTTCGACGAGGGCTCGCTGGGCGGACCGGCGGACGAAGGGGCGATCGTCGCCACGCTGCGCGCCCGACCGCGGTTCGTCGCGGGCCCGTGGCTCGGGGTCGCCGCCGTGCTGCTCCTGCTGGTCGTCGCCGTCCCGCTCATCGCCAGAAGCGGAAACGGGGACGGCGGCGAGACCACCGCCACCGACCGCGCCGCGGAGGGGTCGACGGCGCTCGCCGCCCCCGACGAGGGCTTCACCGACGTCGGTGACCTGGGGGAGCTCGACGCCGGAGCGGACCTCCGCAGCGTCGTGGACCAGGCCCTCAGCGAGCGGGCTGCCTCGCCCTCGCCCGCGGGGGCCACCGCCGAGGACGAGGGCGACGCCGTCCGGGACGCCCCTGCCCCGGAGACGGCGGACGACGGAGACGATGCTGTGAGCGGCGGCGGGGCCGGCACGGGATCCGAACGGGAGCTGCAGGCAGCAGCGGGCCGGCCGAGCCGCGAGGCAGCGGAGGCATGCCTCGAACCCGTGCGCGCCGAGCTGGGAGAGCTCGGCGCGCTCGTGCTCGCCGGCACCGGGAGGGTCGACGGCGAGCCGGCGCTCGTGTTGGGCTTCGCCGCCGTCGACGCGGAGCGCCCGACGGTGATCGTCGTGCTCGTGGTGGCCGAGACGTGCCGGCTGGTGACGTTCCAGTCCTACGCGCGGGACTGACGCCGAGGCCGCCTCCACGCCCGGGCGACCGCCACGACGGCGGCGACCGCGGCGCCGACACCAGCCATGGTGGGGTACGGCTCCACGCCCTGGCTCGAGTCGATCCACCCGGCCAGGATGAGGCTGGCAACGGCGAGGGTGCCCACCAGCACGGCCGCGACCGGGCCCCACCAGCGGGCGATCCCGACCACGACCTCGCTGAGGAGCAGGCCGACCACGACCCCCGCCATGACCGGGACGATCCCCACCATCTCGTACTCGCCGAGGATGAAGGCGGACAGCGCCGCCCCGCACACCGCGACGACGATCCCCACGGTTCGACGCACAACGCAAGGGTAGGCTCGCCGCCATGTCGGACACCGCCATCGGTTCGCGCCCGCCCGGGACCCCCCGGAGGGAGGACCTCCTCGGTGAGGACTGGCCGTCGCAGACGGCCGACACCATCGAGCGCGTCATCGGCTCGATCCGGTCGAAGACGACCGAGCCAGTCGAGCGGGTCGTACGAGTCGTCGTGTACGGGCTCGTCGCCGCCGTGCTCGGCATCGCCGCCCTCGTCCTCGTCGCCGTCGCCCTCGTCCGGGCCATCGACCTCGCCGTGCCCGGCGAGGTGTGGTCGGCCCACCTCATCCTCGGCGCCGTCTTCACCCTGCTCGGGCTGTTCCTGTGGTCGAAGCGTGCAGCGAAGGTCGGCCGACACCGCTGACGTCTCCCGGCGCCCCGCGGAATCTTCCCCGCAGCAGGCGTGTTCTCGAACACGGACGCCCGCCGGCGCCCCAACCAGGAAGGAAACCATGCTGTGCCCGAGTCCCGCCACGTCGTCGTCATCGGATCTGGTCCCGCCGGTCTGACCGCCGCCATCTACGCAGCGCGGGCCAACCTCGGGCCGCTCGTGATCGAAGGTGAGCCCTCCTCGACCACCGACCAGCCTGGTGGCCAGCTCATGCTCACGACCGAGGTCGAGAACTACCCGGGCTTCGTCGACGGCGTCCAGGGTCCCGAGCTCATGGCCACCTTCCGGGCCCAGGCCGCCCGCTTCGGTGCCGAGTTCCTCACCGAGAAGGTCACCAAGGTCGAGCTCTCCGCGCGCCCGTTCAAGCTCTGGGTCGGCGACGCCTCCGCCGCCGAGCCGACCTACGTGGCGGACGCGGTCATCGTGTCCACCGGGGCCCGGTCGATCATGATCGGCCTCGAGGCCGAGCGCCGGCTCATGGGCCACGGCCTGTCGACGTGCGCCACCTGCGACGGCTTCTTCTTCAAGGAGCGGGACATCGCGGTGGTCGGGGGCGGCGACTCCGCGATGGAGGAGGCGCTCTTCCTGACCAAGTTCGCCGACAAGGTCACGGTCATCCACCGCCGTGACGAGCTGCGGGCGAGCAAGATCATGCAGGAGCGGGCGTTCAAGAACGACAAGATCGAGTTCCTGTGGGACACCGTGGTCACCGACCTCGTGGGAGAGAACAAGCTCGAGGGCGCGATCGTGCGCAACGTGAAGACCGACGAGACCCACACGCTCGCCGTCGCCGGGCTCTTCGTCGCCATCGGCCACCGGCCGAACACCGACATGTTCAAGGGCATCCTCGAGATGGACGATGCCGGGTACCTCATCACCGCCCCCGACGGCACGGCCACGAACATCCCCGGTGTGTTCGCCTGCGGCGACGTGCAGGACCACACCTACCGCCAAGCCGTCACCGCCGCAGGCTCCGGGTGCATGGCGGCGATCGACACCGAGCGCTGGCTCGAGGCGCACCGGAAGACCCCCGAGGCGTTCACCGAGACGCCCACCGAGTGGTGACGCCCGAGGTGTCGCCCCAAGGCCGTCCGGTGCTGCCCTCGCCCGTCCGACAGCTCGCACACCGAGAGAGGAACCACCATGGCTGAGAACACCTTCACCATCTCTGACGCCACCTTCGACGAGGAGATCGGCGCATCCGGCGAGCCCGTCATCGTCGACTTCTGGGCGGAGTGGTGCGGTCCGTGCAAGATGATCGCCCCGGTCCTCGAGGAGATCGCCGCCGAGCAGGCCGGCAAGGTCCGCGTCGCGAAGCTCAACGTCGACGACAACCCTGATGTTGCCCGCCGCTTCGACGTGATGAGCATCCCGACCCTCATCATCTTCAAGGACGGCCAGCCCCAGAAGCGACTCGTCGGGGCGAAGGGCAAGGGTCAGCTGCTCGAGGAGCTCGCCGAGTACCTCTGAGCCTCCGCCGGGACTCCTCCCCCCGACCTTCGATGCCCGTCCCGCGTGGGCGGGCACCGTCGCGTCAGCCGTGTTGACCTGGGCTTTCATCCAGAAGATGCCGTTATCCCCACCTTTAGCCACAGCGTGGGGAGAATCAACCTCCGGTCGAGGGACGTCCTTCAGCCTCGGCGCCGGGACCCTCCACCTCAGGGTTGTTCCGGACGGCGAAGACGGGATCGGGCTCGGTCATCGCCCGGTAGATGCGCTCGAGGTCGTCGAGGTCGGCGAACTCGACGATCACCCGTCCCCGCTTGGCGGTCTCCTCCACCTTGACCCTCGTGGCGAGGTGCTCCGACAAGAGCTCCTCGAGCTCGTGCATCCCTGCCTGGCGCAGCTTGGGCCCTCGAGTGCTGGTCGAGGGTGCCGTCGCCGACGGGGCCGTCGTCGCCAGCTCCCCGCGGGAACGCACCGCCTCCTCGACCGCCCGGACCGACAAGGCTTCGTTGACAATCCGCTTTGCCAACGACTCCTGGAACGCCCGATCCGGGGTGCCGAGCAGCGCCCGGGCGTGCCCCGCGGACAGCCGCCCCTCGCTGACCAGCTTCTGGATCGAGGGCGGGAGCTGGAACAGGCGCAGCGTGTTGGAGATGGCGACCCTGCTCTTGCCGACCCGGGTCGCCACCTGGTCGTGGGTGAGCGAGAAGTCCTCGATCAGCTGCTGGTAGGCAGCCGCCTCCTCCATCGGGTTGAGGTCCTGGCGGTGCAGGTTCTCGACGACCGCCGCCTCGAGTGACGCCAGCTCGTCAGCGCCCCGGACGATGCAGGGGATGGTGGCCAGGCCGGCGCGCTTGGCCGCTCGCCACCGCCGCTCCCCCGCGATGATCTCGAAGGTGTCGTCCTCCACCGCCCGCACGAGCACGGGCTGCAGCACACCGAGCTCTCGGACCGAGGCAGCCAGCGAGGACATCGTGTCCTCGTCGAAATGGTGCCGGGGCTGGTGCGGGTTGGGCCGGACGCTGCCGACCGGCACCTCCCGCAGCACCGAATCGGTGACCTGCGCCACCTCTGCGGGGATGAGCGCCCCGAGTCCCCTACCGAGCCCGCTGCGGCGTGCCACCACTGATCTCCTTGGCCAGCTCGCGGTAGGCGATCGCGCCCCGCGAGGTCGGATCGAACGCGATGATCGGCTGCCCGTACGAGGGCGCCTCGGAGAGCCGCACCGTACGGGGCACGACGTTCCTGCAGACCTTGTCGCCGAAGTGGCCCCTGACCTCCTGGACGACCTGGTCGGACAGCTTCGTCCTCGCGTCGTACATGACGCAGATGATGGCGCTGACCTCGAGGGACTCGTTCAGGTTGCGCTGGACGAGGTTGACGTTGCGCAACAGCTGGCCGAGACCCTCGAGCGCGTAGTACTCGCACTGGACCGGCACCACCACCTCGTCCGCGGCGGCGAGACCGTTCACGGTGAGAAGGCCGAGCGACGGCGGGCAGTCGATGAGGACGAAGTCGTAGTCGTCGCGCACCGCCTCGAGCGCCCGCTTCAGGCGCAGCTCGCGGCTGAAGGCGGGGACGAGCTCGATCTCCGCTCCCGCCAGGTCCAGGCTGGCGGGGGCCACGAACAGGTTGCGCACCGACGACGGCTCGACGCAGTCCTCGATCGGCAGGTCGTTCAAGATGACGTCGTACATCGACGTCTCCATGTTGTGCGGGTTCAACCCGAGTCCAGTCGACGCATTGCCCTGCGGGTCGAGGTCGCAGACGAGGACCCGGTACCCGATGGTCGCCAGGCAGGCGCCGAGGTTCACCGCCGTCGTCGTCTTGCCCACGCCACCTTTCTGGTTGGCGATGGCAAGGATCCGGGGGAGCGGACGAGCGAACCGGTCGGCGGCCGGCTCCGCTGGTGCCCCGGTCTGGCCGGCGGCCCCGGCGTCCGCGCTCTCGACCCTGATGTCGTCGAGGTCGTGGGCAGGCAGCGTCCTGACCGCCGTGCCCCCATCGATGCCGTCCGTGACCGCCGGCTCATCCCCCTCGTGCGCCTCGAGACCGGGGTCTGGGGCCGAGGCACCAACCTCAGGACTCTCGACCTCCGGGCCCGGCCGCGGCGCTGCTTGGTCGAACACCTCTTCCCCCGTGTCCGGCCCGGTCTCCGCCGGCACGTCCTCCTCCACGACACCGCGCGGAACGTCGGCAGTCGGCTGCGTGTCCGCGATGGGTGATGAGACAGCGACCTCCTCGGTTCCTGCGGAATCCGGCGGATCGATCCGGTCCCCGCTGCCCGCCGCACGCAACTGCTCGAAGATCTGGCGACCCCGCAGGGTTGGATCGTCCGGAGTCTCAACCACAACTGCACCTTACGCTGTTGGTGGTGAAGTGCAAGGTTCTCCTTCTCGCGTCGGGGAGGACTTTGACCGCCCTCCGGGTCTGCCGGGCCTGCAGGCACCCCGAATCCGGGCGATCGTGCCAGCCGGAGGCCGTCGCCGACGGTCGAAAGCACGTTCGGCCCGGCTCTCGCTCGTTCCACGTGAAACGGCGCCGCGTCCGCCGCTGGAGCACCGCCGACGGAGGGGCCAGGTCCTCATCGGCCTCTCGCCCGGTTTGGTCGCGCACGACGGCCCCGGGACTCAGGGGCACCTGCGTTCCACGTGGAACCGCGAGCCGTTCCGTCGCCCGCACTCTTGGACAGCTGCCGGTCCCAGATCGGGGAACCCGATAGGCCCCGGTCGCGTCGTGCATAGTACGGAGGCAAGGTCCACGTGAAACAACGCCGTCTTCCCGAGCACCGAACGCCACCGAGGTCCGCGACGCCCTCACAGCCCGAGTCCCCCCGTTCACCGGCAAGGGCCCCAGCCGTCCGCCTCACATCGGGGCCGACCGCTCGCCAGGTCGAAGCGTCCCTCAAGCGCCTCGGCAGGCTCGGTCTCAGAACTGCAGGCCCGCGACCGAGGCTCGTTTCGTGCGGGCACGTTCGTACTCGGCTCTCTCGGGATCGGCGCCTGACCGGCGATCCCACGAAGCCAGGCCCTGCGAGCGCGACCTTCGCGCTCCCGCTGGTCTTTGGGTCGACTGCTGGGTCTCTCGAACGACTGGCCGGGCGGCGGCTGAGCCGCGGAAAGGTGGACGCAGGTACCTACCATCGGCCGGCACCGGGCTATCGGGCTGCGCATCGCGGGTCGACGGTGCGCCACGCCGTGGCGGGCAATGCCGCACGGGGCACGCGGCCGTGCGGTTTGGGCGGCATCCCGCGCCCGGAGCACCACGCGCTTCCCGTTGTCTTCCGCCTCGCCTGCCCGGCGCCCATCGAGGCCGCACCGAGTGGCCCTGGGCCCCGGGACGACGAGAACCGCTGCCAGACCGGCGTCATCAACCTGAAGACCGCCGACC
>JBBDQT010000132.1:27690-30170 GCA_040905815.1 Acidimicrobiales bacterium
CGGGACGACGAGAACCGCTGCCAGACCGGCGTCATCAACCTGAAGACCGCCGACCTCACAAATCCCAGTGCCGCCAGGAGCAACGTCCGAACACCCGCCAGTCGTCTCGGTACGTTCCACGTGAAACGACCGGAGTCCTCAGGCGTGCGAGCCACAGAACAGACCGCCAGGGTATTGCAGACGACGAGCTCTGGTGGCGTGCGCCGGTGCCAGGCGCTCTTCGGGTCTCCGGACCACATCTTCAGCGACAGCAGCGGGGGAGGTCCACCCATCTCCCTTCGGCCCACGCTTCGACCACCGCTCCCAGTCCGTTCCCCATGAAGCGGCATTCTTCCGCCCGGCGCCCCGTCGCGCCAGAGCACCGAGCAACCGCCAGGTGCAAGCGACCAGGCGCGCGCCGACGCGCGTCCCCAGCTGGGGGCCCGGCAAGGTCCAGCGTGCCCAGGCGCGGCAGGACCCGCTGTCACCACCGCCGGAATCGTCCCCGTCGGCCGTGTCGCCGGGTCCGGTCGCCGCCTTGGCCTTGCCGGTCCCGTCCTGCCTGGCGGCGTACGGGGCGTTGTCAGGACGGGAGAGGCGGACGCCGCCCGCCTTCCCCCAGCTCCGGCGTGATGGCGCCGCGCAGGTCCCCGACCTGTTGCTCACCGCCGTCAGGCTCGGCGAGCACAGCGGAGAGGCAGAGATGCTCGACCGAGCCGGCACGGGCAGGCAGCAACGCGCCGACGACCCTCGCCCCGGCGCAGATGCCTGCTCTCGCGTGACGGGGGGTGTTCCCACGGCATCGCACACCCCAGACCTGCGTCGAGTGGCGGGGGTCGGGTGCGTGCGCCCGGCGGCTCCGATGCTCTGGCCACACTCCTTGCGCCACGCTCCGCCGGAGACGCACCGCGCTCGCCGTCAACCAGCTCGGACGTGAGAGCGCTGAACAACTACTCATTGACGTACACATGTTCGCCCGCTTGCGTCGGACAGCTGGGGACGCGGCCGAGGGCTCACCACAGAGGCTGCTTGCCCGGGACGCCGGTCGGGCGGGGAAACCTACGGGGACAGCCCGCCTCGGCTCGGAGGCGGATCAAGGACGGGGGCCCGGCGACCCAATGGTCGAGCGCCAGCCCGACCTCGGCCAGTCCCGCTCGTGGCCAGCGTCCGGGACGAGGTCCGTCGGCGTCCGCCTCGGCGGGTGGCTCGCTCACGATCACCGTGCCGCCAGGCCGGAGCAGCGGCGCCGCGCACTCCGCGAGCACCGGTGGCGCGGCGAACGACCGTGCGACGACTGCCCGGTGGGCGCCCCGACGGCCAGGATCCCGACCCGCGGCCTCGGCGCGGGCCGTCACCACCTCGACCCGGTCCTCGAGCCCGAGCGCCGCCACAGCGACGTCGAGGAAGCGGGTGCGACGGACCATCGAGTCGAGCAGCACCCAGCGGGAGCGGGGCAGGAGCGTCGCGAGGACGAGTCCGGGCACACCACCCCCGCTGCCGAGGTCGACGAAGGGCCCCTCCGCGCCCGGGCCGTCTTCGAGCAGATCGAGGAACGCCACGGCGTGCTCCACGTGGTTCGCGACAGGACCCGGGCCGAGGAACCCCAAGGTCCTGGCCTGCTCGAGCACTGCGGTGAGGGTCCCGTCGGGGGCGCCCACGCTCACTCCGGGCGGATGACCACCCGACGGTCGGGATCGTCGCCCTCGGAGCTGGAGACGACGCCATCGATCTCGTTGACGGTGTCGTGCACGACCTTGCGGTCGGGAGCGTTCATCGCCTCGAGCGCCACGGGATCACCGTTCGCCAGCACCTGCTCGCAGACCTGGCGGGTGAACCGGCTGAGGGCCTCCCGGCGGTGCTCACGGTAACCACCGATGTCGATGCGGACCCGGGCGCCACGGCCAGGCTCGGCTGCCCGCTGCACGACGGTCCGGGTGATCTCCTGCACCGCCTGCAGGGTCGCGCCCTTGGGTCCGATCAGGAGCCCGAGGTCGTCACCGACGACGCGCGCCTCCAACGTGTCGTCGTCGACCTCGTCGATCTCGGTCGTGGCGTGGGCCCCAAAGGCCTCAACGAGTCCCTCGAGGAACTCCTTCACCGTCTCCCCTTGCTCTGCCAGGGTCGGCTCGTCGTCCATGTCGGCTCCTCGTCGTCGCGTGGCTTCCCCGTTGGTCGCCACCTCCTGCACCTTCGTCGCTCCGCCACCAGGGCCGCCACCGCGCTTGGCGCCGCGGGACCGCGGCTCGGCGCGCTCACCGACCACATCATCGGCCACCTCGGCGACCGGCGTGGACGCCCCCCGGCGGCCACCTCGGGACCGACCACCGGTCGGGGCAGCCGTGGCATCGTCGGCTGCCGTGACCGTCGTGGCCGCCACCGCCTCATCCGGCTTCGCCGCCTCAACCGGCTGCGCCGTCTCGGGCCCTGCCGCCGTCTCGGGCCCTGCCGCCGTCTCGGGCCCTGCCGACGTCGCGGCTCCCGCAGCGCCCTCGGGCGCCTTC
>JBBDQT010000132.1:30270-32815 GCA_040905815.1 Acidimicrobiales bacterium
CTCGGTCGGCGAGGAGTCGGCGTCGATCACTTCGCCCTTCGCCGCGAGGCGCGCCTCGCGCTTGGCCTCGGCCGCCGCCAGGGCCTTCGGGCTGAAGTCCATCTTCGTCACGAGGCCCTGCTGGCCGATCCGGACCGCGTTCGACACGGCGAAGTAGATGACGACGCCCGAGGGGATGCTGACCGAGATGGGGATGAAGATGAACGGCAGGATCCTGCCGATCATCTGCTGCTGCGGGTTCACCGCGGCGCCGGTGTTGCGACCCTGGATCTGGCGCTGCTGCACGAAGCTGGTGAACACCACGACGGCGACCAACGTGATGTAGGGGAGGGCGGTGATGATGCCCTTGGTCTGCAGCTCCGAGAGCGCGCTCTGGGAGAGGTCCATCCCGAACGACAGCATCTCGTCGGTCCCGCGCAGGGCGGTGGCGAGGGCGCCGTCGTCGTTCTCGAGGTACTTCGGGTTGAAGTTGGAGCCCGAGCCGTCCACCCGCCGGGTCAGCCCGTTCAGGACCTGGTAGAGCACGATGAACACCGGCATTTGCAGCAGCATCGGCAGGCAGGAGCTGAACGGGTTGATCCCGTGCTCCTGGTAGAAGGCCATCATCTCCCGGTTGAGGGCTTCCTTGTCGTTCTTGTGCTTGGCCTGGATCTTCTTGAGCTCGGGGCCGACGCGCTGCATCGCGATCATGGAGCGGGCGCTCTTGATCGACAGGGGGCTCAGCACGAGCATGATCGCCAGGGTGAACAGCACGATGGCGCCGCCGTAGGACGGCCACACCTCGTAGAAGAACGCCAGGACGTCGGCAAGGAACTTGAACATCTCGAAAGCTCCTGATCAGGCCCGGGAGGCCGGTTGGGGAGCGCCTCGCTCGGCAGCGGGCCGGGAGGCGGAGGGGGAGTCGGTGGGAACCGGGTCGAACCCGTAGGGGCCCCACGGGTTGCACCGGGCGATGCGCGTGGTGGCGAGCCAGGCACCCCGCAGGGCGCCGTGCGCCTCGAGCGCCTCGATGGCGTACTGCGAGCAGGAGGGCTGGAACCGGCACGGCGACGGCCGCCCGGCGCGGACGGCCTGCCAGGCGCGGCAACCGGTCCGCAGGGCCCTGGCGACCGGGCCCATCAGGCCACGCCTGTCGTGCGGAGCTCCGATGCACCGGACAGCCCTCCGGGGCGGGGCAGGCCGGCGAGGGCGTCGGTGAGCGAGTCGGCGAGCTCGGCGTAGGAGGCGGTGGCCGCGGCGGGGCCGGCTCCGATGAGGTACGTGCCCGGACTGAGATCCGGTGCCGCCGTGGCGATGGCAGCCTGGAGCCGGCGCCGGACGAGGTTCCTCGTGACCGCTCCACCGACCGCCTTGCCGATGGCGTAGGCCACCTTCGGCGGGGTCCCGTCGGCGGGGCCCTCGACCCACGTCACCGAGACCGGACCGGACCGGGAACGGCGCCCGCGACGGCGCAGATCGGCGAACGCCGACTGCCCGCGTACCCGCCAGGTGCTCGCCACCGCCGCCGGCTCAGGCCGACAGGCGGGCGCGGCCCTTGCGGCGCCGAGCCTTGACGATGGCCCGGCCGGCTCGCGTCGACATGCGGTGGCGGAAGCCGTGGTTCTTCGCCCTGCGGCGTTCGTTCGGCTGGAAGGTGCGCTTCACTGAGGTTTCCTCCTGCGACCGGCCAGCGCGGAGCTGCCCGGGGGGCGATGGGTCGCAACGGTCGCGCCGACGGGGCGCCGACGTGCGCTGCCCGGCAAGGCTAGAGGTTGCCCGGCCGGAGCGGCAATCTCGCCGATCGCAGGATGGGCCCAACGACCCCTTGCGCCGGTCCCGGCATCGGGTGCTACGGTGCCTCTCCGTCGCCTGAGCCGCAGCCAGCCCGCCCCTTCCGGGCCACGTCTGGAGCGAGCGCCAGGGCGCACGGATCGACGTTTTCCACACGTGTGGATGTCGTTGTGGACGGTCGAGTTCGGTGGGAGGGCGCCGGGGTGGGTGAGGCAGAGCGGCTGTGGAGCGCCTGCACCGAGGCGCTCAGGAAGCACGTCCCCGAAGCGACGTGGAAGACGTGCTTCGACTCGACGACCGCCGTGTCCCTCAGCGACCACGCCCTCGTGGTCGCAGCGCCGAGCTCGCTGATCAAGGACCGCCTCGACGGGCGGTGGTCGGAGCTCGTGACGATCACCCTCGCCGAGCTCGGGGTGGGGGAGATCGCCCTCGAGGTGACGGTCCAGCCCGAGATCCAGCTCAACGAGCTGTTCCCCGGCGCCGGCACGGGAGCCGACGCTGCGAGTGACGCCTCGGCGGGTCCCGGTCACGAGGCCTACGCCACCGCGAACGACCTGTTCCCGGCACCACCGCCACCTCGACCGACCGGCACCAACGGTTCCGGTCGCGGCCCCACGCTCAACCCCCGCTACACCTTCGACAGCTTCGTCACCGGCGCGTCCAACCGCTTCGCCCACGCCGCCGCCCTGTCGGTGGCCGAGACGCCGGCCCGGTCGTACAACCCGCTGTTCATCTACGGCGTGGCGGGGCTGGGCAAGACGCACCTGCTGCACGC
>JBBDQT010000133.1:0-2249 GCA_040905815.1 Acidimicrobiales bacterium
TCCTCGGCGTGCCGAACAAGGGCGACGTCAAGAGCCTCGTCTGGTACAACCCCTCGGTCTTCGAGGAGAACGACTACGAGATCCCCGAGACGTTCGACGAGCTGCGGGAGCTGGCCGACACCATGAGGGAGGACGGCATCGCGCCGTGGTGCATCGGCATCGAGTCCGGCGACGCCACCGGGTGGACGCTCACCGACTGGTTCGAGGACCTGATGCTGCGGGCCCACGGGCCCGAGGTGTACGACCAGTGGGTCAACCACGAGATCCCCTTCAACGACCCGAAGGTGAAGGAGGTCGGCGAGATCATCGAGGAAATCTGGTTCACCGACGGCAACGTCCTCAACGGCCGGGCCAGCATCGCCTCCACCGGCTTCGCCCAGGCCGGCATCCCCGTGCTCGACGGCGAGTGCGGCCTGCACCGCCAGGCCAACTTCTACGCCGCCAACTTCGCCGACGCGAAGCCCGACATCGAGTTCGGTCCCGAGGGCGACGTCGACGCCTTCTACCTCCCGACCATGAGCGACGAGTTCGGCCAGGTCACGTTGAGCGGTGGCACCTACATCGTCGCCTTCAACGACGACCCGAGCACCCTCGAGGCGCTCGAGTTCCTGGCCAGCGCCGACTACGCCGACGCCCGCATCGAGGCGGACAAGGGCGGCTTCCTCTCGCCGAACAAGAGCCACGACACCAGCCTGTACAGCTCCTCGCTCGACCAGACGCTGGCCGAGATCCTCGTCGAGGCCGACCCCGTCCGCTTCGACGGCTCGGACAGCATGCCGAGCGAGGTCGGCGCCGGCTCGTTCTGGCGGGAGGGCACCGACTGGGTGCTCGGCACGAACACCCTCGACGAGTTCCTCGACGACGTCGAGGCGTCCTGGCCGGAGTGATGCCGGCCCACGAGCGGAGGGGGACATCGGTTGGAAACCCTGGTGAGCACCGTCATCAACACCGTCGTCGCACTCGCGGTCATCGGCGGGCTGTTCGTCGCGCTCAACCTGCTCGTGAACCGGGGCTCGCAGCGCCTGGAAGACCGGGTCCGACCATGGCTGTTCGCGGGACCGGCCGTGCTCTTCATGCTCTTCGCGCTCGTCATCCCCGCGATCCGCACCGTGGTGCTCAGCTTCAGCGGGGGCAATCGGGGCGAGGAGGGCTTCACCCTCGACAACTGGACGGGCGCGCTCGGGAACGACAACGTCATCAGCTTCGACAGCATCGGCAACGTCCTCACGAGCCGGCTCACCATCGCCGGGATCGTCCTGCTCGTCATCGGCCTGGTGGTGGCGAGGCGCAGCGCCGGCGAGGAGGTCGCGGGGCAGGGCGCCAGGGGCCTCGACCTCGGGAACCCCGGCGCCACCATGTTGCTCACCGCCGCCGTTCTCGCCGTGCTGTTCGCGGTGTTCTCCACGCTCCGAGGCGTCATCTGGAACAACCTCTGGTGGGTCGTCGTCGTCGCCGGCTTCGCCACCGTCATCGGGCTCGGCCTCGCCGTGCTGGCCGACCGCTCGAAGAGCGAGCGCCTGGCGAAGACGCTCATCTTCATGCCGATGGCCATCTCGCTCGTCGGCGCCGCCGTCATCTGGAAGTACGTCTACGACACGCCCGGCTCGGGACAGGCCGAGGGGCTCTTGAACGTGGTGTGGCCAGGCGGCCCGATCGACTTCCTCCGGGGCACGTCCCCGGGCGGGTCCATCGCCCCGTGGAACAACTTCTTCATCATGGTGATCATGATCTGGATCCAGGCGGGCTTCGCCATGGTGGTGCTCTCGGCGGCCATCAAGGGCGTGCCCGCCGACCTGAACGAAGCGGCCCGGGTCGACGGCGCCAACGAGGCCCAGGTGTTCTGGCGCGTGGTGCTGCCCCAGATCGTGAGCACGATCGTGGTCGTCGTCACGACCCTCACCATCACCGTGTTGAAGATCTTCGACCTCGTGAAGGCGACCACCGGCGGCGCCGCTGACACCGACGTCCTCGCCAACGTCGTCTACAACGAGCTGCGCAACGGGAACTTCACGGCGTCGGCGACGTTCGCGGTGATGATCCTGCTGCTCGTGCTGCCGATCATGTACGTCAACATCCGCCGCAACCGCCAGGAGGTGTTCGGATGACCGCCGCGGCCCCGCCTCCCGCCGTCGACGTCCCCGACGAAGCGGCCCACCCGGGGGACCAGAAGGTGGGCGCCTCGGTCCACCGCGTGCTCTCCGCGGTCCCCACCGCGGTGCTGTGGGCCCTGGTGGTGCTCTGGACGATCC
>JBBDQT010000133.1:2349-4893 GCA_040905815.1 Acidimicrobiales bacterium
TCGCTCGGGCTGCTGGTGACGTCGCTGCGGCCTGGCTCCGAGCAGTTCCGGAGTGGCTGGTGGACCGTGGTGACCGACCCGTCGTTCACGATCGAGAACTACCAGAACGCACTCTTCGACCCACCGGGCGGGTCCGTGCCGTTCTCCGACGCCTTCCTCAACTCGTTCGCCATCGCCATCCCCGGCACGATCGTGCCCATCGCCATCGCCTGCGCGGCAGCGTACGCGTTCGCGTGGATGGACTTCCGGGGGCGGCACTGGCTCTTCATCATCATCCTGGCGATGATGGCCGTCCCGCTCCAGATGGCGCTCATCCCGCTCCAGCAGCTCTACACCGGCGGCGCCCACCTCACGATCGCCGGGACGACGTTCATCCTCTTCCCGGACCTCGACCTCAACAACAAGCCGATCGCGGTCTGGCTCGCCCACACCGCCTTCGGGCTCCCCCTCGCCATCTACCTTCTGCACAACTACATCGCCGGCCTGCCCAAGGACGTGTTCGAGGCGGCACGGATCGACGGCGCCAACCACTTCGGCATCTTCTGGCGCATCGTCTTGCCCCTCGCCAAGCCGGCCATCGCCGCGTTCGCCATCTTCCAGTTCCTGTGGGTCTGGAACGACTACCTGCTGGCCCTCGTGTTCCTCAGCCAGAACCGCGATGCGAGCCCCCTCACCGTGCAGCTGGTGAACCTGGTGACCTCGCGCGGGCAGGGAACAGAGCTCCTGCCGGCGGCGGCGTTCATCTCCATCGTGGTGCCGCTCATCATCTTCTTCTCACTGCAGCGCTACTTCGTCCGCGGCCTGCTGGCCGGATCCGTCAAGGGGTAGGAGGCCGACGTGGCCGATGTGAAGCTCGAGGACGTCAACAAGGTCTACGAGAACGGCTTCCATGCCGTGCACGACCTCAACCTCGACATCGCCGACGGTGAGTTCATCGTGCTCGTCGGCCCGTCGGGGTGCGGCAAGTCGACGGCGTTGCGCATGGTCGCCGGGCTCGAGTCGATCTCCGACGGCAAGCTCATCATCGGCGACCGGGTGGTGAACGACGTCCACCCGAAGGACCGTGACATCGCGTTCGTCTTCCAGAACTACGCCCTCTACCCCCACATGACGGTGCGCCAGAACATCGGGTTCGCGCTCAAGCTGCGCAAGACCCCGAAGTCGGAGATCGACAGCCGGGTGGAGGAGGCGGCCCGCCTCCTGGAGCTCACCGAGTGGCTCGACCGCAAGCCCGGGCAGCTCTCCGGCGGCCAGCGCCAACGGGTCGCCATGGGGCGGGCAATCGTCCGCCGGCCACAAGTGTTCCTGATGGACGAACCGCTCTCGAACCTCGACGCCAAGCTGCGAGTGCAGATGCGGGCTGAGGTCAACAAGCTGCAGCACGACCTCGGTGTCACCACCCTCTACGTCACCCACGACCAGATCGAGGCCATGACGATGGGCGACCGGGTGGCCGTCATGTCCAAGGGATACCTCCAACAGGTCGACACGCCCCAGCACCTCTACGACCACCCCGACAACCTGTTCGTCGCCACCTTCATCGGGTCGCCGCAGATGAACCTCGTGCTCGGGACCCTGGACCTCGGCGACGCCGATCCGCACGTCGTGATCGGTGCGCACCGGTTCTCGCTCACGCCCGCGGTGCTCGCCGAGCGTCCGAAGCTGCGCGACCACGACGGCGGCGACGTGGTGATCGGGATCCGGCCCGAGAGCCTCGAGGACGCGGCGACGTCCGACGGTCGCTTCCCGAGCACCATCGACGTGACGGTCGAGCTGCGTGAGGGGCTCGGTTCGGAGGTCGTCGCCCACGCCCGGCTCGACGCCCGCGAGCCGCAGGTGGAGACCGCCCAGAAGGACCCGGATGCGGCGATCTCCGGTGGCGAGGGCGTCGAGATCGTGGCCAGGCTGGACCCGCGGACCACGGTGAAGGTCGGCGAGCGGGCGACGCTCACCGTCGACGTCGAGCGGCTTCACTTCTTCGACCAGGCGACGGGCCTCGCCATCCGCAGCTGAGCGCCTGGGCGCGCTACCTCGAGGCGATCGGGACCTGCACCTCCTGGCCGAAGAACGTGCACGCGCCCGTCGTCGGACACGACGCGAGCTCCTCGCGCTGGACCCAGATCCCAGCCCCCAGCGCGACCAGCGCACCCACGATCACCACCCGGACGACCATCTTCTGGATGAAGCGCAACGTGAGGAAGATGCCGATGACGACGAGCCCCAACGCCACGATCGCGGCGGTGCGGAGGGTGTCCGGGTCGAGCGCCTGGGGGAGCACGACGCCAAGCGTAGGCCGCCCGGTACCGGGGGCCCGGTGATGCCGGATCGCTCCGGCGTGGCGAAGACCGCCTTCGTGCTCGGCGGCGCGCGCAACCTCGGTGCGATACAGGTGGGCATGCTCAAGGCGCTCCTGGACGCGGGCGTCACGCCCGACGTGGTGGTGGGGTGCTCGGTCGGCGCCATCAACGGGGCCGGGGTGGCGCTCGAGCCCTCGGTGGCCGGCATCGCGAACCTCGAGCGGATCTGGCTGGAGGCCGCCCGCCG
>JBBDQT010000133.1:4993-11716 GCA_040905815.1 Acidimicrobiales bacterium
CCTCGGTGGCCGGCATCGCGAACCTCGAGCGGATCTGGCTGGAGGCCGCCCGCCGAGACGTGTGGCCGGTCCACCCCGCCCGCATCCCCCTGGAGCTCCTTCGGCGGGGCTCTTCGGTCAACGGCAACGAAGGGCTGCGGGCGGTGCTCGATGCCAACCTGCCAGACACCTTCGAGGAGCTGGCGTTGCCGTTCCGCTGCGTCGCCGCCGATCTCGAGACGGGACGGGCCCGCTGGTTCCACACCGGGCCGCTCTCCGAGGCCATCCTCGCCTCCGCCGCCCTCCCCGGCATCCTGCCACCGATCGAGGTCGACGGTCGCCTCCTCATAGACGGCGCCGCCGTCGACGTCGTCCCGGTCGCAGCGGCCGTCGCCCTCGGTGCGACCAGGCTCTTCGTCCTGCAGGTCAAGGACCTGGATGCGGCACCACCGGTGCCCCGGCGACCGCTCGACGTCGTGCTGCGGGCCTTCGCCATCTCCCGCGGCGCCCGGTTCCTCGCCGAGCTGGAGGCGCTGCCGGCGACCGTCGAGGTCCACGTGCTGCCGGTGGTCGAGTGGCCGCGCTTCCGCTATGACGGCTTCAGCCGCACCGCCGAGCTGATCGAGCTCTCCCGGGCGAGGGCCTCCGAGCACCTCGAGGCTGCGGCCATCTCGGGGTGAGGGCTCGCCTCGACCGTAGGGTGGGCCCATGTCAGAATCGAGCCCTGTCCACCTGACCCCCTCCGGGCCGCCCGAGACGGTCCTCGACGAGGAGCCGACCGAAGCCCTCGACGCCCTCGCCGCCGCACTTGCGCTGCCCCGGGCGGACCAGCGCGACGCGGTCTCCGCCGTCGTCGGCCGCTTCCCCCGCTTCCTCGACGGCTGGGCGCGCCTCGGCGAGCTCGCCCGCGACGACGTCGAGGCCTACGCCTGCTTCCGCGTCGGGTACCACCGCGGCCTCGACCGCTTGCGGGGTGCGGGGTGGCGGGGCTCGGGCTACGTGCGCTGGCAGCACGAGCCGAACCGGGGGTTCCTCCGGGCGCTGCAGGGCATGCACGCGAAGGCGGTCACCATCGGTGAGGTCGACGAGGCCGAGCGCACCGCCCACTTCCTCGCCCAGCTCGACCCCGAGCTCGCGCCCGGGCGGTAGCGGGCAGCAGCGCCTGGGGGATGCGGCGCTACGGTCGAACCCATGGCAGCCAAGAGCGGAGAGCCCGTCGGCCCCTTCCCCGAGGGCGTCGATCCCGAGGAGTACGACAAGCTGCGGCGCCGGGCCCTGTGGTCCCTGCCCTACGGGCTCTACATCGTCGGCAGCCGGGCCGGCGACCGTCGCAACGGGATGGTGCTGAACTGGGCGACCCAGCTCGCCTTCGAACCGAAGCTCTTGGGGATCGGTGTCGAGCAGGCTGCCCTGACCCACGAGCTGATCCGGGAAGGCGGTGCGTTCAGCCTCTGCACCATCGACCGGGAGGACCGTGCGATCGTGCGGAAGTTCACCAAGCCGGTCGAGGTGGACGAGACGGCGATGACCCTCAACGAGCTCCCGTTCCACGACGGCCGGACCGGGTCGCCGATCCTCGACGCGTCGCCGGCGTGGATCGACTGCGAGGTCCGCCAAGAGGTGGAGACCGGCAACCACACGTTGTTCATCGGCGAGGTCGTCGACGCCGGGTTCCAGAAGGACGAGGACACCCCGGTCCTGCGGATGGAGGACACCCGCATGAGCTACGGCGGCTGAAACCCGCTCGCACGAGGCGCGCCGGCAACCCCGCCGGAGCAGGGCAGGATGTCCCTGTGCGCAGATCAGCCGTCATCCTCGTCTCGCTCGCCCTCCTCCTCGCCGCCTGCGGGGAGGACGGGGCGGGGATCGAGGGTGCACCGCCACCGTTCGGCCCTGGCGACGCGGCCACGGAGGGGGATCCGGAAGCACCGTCGGGCGAACCAGGTGAACCGGGCGAACCCGAGCCGGGTGGAGAGCCGGGGGCGCCTGGAGGCGCAGGGGAGCAGCCGCCTCACGGGGGTGCCGCCCCATCCGGGCCCGGAGAGCCAGCGCCTGGCGACACAGCCTCACAGGCACCGGCCGATGGCGCCCACCTCGGTCCGCCGGGGAGCTTCGCCCACGTGCTGCTCCGGCCGCAGCCGGCCACGGAGCTGCACCTCGAGGTGCTCGTCCAGGAGGGAGCCCGCCCGTCGTCCGGGGCCATCGACCGGCTCGGCGCCGAGCTGTCCCGCGTCTCCGGGAAGCCGGTCACGACGACCAGGGGCGTGGTCGACGGTGACCAGACATCGTGGTCCGCCGGCGCGGTGCGGGAGGCCGCCGACGCGAACGCGGGGATGCGCCAGGGCGGCAACGCCGCGGTCGTCCGGCTCCTGTACCTCCGGGGCAGCTCCGCTGAGTCCGAGCGGGCGCTCGGTGTCGCGGTGCGGGGCGACGTCGCCGCCGTGTTCGCCGACGAGGTGCGGCGCGCGGGCACCCCCCTGATCGGCACCGACGCCATCGAGCGCGCGGTCACGCTCCACGAGCTGGGCCACCTCCTCGGCCTCGTGGACCTGTTCCTGCAGACCGGCCGTTCGGATCCGGAACACCCGGGCCACAGCTCCAACGACCGGTCGGTCATGTACTGGGCGGTCGAGAGCGGGCTCTTCTCCGACATCAGCGGCGACCTGCCCCAGGACTTCGACGACGACGACCTGGCCGACCTCGCCACCATCCGCCAGGGGTGAGCCCTGTGGACGGCACCGAGGACGGGTTCGGGGGCCCGACCCGCCACAATGGGACGATGCCAGATCCCACCCCGATCCCCGAGGTCGATGTCGCCGTGTTCGCGGTCGCCCACGCCGACGGCGGCTACGTGCTCGACGTCCGCCAGCCCGACGAGTACGAGGCCGTCCACGTGCCCGGTGCGATCCTGATCCCGCTCGACCAGCTGGGCGACCGGATCGACGAGGTGCCGAAGGACCAGCACCTCTACGTCATCTGTAGGTCCGGCGGCCGGAGCGCGGCCGCGGTGGAGGCGTTGACCGGCGCCGGGTACCGCGCCACCAACGTGGCCGGCGGGACCCTGGGCTGGATCAAGGACGGTCACCCCACGGTGACCGGCCCGGACGCCGGCGAGCGGTGACGCTGCCCGAGGGCACGTTCCTCGTCACCACCGCGGAGGGGCTCGACGGCATCGTCGACGAGCTGATCGACGAGCCGGCGTACGCCCTCGACACCGAGTTCCACCGCGAGCGCAGCTACTACGCGAAGGTCGCGCTCCTGCAGCTCGCCTGGCCCGGCCGGTGCGCCCTGATCGACCCGCTCGCCGTCGACCTCGAGCCCTTCGGAGAGGTGCTCGAGGGTCCCGGGCTCGCGGTCCTCCACGCCTCGACGCAGGACCTCGAGGTGTTGCTGCGGGCGTGCGGCACCGTCCCGAGCCGTCTGTTCGACACCCAGCTGGCTGCCGGCTTCCTCGGGTTCTCCACACCATCGCTCACATCGCTCGTCGAGCGGGTGCTCGGCGAGAACCTGCCCAAGGCCAGCAGGCTCACCGACTGGCTCCGGCGTCCGCTGAGCGACGACCAGCTCGCCTACGCCGCCGCCGACGTCCTCCACCTGCTGGAGCTCACCGATGCCCTCCGACGGGAGCTGGAGGCGACCGGGCGCCTCCAGTGGGCCGAGGAGGAGTGCGAGCTGCTCCGCAGCCGCGGGTGGGGTCCGCCCGACCCAGAGAGCGCGTGGCTCCGGATCAAGGAGGCGCGGTCGTTGAAGGGCAAGAGCCGCGGTGTCGCCCAGGCCGTCGCTGCCTGGCGTGAGCGCCGGGCCGCCGAGCTGGACCAGCCGGTGCGCTTCATCCTCTCCGACCTGGCGATCGTCGGCATCGCCGGGAAGCCGCCCAAGGACGTCGAGCAGCTCAAGGCCATCCGGGGCCTCGACGATCGCAACGCCCGGGGCAAGGTCGGTGAGTCGCTGCTCGAGGCGATCGACGCGGGCCGGTCCACTCCTGACGGCGCGCTCCGCACCTCCAAGCGGGACGAAGTCGACCGGGACCTCCGAGCCGCCGTCGCCCTCGTCTCGGCGTGGGTGGCCCAGGTCAGCCGCCAGCTACGGATCGACCCGTCGCTGCTCGCCACCCGGACCGACCTCGCCACGTTCCTCGCCGGCGACCCCGGTGCCCGGCTGGCCTCCGGGTGGCGCAAGGACCTGCTCGGTGACGCCATCAAGGAGCTCGTCGGCGGCACCTACGCGCTCGCCTTCGACGGTGAGGGCGGTCTCGCGCTCGAGCGGCGGTCCGGGGAGACCGTCACGATCGACCTCCCCATCCCCGCCGCCCCCTGGACGAGCGGCGGCTGACCTGCCTCCTGCCGTCCGGTCGGCGTGTCAACCGGATCGGCCCCTCGGGCGTCTGTAGGGGCGATGATGCCCACCATGGCGCTCCAGGACCACCCCGTCGCAGCGGACGCCGACGAGCTGCTCGCCTCGCTCCACCAGGCCCACTACCGGGACCTGGTGCGCCTCGCCGGCCTGCTCCTCCACGACCGTGGCGCCAGCGAGGAGGTCGTGCAGGACGCGTTCGTGCAGCTGCACCTCAAGCGGCGCCGGCTGCGCGATCCCGAGAAGGCGGCGGCCTGGTTGCGCAGCGCCGTGCTGAACGGTGCCCGCTCTCGCATCCGGCACCTCGATGTCCGCCGTCGCCACCAGCCCGCCCCACGGCGCAGCACCGAGTCGGCGGAGGACGCCGCCCTCGCGGGTGACGCACGCGATCGCATCGTCCTCGCCCTGCGCACGCTCCCTGCCCGCCAGCGGGAGGCGGTCGTGCTCCGGTACTACCTCGACCTCTCCGAGGGCCAGATGGCCGACGCCATGGGCATCTCCGCCGGCTCGGTCAAGTCCCACCTCCACCGGGGCCTCGCCGCCCTGGAGACCCAGCTCGAGGAGCAACGATGAGCTTCGACGACGACATCCGCCGCACCCTCCACACCGAGGCCGGCCGCTACGACCCCGCCGATGACGGCTGGGACGGGATCACGTCCGGCGTGCGGTCCGCCCGCAACCGGCGCCGCCGCATCCAAGGTGGCGCCCTCGGCGCGGTCGCGATCGCCGTCCTGGCCGTGGGCATCGGCCTCTCCATGACCGACGAGGCCACCGACGTCGACGCCGGCCCGTTCAGCACCGAGCCGAGCACCACCGAGTCGACCGAGACGACCACGCCCACGACCACCGAGTCACGCCGGGATGAGGTGTTCCCCGGCATCTGGCCCTTCGCCAGCCAGGAGGCGATCGACCGCTACGAGGACGGCGACGCCCGCTTCGAGGACCTCGGCGCCACCGCCGACGCCTTCGCCCGTGACTACCTCGGCATGATCGACCCGGTGGTGGCCCTGCCGGGGGAGGTCGACGGCGACGTCATCGCCGAGGTCCGGCCGAAAGGCGAGGACGGTCAGCCCGTGCCGGACGGCGGTCCCCTCACCCAGGTCCGGCTCCGCTCCTACGAGACCTCCGACGGATCCCGGATCTGGACCGTGGTCGCGGCGTGGTCGCCCAACATCGTCCTCGACGAGCCCGGGCCGTCTGCCGAGGTGGCCTCGCCGGTGGTGGTGCGGGGCGAGGCGACCGGCTACGAGGGCACCGTCATCGCCCAGGTCCGCCAGGACGGGATGCGGGCAGGCGAGTCCCTCGGGGAGGACTTCGGGATCGCCGGGACCTACGGCGAGCTCGCCCCGTTCCAGCTCGAGCTCCCGTTCACGGACCCGACCGAGCCCACCGGTGCCGTCGTCGTGCACACCGACACCGGCCTCGACGCCGTCGGCGTCCCCGAGGCGACGGTGGTGCGGATCGCGTTCGAAGCCTCGTTCCGAGAGGGCGGTGGCGCCGAGGAGGACGTGGAGGACGGTGGCCCGTGCTCACCCGTCGGTCTCGAGGGGGAGCCCGGCTTCGGCGAGATGGACGTGACGATCTACCTGACCTGCGACTCCGCCTTCGCCGACGACCCGTCGACGGACGCCGCCTTCGTGCCCGCCTTCCGGCGGGTGCCACGGACGGTGGGCGTGCTCCAGGCGACCCTCGAGCAGCTCGTCGCCGGCCCGTCCGACGAGGAGCGCGCCGTGGGGCAGTCGTCGCTCTTCTCGGCGGAGACCGCGGACATCCTCGCCGGCGTCACCATCCGGGAGGGCACCGCCATCGTCGACCTCCGCGAGACGGTGGACAACGCCAGCACGTCGGCCGGCCAGCTCGCCTTCCGAGGAGCCCTCAACCGGACCGTCTTCCAGTTCTCCACCGTCGAGCGCATCGAGTACCGCCTCGACGGCAGCTGCGACGCCTTCTGGCAGTGGCAGCAGGTCGGCGACTGCCAGATAGTGACGAGGGACGACCTGTAGCGGCCCAAACGTTTCGGGGTGCTGGTGCTTTCTGGACGCTGCACCTCGCTGTACCGGTGCCAGCGTCCAGAATCCGGCGCTGTCAGGCCCTCCGCAGGAGCAGCCCGGTGTCGGGCCCGATCACCGCGGGCGCCTCGGTGCCCGCCTCCGAGCCGTCACCAGCGCTGGCGACCTCGACGACCCAGCTGCCGTCCAGGTCGAGCTCGGCGTCCTCGTCGGTGAAGCTGACGGCGATCACCCGCTCGTCGATGCCCTGCGCTCGGGACCACACGAGGGTTCCCTCGGCGCTCGGGAGCACCTCGACCACCCCGAGCTGGAGGGCCGGTGACCCGTGGCGGGCGGCGAGCAGGCGCTGGTACAGGTGGAGGACCGAGCCGGGATCGTCCCG
>JBBDQT010000133.1:11816-32564 GCA_040905815.1 Acidimicrobiales bacterium
GGCGGGCGGCGAGCAGGCGCTGGTACAGGTGGAGGACCGAGCCGGGATCGTCCCGCTGGAACTCGGCGCTGCGGGCGCCGGCGTCCGGGGGGAACGGGAGCCAGGGGTCGGGTCCCCAGCCGTGGTCCGGCGCGGGGGTCCACGGGATCGGGGCGCGGCAGCCGTCACGGCCACCGGGGTCGACCTCCCGCTCGGGCGGGATGGACGCGTCCTCGAGACCGAGCTCCTCGCCGGCGTACACGAACGGCGTGCCCCGGAGCCCGAGCAGGAGGAGGGCCGCGGCACGGGCGCGCGCCTCGCTCCCGTAGCGGGTGCGGTGACGGGCGTTGTCGTGGTTCGACAGGACCCAGGTCGGCCAACCGCCGACGGCCTCGACGTGCTCCACCACCTCGTCGATCCGTCGGCGCCAGGCGTCGGCGCGCCATTCGGTGTAGAGGGGCGGGAAGTTGAACGCGAGGTGCAGCTCGTCGCCGTCGCCGTAGTACTCCGCGACCGTGGCGGTGTCGAGGAGGTAGACCTCGCCCACCATCATCCGGTCACCTGGGTAGCCGTCGAACAACGAGCGGAGGTCCCGGAGCAGCTCGTGGGTCCTCGGGTGGTCGTTGGTGGAGGAGTGGGCGAGGGCGGCGAGCTCGGGCGGGTCGTCGGGCAGGGCCGGGTCCTTGCCGATGCAGTGGATGACGTCGGCCCGGATGCCGTCGACGCCCCGGTCGAGCCAGAAGCGCAGGACGCCGTGCATGGCGTCGACGAGCGCCGGCTCCTCCCAGCTCACGTCGGGCTGCTCCGGCAGGAACAGGTGCAGGTACCACTGCCCCGTCGCCTCGTCCCAGGTCCACGCCGCGGTGTCGGGCTCCTCGTCGTCGGCGGCGACGCGTCGCGTCTCACCCGTCTCCGGGTCGCGCTCCCACCTCGTCGCCCCGGTGAACGCCCGCCGCCAGTTGTTCGGTGGGACGCCCTCGGCGGGCCCGTCGCGCCACACGTACCAGTCCCGCTTCTCGCTGTCCCGGGAGGAGCGGGACTCGACGAACCACGCGTGCTGGTCGGAGGTGTGGTTCGGGACCCAGTCGATGACGACCTTGATGCCTCGCTCGTGGGCGTCGGCGAGGAGCCGGTCGAAGTCCTCGAGCGACCCGAAGACCGGGTCCACGTCGCAGTGGTCGCTCACGTCGTAGCCGAAGTCGGCCATGGGGGAGCGGTAGAACGGCGACAGCCAGATGGCGTCGATCCCGAGCCACACCAGGTGGTCGAGGCGCTGGCGGACACCCTCGAGGTCGCCCACCCCGTCCCCGTCCGCGTCCGCGAAGCTCCGGGGGTAGATCTGGTAGATCACGGCCGTCTGCCACCACGGTGCGTCCATCGGCCGACCCTAGCGACGACGGTCCCGAGATTCCCGAATGACGGGAACCGTCGGAGGGCGAGTATGCTCACACACGGTCCCCGTCTGCGAACATTAGGGAGAGCCGCCGTGAAAAAGGGTCGGCATCGGCGCTACGAAGAAGCGCGCGCGGTCAAGCACACCTCGACCGAGCTGCGGCTCGACGACATCGGGTTCACGGAGAAGGTCGCAGACCTCCCCGCGCCACCTGAGGAAGAGAATGATGAGTACGCCGACATCGCCGCCCGTTACGGGGCCTTCGACGACGAAGACGAGCCCGACCCCGCCGACGACGAGCGCTGACGCGCCCGCCGGAGGGGTCCCCCTCCGCAACGTCGCCCTCGTCGCCCACGTCGACCACGGCAAGACCACCCTCATCGATGCGATCCTCCGGGCCGGAGGCACGTTCGCGGAGCACGCCGCGGTCATCGACCGCGTCATGGACTCCAACGACCAGGAGAAGGAGCGTGGCATCACGATCCTCGCCAAGTCGGCGAGCGTGGTGTGGCGTGGCGTCAAGATCAACCTCGTCGACACCCCCGGCCACGCCGACTTCGGCGGCGAGGTGGAGCGGGCGCTGACGATGGTCGACGGGGTGCTCCTCCTCGTCGACGCCGCCGAGGGCCCGCTGCCCCAGACCCGCTACGTGCTGTCCAAGGCGGTCGCCGCCGACCTGCCTGCGGTCGTCGTGCTGAACAAGGTCGACCGGGCCGACTCGAGGGCCGAGGAGGTCCTCGACGAGGTGTACCAGCTGTTCATGGACCTCGAGGTCCCGGACCACCACATCGACTTCCCGGTCCTCTCCGCGGTGGCCCGCGACGGCAAGGCGATGGTCGGCATAGGCGTGCCGGGCGACGACGCCGACCTGTCTCCCCTGCTCGACGCCATCCTCCACACCGTCCCGGCGCCGCTCGGCGACCCCAACGCGCCGCTCCAGGCGCTCGTCACGAACCTCGACGCCTCGGACTACCTCGGTCGCCTCGCCGTCGGCCGGGTCATGCGCGGCACGCTCCACGCCGGCCGGCAGGTCGCGGTGATCAAGGGCGGCGACGCCGCCACGATCGTCAAGAAGCCCTCCAAGGTGCTCGGCATCGCCGGCCTCGAGCGCGTCGACGTCGACAAGGTCGTCGCCGGCGACGTGTTCGTGCTCGCCGGGCTGCCCGACGTCGAGATCGGCGACACGATCGCCGACCCCTCCGACCCGGACCCGTTGCCGCGTCTCACGGTCGACGAGCCCGTGCTCCGCATGACCTTCGGGCCCAACACCTCGCCGATCTCCGGCAAGGAGGGCGCCTATGTCACGTCCCGTCACATCCGGGACCGCCTCGCCCGCGAGGTGCTCGGCAACGTGGCGATCAAGATCGAGGACACCGAGTCGCCTGACATCATCCAGGTCGCCGGTCGCGGCGAGCTCCAGCTGGCGGTCCTCATCGAGACGATGCGCCGGGAGGGCTACGAGCTCGAGGTAAGCCGGCCCGAGGTCATCACCAAGGACATCGACGGCAAGCGCCACGAGCCGCTCGAGGAGGGCGTCGCCGACGTCCCCGACGAGCACGTCGGCACCATCACCCAGGCGCTCGCCCCCCGCAAGGGCAGGGTGCTCGACATGCGCCCCGGTGACCCCGGCCGCACGCTGATCACCTTCGAGGCGCCGGCACGTGGTCTGCTCGGCCTGCGCACCGAGCTGCTCACCGCGACGCGCGGCACGATCTTGCTGCACACGCGCCACCGGGGTTGGATCCCGTGGGTCGGCGAGCTGCCCACCCGCAAGGGCGGGGCGATGATCGCCGATCGCAGCGGTGTGAGCACCGCCTACGCGCTCGACAACCTCCAGCTGCGCGGCGAGCTCCTCGTCGGACCGGGGGAGACCGTGTACGAGGGCATGGTGATCGGCGAGAACAGCCGGGCCGGCGACATGGTCGTCAACTGCGTCCGCGAGAAGCAGAAGACGAACATCCGCACCCACGCCGCCGACGACGCAGTGAAGCTGCCGCCGCCGCGGGAGCTGACGATCGAGTCCTCGATCGAGATGATCACCGACGACGAGCTCGTCGAGATCACGCCGAGCGCCCTTCGCATCCGCAAGCGCAAGCTGCGCGAGCAGGACCGCCGGCGGGCCTAGAGGCCTGGGTCACCGGGCCGCACCCGTCGCCCACGGAGGAGGTTGCCAGCCACGTGGCCACGTTCCAGCTCGTCGCCCGTCGGGGGCACCCCGACTTCCTCGACCTGCCGTGGGACGCGCCGCTGGCGGAGTGGGAGACCGAGCGCCTCGTCGACGTCGCCCGTGGCATCTCCCGCCACGTCGTCCGGTTCGTCACCTACGACGGAGCGGTCTATGCCGTCAAGGAGACCGCGAGGGCGACGGCCGAGCGCGAGTACCGGCTCCTCCGCCAGCTCGCCGAGGCCGAGCTGCCCGTCGTCGAGGCGGTGGGCGTCGTCTCCGGCCGGGAGGCGCCCGACGGATCGCCGCTCGACGCCGCCCTCATCACCCGCCACCTCCAGTTCTCATTGCCGTACCGCTACCTGTTCAGCGGCCGCGGCGTCGCGGACCTCCGCAGCCGCCTGCTCGACGCCCTCGCCATCCTGCTCGTGCGGCTCCACCTCGACGGCTTCTACTGGGGCGACTGCTCGCTGTCGAACACGCTCTTCCGGCGCGATGCGGGGGCGCTGTCGGCGTACCTCGTCGACGCGGAGACCGGCGAGCTGCACGACGCGCTCTCCGCCGGGCAGCGGTCACACGACCTCCAGATCGCCACCGAGAACGTCGCCGGCGAGATCATGGATCTGGCCGCCGCTTCCCGGTTGCCGTCCGACGTGGACCCCCAGGAGACGCTCCTCGAGCTCGAGCGCCGCTACCACGCCCTGTGGGAGGAGCTGACGAGGCACGAGGAGTTCGGCGCCGGCGAGCGCTACCGCATCGACCGCCGGCTCGAGCGGCTGAACGACATGGGCTTCGACGTCGAGGAGCTCGAGCTCGTCTCGACCGACGGCGGCGATCGCCTCCGCCTCCACGCCCGCGTCGTGGAGGCGGGTCATCACAGCCGCGCCCTCGAGCGGCTCACGGGTCTGGAGGTGCAGGAGAACCAGGCCCGCCGCCTCCTCAACGACCTCCTCGCGTACCGAGTCCACCTCGAGCAGGCCACCGGCGAGCCGGTCCCCGAGGCGGTAGCCGCGTACGGGTGGCTCAGCGAGGTCTACGAGCCGATCACCGCCGCCATCCCCGGCGACCAGCGGTCGAAGCTGGAGCTGGCCGAGACCTTCCATGAGATCCTCGAGCACCGGTGGTTCCTGTCGGAAGCGACGGGCGTCGACGTCGGCAACGAGGTCGCGCTGCGGTCGTACCTCGACTCCGTGCTGCCGTTCGTGCCCGACGAGGTGCGCCTCCTGCCCTCGCCGGCGGACGGCGAGGAGGAGTGGTCCGGGGGTCCCTGGGGCGTGGCGTCGGGCTGACCCGTCGGCGGCGCGGGGGACCTGTAACCTTCCGGACGATGCGGCGGTGGAGAGCCCGTGGCGGGGTGCTCCTCGCGACGGCACTGATGATGGTTGCGTGCGGCGGAGCCACCGAGCACACCGCCCTCCAACGGCTTGGCGGACCCGCCCCCATGATCGACGCGCTCGTCTCCCAGGATGAGCCGGCGCCGGTGCCCGCGGCCCCTGACGACACCGCGCCATCGGAGCCGCCGCCGGTCGCCGCGCCACCTGCATCCGAGCCCCCGTCCGAGCCCGCTGCTCCCGCCGCTCTCGCCGCCTCCCACCGGTCCGTGGCCGTCTACTCGGGCCTCGGGGCCTGGATCGACGTCTACGACTGGAGCCACACGTTCGGCAAGGACGGGCCTCTCGTCGAGGTCGCCGACATCGACCGGATGGCTGATCTCGGCGTCCAGACGCTGTACGTCCAGTCGTCCAAGTGGGACGCGCCGCAGCACGTGCTCGAGCCGGAGCGCCTGGTGCCGCTCATCCAGCGGGCCCGGGCCCGGGGACTCGGCGTCGTCGCCTGGTACCTGCCGACGCTCGAGGACCCCGCGTTCGACCTCGCCCGGCTCCTCACCATCGCCCAGCTGCCCATCGACACCATCGCCGTCGACATCGAGTCGCTGAAGGTCAAGGACCACGCCGAGCGGAACCGCCGGCTGGTCGCCCTCTCCACCGAGCTGCGCGCCGCGCGACCGGATCTCACCCTCGGAGCGATCCCGTACCCCCCGGTCCTCCTCGAGGTCGTGAACCCCAACCTCTGGCCCGGCTTCCCGTGGGCGGAGCTAGCGCCCCTCTACGACGTGTGGCTGCCGATGAGCTACCAGAGCGATCGCAAGCAGAGCTCCGGCTACCGAGACGCCGAGCGCTACACGGCCGAGAGCATCGACCGGATGCGGGCCAACCTCGGTCGGCCCGACGCTCCGGTCCACACCATCGGCGGCATCGCCAACAGGACGAGCCCGGGGGACGTCGAGGGGATGCTCCGGGCGTCGGTGCTCCGGCAGGTCCTCGGAGGCTCCCTCTACGACTACCGCACGACCACTGACGACCTCTGGCCGGCGCTCCAGGCGTTCCGCGCGCAGGGTCGCTGAAGAACCTCAGCGCCGGCGGACCGCCGGGTGGGGGAGCACGGTGGTGCTCGACAGCCGGTCGCCGAGGGCGTCGAGCAGCAGGGCGTAGATCGGTGCACCGACCATGGCCTCGAGCTCGGGCCGCATGGAGGCGAGCACGGTGGTCTCGCCGATGAAGGCCTCGTCCGTCTCGGTGCACCACCAGTGGAAGTCCTCGCCCCCCTCGCCCCAGTCGCGCCGCTTCCACTCCCGGACCGTCGACGTGACGTGGCCGAGCTCGTCGGTGCTGTCCACTCGTCGGAGCGGCAGCTGCCAGCACACGTCGGGCTTCGTCTCGTGGTGGTGGAGGCCCCGTGCCTCGGCGGCGACGTGCAACGCGCAGCCGGGCCCGGCACCGAAGCCGGGGCGGTTGAGCAACACGCACGCGCCGTCGTGCAGGCGCGTCCGCCACGTGCCGTCCCGGTCGCGAAGCGTCGCCCCCTTGCGCCGACCGATCGAGCGGTGCTGCCACTCGCTCGGTTCGAGGGTGGCGACGACCGCGTCGACGCGGTCGCGGTCAGCGTCGCTCGTGAAGTGGGCCCCGTAGCTGCAGCAACCCTCGACCTGCTCGGTCGTGTCCTCGGTGAGCACGCCCTTGCACCCGCGGCCGAACACGCACGTCCAGCGGCTCAGGAGGAACGTGACGTCGAACGTCCAGGTCCGTGCCTCGGCCGGGTCCTCGAAGCTGAGCCACTCGTGGAGGTCTCCAGGCGCGGCGAGCTGGTTCGGACGGGTCTGCACCATGGTCCGACGATGTTAGGGGGCTACGGTGCTCTGTCGTGGCAGGGGAGTTCGACGACATCCGGGTCCGGCTCGAGGGGATCGCCGAGGAGCTGGGCGACCTCGCGATCGTGCGGCTGCGAGAGTCGATCGACGCTGGCGGGACCGAGCTGCCGGTCGACGAGAAGCGACTCACCCGCGCCCGCCGCGCGGTGGAGAAGGCCGTCTACATCCTCACCGAGGTCGACCACCAGGCTTGAGCCTGTGCCTCAGGGAGCGGCCCGCTCTGCGTCCTCGCGCTCGGCGACGGCTTCGTCCTCGGCGACGGTGGGGGGCTTTGCCGACGACGAGGGTGCGCTCTCCAGCCCGTTCAGGCGGTCGAGCAGCAGCCGCAGGCGCCCCATGCTCCGGCGGTCGAACCGCAGGGCGAGCCGGGGGAGATCCAGGTGGTCGTCGCCCGACACCTCCGGTGGGAAGGGGCGGGCGCGCTCGATGCCACCAGAGACCACGATGTCGGAGAACGCCTCGCTCAGCTCGGCGAGCTCCTCGTCGGTCGGTGCCGACCGCAACCGCAGCACGAGCCGGTCGCCGACGTAGCGCAGCGAGTGGTAGTTCCGGTAGAAGCGCTCGATCTCGGCGACCGCCACGTCGACGTCGTCGGTGATGCAGTAGAGGCTGCGGTCGGCCTCCGAGACCATCCCGTTGCCGGCGACCTCGTCCTCGACGAAGCGCTGCCATCCGGTCCAGTACGTCCCCCCGGGCGTGTCGAGCAGGACGATCGGGACGGGCTCCGCCTTGCCCGTCTGGACGAGGGTGAGGAGCTCGAAGGCCTCGTCCAGGGTCCCGAAGCCGCCAGGCAGCGACACGAACGCAGCGGACTCCTTCATCAGCATGAGCTTGCGGGTGAAGAAGTACTTCATCTCGATGAGCTTGTCGTCACCGGCGATGACCTCGTTGGCCCCACCTTCGAAGGGGAGGCGGATCAGCACGCCGATCGACCGCTCCCTTCCGGCGCCCTCCATGCCCGCCTCCATGATCCCCGGTCCCGCGCCGGTGACGATCATCCACCCCCGCTCGGCCAGCGCCGCTGCGATCCGGTGGGTCTGCGGGTACAGCGGGTGGTCCCGGCTCGTCCTCGCCGAGCCGAAGATCGTGACCTTGGAGATGTCGCGGTACGGACCGAAGAGCGCGAACGCCCCCCGCATCTCCTTCAAGGCCGCGTTCGTGATCTTCAGGTCCAGGCGATCGGCCTCGTCCCCGGCGAGCAGGATGCCCGAGGCGAGGATCTCGAACAGCTGGTCGCGGTCGGTCTCGGCGCCGGCGGCGTCGAGCAGCTCGACGAGACGCTGGTCGAGATCGTCGTCACCGGTGCGGTACGGAGGGAGGTTCACCATGCGCCTCCAGCGTTGCACGCCGCAGGTACCGGCCGTACAGGGTGGTGCGCTGCTCGAGGCGGCGCCCCATCGGCTCGACCCATGACCGGAACGCCGCCTCGTCCATGGCTTGGCCGTGCGTCGCGCCGGCCGCACGCGAGATGTTCTCGTCCATGAGGGTCCCACCCAGGTCGTTCGCACCCGCCGCGAGCACCTGCGTGGAGCCGCCGCGACCCATCTTCACCCACGAGACCTGGATGTTGTCGATCCAGCCCCGGTACGCGATGCGACCCACGGCGTGCATGAGCAGCGCCTCCCGGAAGGTCGGGCCGCGCCGCGCCCTGCGCTGCAGGTACATGGGCGCCGCCATGTGGACGAACGGGAGCGGCACGAACTCGGTGAAGCCGCCGGTCTCCCTCTGGAGATCACGGGTGCGGACCAGGTGGCGGGCCCAGTGCCGGGGGTGCTCGATGCTGCCGAACATGATCGTGACGTTGGAGCGGAGACCGACGCCGTGGGCGGTGCGGTGGGCGTCGAGCCACTCGCCCGTGTCGACCTTGTCGGCGCACAGCACCGCCCGGACCTCGTCGTCGAGGATCTCCGCGGCGGTGCCGGGGAGCGTCTTCAGCCCGGCCGCCATGAGGGTCCGCAGGTAGTCGGCGAGGGGCACGCCGTTGCGCCTGGCGCCCTCGGTCACCTCGAGGGCGGTGAAGCCGTGGATGTGGATGTCGGGGGCGACGGCCCGGACCGCCTCGGTGACGTGCAGGTAGTAGTCCCCGTCGAAGTCAGGGTGGATGCCGCCCTGGAGGCAGACCTCTGAGGCGCCGAGCTCCACGGCCTCGGTCACGCGCTGTTGTATGTCCTCCAGGGTGAGCAGGTACGGCTTCCCCCGCAGGTTGAGCGACAGCGGCCCCTTCGAGAACGCGCAGAACCGGCACTTGAACGTGCACACGTTCGTGTAGTTGATGTTGCGGTTCGCGACCCACGTGACCACGTCTCCGACGGTCTCCGCCCGCAGCTCGTCGGCGAGGGCCGCCACCGCGGCGACCTGTGGCCCGCGCGCCGAGAAGAGCGTCGTGATCTCGTCCTCGCCCGGCTCCTGCCCGAGGCGGACGCCGGCCAGCACCTCGCCGATGGCGCCACCCTCAGCGGGCGTGGCGGGCACGAGATGGGGAGGGGCGACGTCGCCACCCGAGCTCCACGGGTGATCCCGGGCGAGGCCCTCGGCGTCGGCGCGGTCCATGACGGGGAACCGCACGGCGGGATCGAGCCAGCGCTCGGGCAAGGCGGCGAACGACGGGTAGATCGTGAGCCGCGGGGCGACGGCGAGCCCGCGAGCCTCGGTCACCCTGGCGAGACGCTCGATCGCAGGCCACGGGCGCTCGGGGTTGACGTGATCGGGCGTCACCGGGGACACCCCGCCCCAGTCGTCGATGCCGGCGTCGAGCAGGCGGCCGAAGTCGTCGCTGAGGTTCGGTGGCGCCTGCAGGTGCACGACCGGCGGGAGCACCACGCGGGCGGCGGCGACGCTCCACAGGTACTCGTCCTCAGTGCACGCCGAGGCCCTGTGCATCGAGGTCCCCGGCTTCGGCAGGAAGTTCTGGACGATCACCTCCTGCACGTGGCCGTGCCGGGCGTGGCTGCCGGCGATCGCCTCGAGGGCGACCAGCCGGTCGGCGCGGGTTTCCCCGATGCCGACGAGGATGCCCGTGGTGAACGGGATGGCGAGCCGGCCGGCCGCCTCGAGCGTCGCCAGCCGACGGGCCGGCTCCTTGTCCGGCGCTCCCCGGTGGGCGTCCAGGTCGGGGTTGAGCGACTCGAGCATCATCCCCTGGCTGGCGCTGACCGGCCGGAGGGAGGCGAGCTCCTCGGCGTCGAGAGCGCCGGCGTTGGCGTGGGGGAGGAGACCGGTCTCCTCCAGCACGAGGCGACACATCGCCGACAGGTACGAGACCGTGGTGTCGTGGCCGTGGGCGGCGAGCCAGCCGGCGGCCTCCCGGTAGCGCAGCTCGGGCCGCTCACCGAGGGTGAAGAGCGCCTCGTGGCAGCCGGCGGTGGCGCCGGCACGGGCGATGTCGAGGACCTCCTCGGGCGAGAGGTACGGCGCCCGGACCCGGGCCGGCGCCTGGGCGAACGTGCAGTAGCCGCACCGGTCTCGGCACAAGTGGGTGAGGGGGATGAAGACCTTGGGCGAGTACGTGACCCGGGTCCCGTGGGTGTGGTCTCTGATGGCCGACGCCTGCGCCAGGAGGGGGTCGAGCGGCGCTTCGAGCAGGTGGTGGTGGCGGGGGCGGACGACGTCGTGGTTCACGGTGTGCGGGACGTGATCTTCTCCCCGAGCGTTGCGATGAGCTCGTCGAAGGCCTTGGCGAAGGCGGCGACGCCCTCGTCCTCGAGCACCCGGGAGACGTCGTCGGTGTCGATGCCGACGCGGGCCAGCTCGGCGAACAGCGCGGTGGCGTCGTCGACGCCCTGGTCGACGGTGCACGCCACGGTGCCGTGGTCCTCGAACGCCTCGAGCGTCGCCTCGGGCATGGTGTTCACCGTGTCGGGACCGATGAGGGTGTCGACGTAGAGGGTGTCGGGGAGCGACGGGTCCTTCGTGGACGTCGACGCCCACAGGGGGCGCTGCACCCGTGCGCCCCGCGCCTCCAGTGCATCCCACCGGGGCCCGCTGAACGTCGAACGGAACAGGTCGTAGGCGAGCTTCCCCTGGGCGACCGCGGCCTTGCCCTTGAGCGCCGTGGCCTCGGCGGTGCCGATGGCGTCGAGCCGTCGGTCGACCTCCACGTCGACCCGGCTGATGAAGAAGCTGGCCACGCTCGCCACGTCGGCGAGGTCCCGGTCGGGCTGCGCGGCGGCGAGCTCCTTGAGCCCGCTCAGGTAGGCCTCCATCACCTCGGCGTAGCGCTCGAGGCTGAAGATGAGGGTGATGTTGATGTTGCGACCCTCGGCGATCATCCGCTGCACGGCGGGCACGCCCTCGGCCGTCGCAGGGATCTTGATCATCAGGTTCGGCTCGGCGATGGCCTCGTGGAAGCCGCGGGCAGCGGCGATGCTCGCGTGGGTGTCACGGGCCATCTCCGGCGCCAGCTCGAGCGAGACGAAGCCGTCCGTGCCGCCGCTGCGGTCGTAGACGGGGCGCAGGAGCGTCAGCGTGTCCTCGATGTCGGTGGTCACCATCGCCCAGTAGGCATCGGGCACGGTGCAGCCCTCGGCGAGCAGGCGGTCGAGCTGCTCGTCGTACGAGGACCCCCCGGTCATCGCCTTCTGGAAGATCGACGGGTTGGACGTGACCCCCCTGATGCCGCGTTCGACCCACCGGCCGAGCTCACCGTCGACGAGCCAGTCGCGACGGAGGTTGTCGAGCCACGGGCTCTGGCCCTGCTCCTCGAACAGGTCGGTGAGCTCCCCCACGCGTCAGCCCCCCTGCCGGCTGGCGAGCAGGGTGCGCGCCCGCGCTGCCACGTTCTCCGGGGTGAAGCCGAGGTTCTTGAGCACCTCGCCGCCGGGAGCGGAGGCACCGAAGCGGTCGATGGCGACGACGTCATCTGCCCAGCGGTCCCACCCGAAGGCGGAGGCAGCCTCGACCCCGAGGGTGGGCACGCCGGGGATCAGGACCTCAGCCCTGTACTCGTCGGACTGCTCGATGAAGAGGTCCCACGACGGCATGGAGACGACGCGGGTCGCGATGCCCTCCTCGGTGAGCAGCTCACCGGCCTGCACGCAGACGTGCACCTCGCTGCCGGTGCTGGCGAGGATCAGGTCAGGAGCGCCGCCCTCGGGATCGACGAGCGTGTACGCGCCGCGCAGCACGCCCTCGTTGCCGGCGGTGCCCTCGAGCACCGGGAGGTCCTGGCGGCTGAGCACGAGGCCGACCGGCCCGTCGACGTCGACCGCGATCCGCCACGCCTGTGCGGTCTCGTTGGCGTCAGCGGGGCGCAGGAGCCGGAAGCCGGGGATCGCCCGTATGCCGGCGAGCTGCTCGACCGGCTGGTGGGTGGGGCCGTCCTCGCCCACACCGACCGAGTCGTGGGTCCAGACGAACACCGCGTGGGCGCCGGTGATCGAGGCGAGGCGCACCGCCGGCTTCATGTAGTCGGAGAACACGAAGAACGTGCCGCCCATCGGGATCACCCCGCCGTGCATCGCCATGCCGTTCATCGCGCCCGCCATCCCGTGCTCGCGGATGCCGAAGTAGATCTGGCGGCCGTCCGGATCGGTGCGCGACTGCGGCTCGCCCTTGATCGTGGTGTTCGTGTTGCCGGTGAGGTCGGCGCCGCCGCCGATGATCCCGGGGACGACGTCGAGGATGGCCTCGAGCACCTTGCCGCTGGCCTTCCTCGTGGCGAGCTTCTCACCGGCCGACCACGTCGGCAGCGACTTCTCCCAGCCCGGGACGCCACGGCCCTCGAGGCACGCGTCGAGCACGTCCACATCGCCCGCATAGGCCTTCTTGCGGTCGCGCCAGGCAGCGTTGAGATCCTTGCCCCGGCTGGTGCGCTCCCGGTAGAGCTCGGCGACCTCGTCGGGGACCCAGAACGACTCGTCGGCCGGGATCCCGAGGATCTCCTTGGTGCGGCGGACCTCGTCGGCGTCGAGGCCCATGCCGTGGGCCTCGTGGGTGTCGGTGGCGTTCGGCGCCGGCCAGGCGATGTGGGTGCGCAGCACGATGAGCGACGGTCGGTCCTCCACGGCCATGGCCCGCCGGACCGACGCCTCGAGCTGCTCGCAGTCCTCCGCCGCCTCGCCGAGGTCCTCGACGTCCCAGCCGTAGGAGCGGAAGCGCATCGGGACGTCGTCGCTGTAGGAGAGCTCGGTTCGCCCGTCGATGCTGATGTGGTTGTCGTCGTAGACGTACACGAGGCGACCGAGCCCGAGGTGGCCGGCGAGCGACGCCGCCTCGTGGCTCAGGCCCTCCTGGAGGTCGCCGTCGCCGCACAGCACGAAGACGTGGTGATCGCAGATCTCGGGGCCGAAGCGGCTGCGGAGCCACCGCTCGGCGATGCCCATACCGACGCCGTTGGCGAAGCCCTGGCCGAGCGGTCCGGTCGTCACCTCGACGCCTGCGGTGTGGTTGCGCTCCGGGTGGCCCGGTGTCTGGCTCTCCCACTGGCGGAAGGCGCGCAGGTCGTCGGTGGTGAGGCCGTAGCCCCCCAGGTGGAGCATCGAGTACAAGAGGATCGAGGCGTGGCCGTTCGAGAGGATGAAGCGGTCGCGGTCGGGCCACTCGGGTGACGACGGGTCGTGGTGCATGATGCGCGTGAACAGCACGTGGGCGAGCGGTGCGAGGGCCATGGCCGTGCCCTGGTGGCCGCTGTTGGCGGCGAGCGGGGCGTCCATCGAGAGGCCTCGCACCACGTTGATGGCGAGCGCGTCGACATCGGTGTAGGGCTGGTTGACAGGGTCGGTGGCAAGGGCGCGATCGATCACCGGTCCACCCTACCCAGGCCGCCGCGGGGCGGTGAAGCGAGCCGCCCGGACACCGCCTCGACCCGGGAGCCCCCGGTCCACGGCGCTGCCCTCGGTACGCTGGGTGATCATGGCCACCGCCCAAGCCGCGCCGACGACGCGCCAGGCGATCCTCGTGGCCGCGACCAGGGCGTTCGCCGACCACGGGTACGACGGCAGCTCCCTGTCGGACATCGCCGGTGCGGTCGGCATCCGCCGTCCGAGCCTCCTCCACCACTTCTCGTCCAAGGAGGCGCTGTACCGCGAGGTCTTCGCCCTCGCCGTCATCGACTTCGGGGTCCGCGTCGAGGAGGCGATCGCGGGGCCGCTCGAAGGGTGGGCGAAGGTCGACCACGTGCTCGACGCCGCCTTCGAGTTCTTCGTCGCCAACCCCGACTTCGTGCGCCTCGTCCGCCGGGAGGCGATCGAGGGCGGCGACCAGCACGGCGTGGACATCGGCGCCGCCCTCCGGCCGTTCTTCCAGCAGGCGGTGGGGTTCTTCGAGAAGGAGATGGACGAGGGCCGGTTCCGCCGCCAGGACCCCGAGCAGATGCTGATCACCGGCTACGGCGCGCTCCTCAGCTACTTCAGCGACGTGGTGTTCCTCGAAGCGCTCATCGGCGAGGACCCCCTCTCCGGGAAGGCGCTCGACCGACGCATGGCCCACGTCCGCTCCTTCTTCCGGGCCGCCCTCCAGCCCTGACGGAGGCGGGCTACCGTCCCCTCGCTCCGGGTGCAGGGGACAGCGCCTGGCGCGCCCTGCTGCACCCGGTCGGCGTGTCTCGGGTGGTGCTGGCGGTGGCGCGTAGGCTCCGGCGCCATGTCGCGCACGCTCTCCGAGGCGGACTCCAAGGCGCTCCTGGCCCGGCACGGCGTGCCTGTCCCGGACGAGCGGGTCGTCGCCACGGCTGCCGAAGCGGCCGCAGCCGCGATCGAGATCGGCTTCCCGGTGGTCGCCAAGCTCTGCGGCGACGCCATCACCCACAAGACCGAGCGTGGTCTGGTGCGGTTGCGCCTCGGCGACGCCACGGCGGTCGAGGAGGCCGCGGCCGAGCTGTTGGGGCGGGCCACGCCTGACGACGGCGACGTCGGCGTCCTCATCGCCCCGATGGTGCAGGGGAACCGCGAGCTCATCGCCGGCCTCCACGCCGACGCGCAGTTCGGCATGACGGTGATGGTGGGCATCGGCGGGGTCCTGGCCGAGGCCGTGCAGGACGTCTCGTTCCGGCTCGTGCCGCTCACCCGGACCGACGCCGAGGACATGCTCGACGACCTCCGTACGGCCACCCTCCTCGGGCCGTTCCGCGGGGAGGCAGCGGTGCAGCGGGACAAGGTCGTCGACCTGCTCGTCGGGCTCGCCGCCGTGGCCGTGGCCGAGCCCGAGGTGGTGTCGGTCGACCTCAACCCGCTGGTCGTCACCGCCGAGGGGGCACCCGTCGCGGTGGACGCGCTCGTGGAGATGGCGTCTTGACCCCCGCCTGCCGCAGCGTCGAGCGGTTCCGGCCGATGTTCGACCCGTCGGGCGTCCTCGTCGCCGGGGCCAGCACCCATCCAGGGAAGTTCGGTTTCGTCGCGCTCCACAACATCCTCGCCGGCGGCTACGCCGGCAAGGTGTTCGCCACGAACCGCGAGGGCGGTGAGGTGCTCGGCATCCCGTGCGCCACCTCGGTGGACGACCTCCCCGACGGTGAGATCGACCTCGTGTTCGTGTGCACGCCCGCATCGGCCAACGCCGAGCTCCTCCGGCGGTGCGCAGCAAAGGGCATCCCGGCGGCGTTCGTCACCTCGGCCGGCTACGCCGAGGCAGGGGAGGACGGCCGCGCGGCGCAGGACCAGCTGGTGGCGCTCACGGACGAGCTCGGGATGGTGCTCGCCGGGCCCAACGGCCAGGGGTTCGTCTCGTCGCCGTCGTCGCTGTGCGCGCAGATCGTCGCCCCCATCCCGCCTCCGGGAAGGATCGGCGTCGCCAGCCAGTCAGGGAACTTCGTCTCGAGCTTCATGAACTACGCGGTGCAGACCGGCGTCGGCATCAGCCGGGCGGTCTCTGCTGGCAACGCGGCAGCAAACGGCGTGGCGGACTTCCTCGACTTCTACGCCGCCGACCCCGAGACCGCCGTCGGCCTCGCCTATGTGGAGGGCATCGCCGACGGACGCGCGT
This sequence comes from Acidimicrobiales bacterium, assembly GCA_040905815.1. GTDB lineage: Bacteria > Actinomycetota > Acidimicrobiia > Acidimicrobiales > CADCSY01 > CADCSY01. The sequence continues at coordinate 27,477 of JBBDQT010000133.1, forward strand.
TTGCCGACCGGATCCGGTCCGTCGCCGAGCGCCGGCCGCTCGTGCTGCTGAAGGGCGGGGCGAGCGCCGCGGGGCAGCGGGCGGCGGCGAGCCACACGGGCTCCCTCGCCAGCGACGACGCGGTGTTCGACGGCATGTGCCGCCAGCACGGCGTCACCCGCGCCGCGACGGTCGAGGAGGCCTTCGAGGCGGCGGCCACCTTCGCCACCCAGCCGCTTCCAAGAGGGCCCCGCACCGTCGTGATGACCACAGCCGGTGGATGGGGCGTCGTCACCGCCGATGCCATCGCCCGCACCTCGCTCGAGCTCGTTGCCCTGCCCGACGACCTGCTGGCGGCGATCGACGAGCACCTCCCGCCCCGGTGGAGCCGCAACAACCCCGTCGACCTCGCCGGCGGGGAGACCCGCGACACCATCCCCACCGTGATGGAGCTCATCGCCCGGCATCCGGGCGTCGACTCGATCGTCTACCTCGGTCTCGGGATCCAGTCGAACCAGGGCCGGCTCATGCGCGAGGGCCCATTCCACCCCGACCACGGGCTCGAGCGGATCGTCGCCTACCACGAGCGCCAGGACGCCCGCTTCGCCGAGGCCGCGGCGGCGATCAGCGAGCGCACCGGCAAGCCGATCCTCACCGCGACCGAGCTCGCCGTCGCCGACCCGGACAACGCCGGCCCCGCAGCCGTCCGGGCGTCCGGTCGCCTCTGCTACGCCTCGTCGAACCGGGCGGTGACCGCGCTCGACCACCTCTGGCGCCACGCCCGCTGGCGGCAGCGCCGCGGCCTCGCGTTGGAGCCGAGCTCCGCGAGCTGAACGTGGGTGCACCGCGGTGGCGAGTCGCCGCCGTATCCTCGGCCGACGTGCGCCGACACCTGCTGCCGGCGATCCTCGCGCTGATCGCCGTCACCGCCGGCGCGGCAGGGTTCCGCTCCGTCCCTCCAGCATCGGGGGAGGCGATCGACCGGCAAGGACCACCGGAGGCCGCCCCCGTGCTCACCGCCCGTCGGGTGCCGGTGCTGCTCGCCGGCCCGATCGGCGAACGGCGCCTCGTGACCGGGCTCGGCGAGCTCATGGCGAGCGTGCCAGAGCCGTCGTGCCTCGTGGTGAGCGAGGAGGGGCGCGACCTCTTCGAGTCCGACCCCGACACCTCCGTGGTACCCGCATCCACCCTCAAGCTCGTCACGGCGGCGACCGTCCTCGCCCACGTGGAGGCCTCGGCGTCCCTGCGCACGTCGGTGAGGACCGAGGCACCCGTGGCCGACGGGGTGGTCGCCGGCGACCTCTGGCTCGTGGGGGGAGGCGACCCCGTGCTGGGCACCCAGGAATGGGGCGACTCCTTCAGCCGACAGCCAGCCCTGCGCACACCGATCGAGGCGCTGGCCGACCGGGTGGTCGCCGCCGGCGTCCGCTCGGTGCAGGGCCGGGTCATCGGTGACGACTCCCGCTACGACACCGTCCGCTACGTGCCCTCGTGGCCCGACCGCTACCGGGCCCAGAACGAGATCGGCCCCCTCAGCGCGCTGACCGTGAACGACGGCTTCGCCCGCTTTGTCGGCAGGCGTGAGCCCCAAGCCGAGCCGCCGACCGACGCCGCGGCCACGCTGACGCATCTCCTCGTCGAGCGGGGGGTCGAGGTGGGGGGTGATCCGTCGTCCGGCGTGGCGCCGCCAGCCGTCGGGAACGAGGTCGCCGGCATCGACTCGCCGCCGATCCTCGAGCTGGTCGGCCAGATGTTGCGGGAGAGCGACAACGGCACCGCCGAGCTCCTCTTGAAGGAGGTCGGCCACCGGGTCGCCGGCAACGGGTCGACGGAGGCGGGTGCGATGGTCGCCGAGGCGACCCTCGCCGACCTGCGGCTGCCGATGGCGGGGATCGACGTGGTCGACGGCTCTGGCCTCGATCGCGGGAACCGGCTCACGTGCGACCTCCTGCACGACCTCCTCGTCCAGCTCGACGCCGGTGGTGAGGTCGAGGGGGGTCTCGCCGTCGCCGGCGTGACGGGCACGCTGGCCCGGCGCTTCCTGGACTCGCCGGTGAGCGGGCGCCTCCGGGCGAAGACCGGTTCGCTGAACAACGTGGCATCGCTCGCCGGTCACGCCGACACCAGGAACGAGGGGGAGCTCACGTTCGCGCTCGTCTTGAACGGCCTCCCGCTCCGAGCGGACGCCGGCCCCGTCCAGACGGCCCTCGCCGACCTGCTCGTCGCCTACCCCGACGTACCCGCCATCGAGGAGCTGGGGCCGAGCGCCTGGCCGGGTCTGCAGCCGCCGGGCTGACGCGCCCGCCGGTCCGGTGCTTGCGACGCGCCTGCGAGGGGGATAGGAAGGTGCGCCCGCCAGCGACACCTCAGGAGACGCGTGCCCGACAACCGTGGCGATGCCTCGCTGCCCACGATGGTCACCGACCTGTGGGAGCTGATCCGCACCTACGCCAAGCAGGAGACCGTCGGCCCGCTCAAGGGCCTCGGTCGGTCGATCGCCTTCGGCGTCGGTGGCTCGCTCACCCTGTCGATCGGCCTCGTGCTGTTGACCCTCGCCGGGCTCCGGGCCCTCCAGACCGAGACAGGGTCCACCTTCGAGGGGAGCTGGTCGTGGGCTCCGTACCTCTTGACGCTCATCGGGGTCGCGATCGTCATCGCCATGGCTCTGGCCGCGACCCGCAAGCGCAGCGCGAGCAGCAGGAGGGCGAGCCGATGAGCGCGTCTCCCACCGCCAACGGCAACGTGACCCGCGACGACATCGAGGACAAGCTCCGGGAGCTGCGCGGAGAGGTCGACAGCGTCGGCGAGAAGGCGAAGGGCGGAGCGGTCGTCGTCGGGGCTGTCGCTGCGGTGGCCATCCTCGCCACCGTCTACCTGCTCGGCCGGCGCAAGGGGAAGAAGCGCACGACCGTCGTCGAGGTGCGTCGGGTCTGATGCTCCGCTTCCTCACGAGGTACGGCACCACGAAGGGCTTCCTCGGGGGCTCTCGGACGTGGACCGGCGTCGCCGTGCTCGCGTGGGTCCTGCGCCTGCTCCAGCGGAGTCGCAAGGGCGAGCCGAAGGTCGTGTACTCCGAGGTGCTGCGACCTGGTGAGGTCCTCGAGATCTGGCACCAGCCCGAGGTCTCGAAGCGCTGATGGCCCGACCGTTCACGGTCGGCGAGAAGGTGATCGTGGTCGACGCCAAGGGACGTCAGTACCTCGTGACGCTCGCCGACGGAGGCGAGTTCCACACCCACGCGGGCCTCTTCCCCCACAGCGACCTCCTCGGGCGGGAGGAGGGCGCCACCGTCCGCTCGACGGTCGGTGCCCGCTACACGGCGATGCGGCCCACGATCACCGACTTCGTGTTCCGGATGCCGCGTGGCGCACAGGTCATCTATCCGAAGGACCTCGGGCCGATCTTGATCATGGCGGACATCCACCCGGGTGTCCGGGTGCTCGAAGCGGGCGTCGGCAGCGGCGCGCTGTCCATGACGATGGTGCGAGCCGGTGCCCACGTCGTCGGCTACGAGGTGCGGGAGGACTTCGCGATGAGGGCGCGGGAGAACGTCGCCGCCTTCGTCGGCGCCGACGCTGCCGGTGAGCGCTACCGGGTCGAGGTGCGCGATGTCTACGAGGGCATCGACGAGGTGGGCGTGGACGCCGTCGTGCTCGACCTCCCGGAGCCCTGGCGGGTCGTCCCGCACGCGGTCGCAGCGCTGCGCGGCGGGGGCACCATCCTCGCCTACAACCCGTCGATCACCCAGGCCGTGCAGCTCCGAGAGGCGTTCCTCGAGAGCGGCTTCGAGCTGGCGGAGACGGTGGAGTTCCTCCGCAGGACGTGGCACGTCGAGGGCCAGGCGGTCAGGCCCGACCACCGCATGGTCGCCCACACGGGGTTCCTCACGTCGGCCCGCCTGCTCGGCCCGGTGCCGGGCGGCCTCAAGGCGGCCCGGTTGCGCTCATGAACCTCTTCGACGTCATCATCATCGTGCTGGGCCTGTCCGCAGCGGTCGGTGGCTACCGGCTGGGCCTGCTCGCCCGCGCCCTGTCATGGGCGGGGATGGTGCTGGGGCTCGTCGTCGCCGCCCGGGTGCTGCCGTCGATCATCGAGCGTTTCGACAGCGCCGAGCCGACGGGGCGTCTCCTCGTCGCCGCGGGCGCGCTCCTCGGCGGCGCGTTCGTGGGCCAGGCGCTCGGCCTCGTCATCGGCGCGAGAGCCCACCTCGCCCTGCCCATGGCGGGACGACCCGTCGATCGCATCGGCGGTGCCGGGGCCGGGATCCTCGGCCTCCTCGTCGCCGTGTGGCTCCTCGTGCCCACGATGGCCGACGTGCCGGGCACCGCCGCCCGCCTCGCCCGCGGATCGGTGATCGCCCGGGGCATCGCCGAGCGGACGCCGCCGCCCCCGGACACGCTCCAGACGCTGCGCCGCCTGGTGGGGGAGAACCAGTTCCCGGAGGTCTTCTCCGCCCTGCGCCCCGCGCCGAACGTGGGACCACCGCCCGCGGAGGCCGGGCTCTCCGAGGAGCAGGCGGCGGCGGTCATCGCCTCGTCGGTGAAGATCGCAGGTGAGGCGTGCAACCGGATCCAGGAGGGGAGCGGCTTCGTCGCCCAACCGGGGGTCGTCGTGACCAACGCCCACGTGGTCGCCGGTGAGGACATCACCGAGGTGGTCCGCCCCGACGGGTCGAGGGCAGCCGCGGACGTCGTCTACTTCGACTCCGATCGCGACCTCGCCGTCCTCAGCGTCCCCGACATCGGGGCCGCGCCGCTCCCGGTGGGTGACGTGCAGGTCGGCGGCACGGGCGCCGTCTTCGGCTATCCCGGCGGCGGCCCGCTCGAGATCTCCCCGTTCGCCGTGCGCGAGCGGGTGGAGGCCCTGGGCCGGGACCTCTACGGCCGGCACGACACCCGGCGCCAGGTGCTCATCCTGGCGAGCGAGCTCGCGCCGGGCGACTCCGGCGCGCCGGTCGTGGACACCGGCGGCAACGTCGTCGGCGTCGCCTTCGCCATCGCCCCCGACCAGCGGGGAACGGCCTACGCCCTGGCGGTGGAGGAGCTGGGCGCGGCGCTGGCGGCGCCGAGGGCGCCAGGCGCCGACACCGGCCCCTGCCTCTCCTGAACG
>JBBDQT010000134.1:0-3136 GCA_040905815.1 Acidimicrobiales bacterium
TACCTGAACGACTTCGTCGACGCCATCCGCTCGAACGCCACCGGGCAGTTCAAGCGCAAGTACCGCCAGGTGGACGTCCTGCTCGTCGACGACATCCAGTTCATGGAGGGCAAGGAGGGGCTCCAAGAGGAGTTCTTCCACAACTTCAACGAGCTCCACGGGGCCAACAAGCAGATCGTGATCAGCTCGGACCGGCCTCCGAAGGCGATCGCGACGCTGGAGGACCGCCTCCGGACCCGCTTCGAGTGGGGGCTCATCACCGACGTCCAGCCACCCGACTTCGAGACCCGGCTCGCCATCCTCCGCAAGAAGGCGGACCGGGAGCCGGTCGCCATCCCGGCCGAGGTGCTGGAGTTCATCGCCAGCCACATCACGAACAACATCCGTGAGCTGGAGGGAGCGCTCATCCGCGTCTCGGCCTTCGCGAGCCTCACTCAGGAGCCGCTCACGCTGCAGCTGGCCACCGACGTGCTCGGCGACGTCTTGTCCGACAACCTCCCCCGGGTGATCACCCCCAAGGTGATCCTCGAGGCGACGTCGACCATGTTCGGCTTCTCGGTCGAGGAGCTGCAGGGCAAGAGCCGTCGCCGGCCGCTCGTCACGGCACGCCAGGTCGGCATGTACGTCTGCCGCGAGCTGACCGATCTCAGCTACCCGGCGATCGCCCGGGAGTACGGCGGGCGGGACCACACCACGGTGATCCATGCCGTCGAGAAGATCCGGGCGCTCATGGGCGAGCGCCGCCAGATCTACGACCAGGTGACCGAGCTGATGCAGGCGATCAAGACCGGTGGCTGATCCGACCGGCGCCGCGGCGCCCGCACGACCTGTGGAGAAAGCTGGGGACCGACAGGTCGGGAGCCTCTGGACGACGCTCGTCGGCGCACAGGTGCCTGGCGGCGGCGCACCTCCCGACGGTGCAGCCGGCGCGCCTGTGGATCGGCGATGATCATCCATGTGGTCCTGCACCTGCGACGATGGCACGTCATCCACAATCCACAGCACCTACCACCATCACTGAAGATCTCTATCTAAAGAGGAAAGAGAGCAACCACACGTGGAGCTGCGCTGCGAACGAGATGTGCTCGTCGAGGCCCTGGCCACCGCGGGGCGGGCGACGGCGAGCCGGGGCGGCAGCCTGCCCGTCCTCGGCGGGGTCCGGGCCGAGCTGGTCGGTGACGCCCTGCACCTGACGGGGACCGACCTCGACTTGACCATCGCCGACGCGCTCACCGTCGCTGGCATCGAGGACGGTGTTGTGGTGCTGCCCGGCCGGCTCACCATCGACATCGTCCGGGCCCTCGAGCCGGGTGCGGTCCACCTCACCGCAGACGGCGAGGAGGCCAGGATCGCCTCTGGACGGTCACAGTTCTCCGTGAAGCTCCTGCCCGCCGAGGACTTCCCTCGCCTCGCCGACACGCCGTCGGAGGAGGTCACGCTCGACGCCGCCGGGCTCGCCGAGGCGCTCCGCCAGGTGGTCCGGGCTGCGAGCCACGACGACGCCCGGCCGATCCTCACCGGGGTCCTCATGGCGGCGGAGGGGGACGGCTTGCGCCTCGTGGCCACCGACAGCTACCGGCTCGCCCTCCGCGACGTGCGCGGCGTCTCCGTGCTGTCGGAGGGCCAGGCCGTGCTCGTCCCGTCGAGGGCGCTCGGCGAGCTGACCCGCCTCCTCGCGGGCGCCGAGACGGTGACGTTGCGCCTCGGCCAGCGCGATGCGACGTTCGAGGTCGGAGAGACCCGTCTCACGACCCGTCTCATCGAGGGGGAGTTCCCGAACTACCGGCAGCTGGTTGCCGGCACGCAGGCGAACCACCTCACGATCGGTCGCGAGCCGTTGCTGGACGCGCTCCGCCGGGTGCGCCTGCTCGCCCGTGAGTCGACGCCGGTGCGCCTCTCGCTGCGTCCCGACGGGGTGGAGCTCAGCGCGGTGACCCAGGACGTTGGCCAGGCGCAGGAGGACCTCGATGCCAAGTACGAGGGCTCCGAGCTCGTCATCGCCTTCAACCCGGAGTACCTCGCCGACGGCATCGAGGCGCTCGCCGGCGACGAGGTCGGCTTCGAGATCATCGACGCCCTGAAGCGGGTCGTGCTGCGCTCTCCGGAGTCCGAGGACTACCTCTACCTGCTCATGCCCGTCCGGGTGAGCTGAGGCGGTCTCCGCCATGCGGCTCCAGCGCCTCTGGCTCACTGACTTCCGCAGCTACACCTCGGCCGAGCTGCAGCCGGCACCGGGGCTGACCGCCGTGGTGGGTGCGAACGGTGAGGGCAAGTCGAACCTCCTCGAGGCGGTGGCGTGGCTGGCGTCGCTGTCGTCGTTCCGCGGGGCGCCGAACGACGCCCTCGTGCGCGTCGGCGCCGCCGAGGCGGTGGTGCGGGCGGAGGTCGTCGGGGACGACGCGTCGGCGCGGGTGGTGCTGCTCGAGGCGTTGCTGAAGACGGCCGGGCGTGACCAGGTGCTCGTGAACCGCCAGCGCCTGCGACGGGTGCGGGACCTCCTCGGCTCGGTGCGGGTCACCGTGTTCAGCCCCGAGGACCTCGCGCTCGTGAAGGGCGGGCCCGGGGACCGCCGCCGGCTGCTCGACGACGCCCTCGTCGCGCTCGCGCTCAAGAACGACGCGCTGCGGTCGGACCTCGATCGCGTCCTCCGCCAGCGCGGCACGCTCCTGCGTCAGGCCGGTGGCAGCGCCACCCCCGAGGTCGTCACCACGCTCGACGTGTGGGACGCCAAGCTCGCCCAGCTGGGGGAGGCGACCGGCCGCGCCCGTGCGGCTCTCGTGGACCGCCTGCAGCCGGTGGCGGCCACCGCCTACGACCGCGTCGCGGCCGCCTCCGCCGACGTGACGCTCACCTACGAGCCGCAGTGGCGCCGGGAACCGGGTGGGTTGGCAGGCGCGCTCGAGGCGGCGCGCGGTGAGGACCTCCGACGGGGCACGACCACGGTCGGGCCCCACCGGGACGAGCTCGAGCTCGTCGTGAACGGCCTCCCGGCACGGACCCACGCGTCGCAGGGCGAGCAGCGGTCCCTGGCGCTCGCCCTCCGCCTGGCCACCCACGCCGTGGTCACCGAGGTCACCGGATCATCTCCGGTCCTGTTGCTCGACGACGTGTTCTCCGAGCTCGACCCCGACCGCAG
>JBBDQT010000134.1:3236-5645 GCA_040905815.1 Acidimicrobiales bacterium
TCGCGGTCGACGACCCGAGCTGGGCGACGCAGCTGCGGTGGCTCGAGCCCGACGTCCTCGCTCGGATCGAGGCCGTCGTCGGCCCCGGCGCGGTCACGGGCCTCGAGCTCGTCGTGCGGCCCGCCAGCACGTGAGCGCAGGTCCGCGGGTGGTGTTCCGGGAGGGGGGGTCGGCTGCGTCCGTGCCGGAGCTCCAGGGACCGCCACGTGGCCCCCTCATCGCCGGCATCGTCACAGGGCGCTGGTAGGATGTGGTCTTGCGATCCCTCCTGCTGACCCGTCCCCACCGGACGGTCACGGTCTCCGAGGCGGTCGCCGGACACCTGTCACCGAGCAGCGGCGACACGAGCGGAAGGGCGCGTCATGGCGCAGGCTGATCCCAGCTACGGAGCCAAGGACATCCAGGTCCTCGAGGGCCTCGAACCCGTGCGCAAGCGCCCTGGCATGTACATCGGCAGCACGGGGCCCACCGGGCTCCACCACCTCGTGTGGGAGGTCGTCGACAACTCCGTCGACGAGGCGATGGCGGGCCACGCCACCCGGATCGACGTCGCGCTCACCGGCGATGGCGGCGTCCGCGTCAGCGACGACGGGCGGGGCATCCCCACTGACCCGCACCCCCAGTACAAGAACAAGTCGGCGGCGGAGATCGTGCTCACCGTGCTCCACGCCGGCGGCAAGTTCGGCGGCGGCGGCTACAAGGTCTCCGGCGGCCTCCACGGCGTGGGCATCAGCGTGGTCAACGCCCTCTCCGTCCGCCTCGTGCTCGAGATCGACCGCGACGGCGACCACCACGTGATGGAGTTCGCCAAGGGCGGCAAGCCCCAGGGCCACCTCGAGGTGACCGGCAAGGCGCCCCGCGGCCGCACGGGGACGACCGTGTCGTTCTGGCCGGATCCCTCGATCTTCGACGAGATCGAGTTCCGGGCCCAGACCATCACCGAGCGCCTGCAGATGATGGCGTTCCTCAACCGCAGCCTCGAGATCCGCTTCACCGACGAGCGGCCCGGCCACGAGGCAGCGGAACCCGTGGTGTTCAAGTACGCCGGCGGCATCGAGGACTTCGTCCGCCACCTGAACGGCTCCAAGGAGCCGTTGTTCAAGCGGGTCGGCTACTTCCTCGCCGCCGAGGAGACCCAAGAGGTCGAGATCGCCTTCCAGTGGAACACCGGCTACCACGAGGGCATCCACTCCTTCGCCAACGGCATCGCCACCAACGAGGGCGGCATGCACGAGGAGGGCTTCAAGAAGGCGCTGACCAACGCGGTCAACAAGTACGCCCGTGCCAAGGGCCTCCTCAAGGAGGGCAAGGACGAGAACCTGCTCGGCGAGGACATCCGCGAGGGCCTCACCGGCATCATCAGCGTCCGGCTCCGGGACCCGCAGTTCGAGGGCCAGACCAAGGCGAAGCTCGGCAACGTCTCGATGAGGTCGCTCGTGGAGCGGTCCACCAACGAGAAGCTCGGCGACTGGCTCGAGGAGCACCCGCCCGAGGCCCGCCAGATCGTCCAGAAGTCGATCCAGGCGGCCCGGGCGCGCATGGCCGCCCGCCAGGCGCGCGACGCCACCCGTCGCAAGAGCCCGCTCGAGGGCGCAGGCATGCCGGGCAAGCTCACCGACTGCTCCGTGCGCAACCCCCGCGAGGCCGAGCTGTTCATCGTCGAGGGCGACTCCGCCGGCGGCTCGGCCATCAAGGCGCGCAACCCCCGCAACCAGGCGATCTTGCCGATCCGCGGCAAGATCCTCAACGTCGAGCGGGCACGCATCGACAAGATGCTGAAGAACAACGAGGTCGAGGCCATCGTCAAGGCGGTGGGCGCCGGTTTCGGCGAGGAGTTCGACCTCGACAAGATCCGTTACCACAAGATCATCCTGATGGCCGACGCCGACGTCGACGGCAGCCACATCCGCACGCTGCTGCTCACGTTCCTGTTCCGCCAGATGAAGCCCCTGGTGGAGGCCGGTCACGTCTACATCGCCCAGCCGCCGCTGTTCTCCACCGTGGTCGGCAAGGAGAAGACGTACCTCAAGGACGAGCCCGCTCGCCAGCGCTTCCTCGCCGAGAACGCGCCCCGGAAGTTCGACTTCCAGCGGCTGAAGGGCCTCGGCGAGATGGACTGGAAGGAGCTCGGGGAGACCACGATGGACCCGACCAAGCGCACCCTGCTCCAGGTCTCCGTCGAGCAGGCCGCCATCGCCGACGACGTGATGAGCATCCTGATGGGTGACGACGTGTCGGTCCGCAAGCACTTCATCACGAGCAACGCCAAGGACGTGAGGTTCCTCGACATATGAGCCGCGACACATGAGCGACCTGGAGCCTCCGGACGGCCCCGACGACGAGGGCACCGGCACCACGGCGATCGCCGGCATCGAGCCGATCGAGATCCAGGAGGAGATGGAGCGCTCC
>JBBDQT010000135.1:0-5617 GCA_040905815.1 Acidimicrobiales bacterium
GAGCATGCGGTGGTCGTCGACGAGCAGCAGCCTCAGCTGGTCGGTCACGACGCACCGAGGGAGCAGCGCACCCGGGTGCCGCGGCCCGGCGCTGAGTCGATGCTCAGGGCGGCGCCGATGCTCGCCGCCCGCTCACGCATCCCCATGGTCCCGTAGGAGCCGCTCGAGCGCACTGCGGCAGGATCGAAACCGCAGCCGTCATCGACCACCTCCAGCTCGGCCCGCACGCCGTCGCAGTACCACCACACGTCGATCTCTTTCGGTCGTCCGTGCCGCTCGGCGTTCGTGATCGCCTCCTGCGCGACCCGCCACATCTCCCGCTCCTGGAGCAGGGGCAGCCGCAGCTCGCCCCCGCTGGCCCGCAGCTCGACCTTCGCACCGGACCGCCGTTCGACACGCTCGAGGAAGCCCTCCAACGTCTCGACGATGGCGTGCGACTCGGAGACCTCGGTGCGGAGGTCGTACAAGGTGTCTCGGATCTGGCCCATCGCCTCCCGGAGGTCGCCGCGCAGGTGCACGAGCCCGGGTCGCAGCTCGTCGTCCCCGCTGTGCTTCGCCAGCCTGTCGAGCTCGAAGCCGATGGAGGCCAACGACTGCCCGACCCGGTCGTGCAGCTCGCGGGCGATGCGCGTCCGCTCGGCGTCGGCGCCGACGGTGCGGAGCCGTGAGAACCAGCGGGCGTTGTCGATGGCGAGCGCGGCGGTCACCATGAACCCGTCGAGCAGGTCGACGTCGGCCGGGCCGAACCGGCCTGCTTCCCTCTGCTCGGCGGCGGCCAGGCCCACGAGCTTCCCCCGGGCGTACAGCGGTGCGTACACCCCCGAGCCAGAGGCGGCGCTGAGGCCGGGCGCCTCGTCGTCGCTCCGCAGCAGGGGGTAGGTGACGCCGACGCGGGACTCGGCGGCCTGCCTGAGCGCTGGTGGGAGCGCGTCGGCGGTCAGGAGCATCGGGAACCGGACACCCTCTTGGCGGGCCACCAACCACTGGTCCGAGGTCTCGTCCGGCACGAGGATCGCCAGCGCGCTGAGGTCCCAGAAGGAGCGGAGCCGCTCGACCGTGGCGTCGAGCACCTGCTCGAGGTCGAGGGAGGCAGGCAGGTCCTGGGCGACCTCATGGAGCGAGGTCAGCAGGTGGTTCGCCTTGGTCAGTCGCCCGACCTCATCGAGCGCTTGCGAGTGCCGGACGTCCGCTTCGCCAGAGATCCGGCGGGCGTAGCCGGCGATGGCGGCGACCAGCACCAGCTCGATCGCCCACTGGGCGCTCAGGCGCAACACGCCGCTCGAGGGCACTGCCGGGTCCAAGAGGAACGGGGCGGTGACGCCGAGGGCACCGACGATCGCCAGCCGCAGGGCGAAGCGGAAGCCGGCGACGAAGCCGGTGATGCCGAGGGCGGTGATGAGCGAGAAGACGAACGGCGACTGCCAGTAGCCGGTCGCGACGAGGACGAGGCTTGCTACCAGCACTTCGCCAGCCACCAGCGTGCGCGGGCGGGTCGGGCTGTCGATGGTGATCGGGCGCCACGTGCGCCAGCCGGCGTAGGCGACGAGGGCGCCGAGGGCGCCGATCATGGCGGTGTCCCAGCCGGTCTCGTCGGATGCCGCGAGCGCAGCGCCCACTGCGATCGCACCCCATCGGATGGCGGTGAGCGGTGGGTGGAAGCCGGCGAGGTACTCCGCCGGGGAGTTCGCCGTCCGCAACCCGCGCCGCAGCGGGCGCGGGCCTTGCGCCTTCCTCATCACGGTGCCGACCTGCTGCGAACCAGGGCTGACGTCGATGGTGTCGTCTCCCACTACGTCGTGCAGCCCGCCGGCGACGTGCCGGCGGACGACAGCAGCGTATTGGAGCGATCGGGCCGAAGGTCAGAACGCTCCGCTGATGGTGGAGAAGGCGGGACCGAGGATGACCACCAGGATCGCCGGGAAGATGAACAGCACCAGCGGGAACAGGATCTTCACCGGGAGCTTCCCGGCCTTCTCCCGGGCCCACTGCCGGCGCTTGGAGCGCATCTCCCCGGCCTGGGTCTTGAGGATCCGCCCGATCGGCATGCCGAGGGCGTCGGCCTGGGTGAGGACGAGGACGAAGTTCGACAGCTCCGGCACGCCCGTACGCCGCTTCAGGTTCTGGAGCGCGTCCCGGCGGGGGAGCCCCAGCTCCATCTCCTTCAAGGTGCGGTTGAACTCGATGGCGAGGGGGGAGTCGAAGTTGCGGCAGACGATGTCCATCGCGCCCTCGAGGCCGAGGCCCGCCTCCACCGAGATGGCCATGAGGTCGATCGTGTCGGGGAGGTCCTTGCGGATGGCGTTGCGGCGCTCCTCGACCTTGCGCTTCAGCCACGTCTGCGGCGCGAGGATGCCGACCACCGGGAACACGACCAGGCAGAGGGCACCGATCCGGGGGCTGGGGTCGCCGAGGGCGGCGTAGGCGACCGCGAGCACGAGTCCGAGGCCTCCCCCGAGCACCTGGGCTGTGACGAGCTCCTCCGCCCGCACAGAGGCGGAGATGCCGGCGTGGGTGAGCTGGCGGTGGATGCCGTCGATGTAGTTCCGGGGGGTGAGGCCCGCGATGCGGTCGAGCGTGCGGGTGCCGAGCGGGCGCATGACCCGCCGGAGGAACGGCTCGGCGAGGAGCCGCTCGTACTCGTCCGCCTCCTCGGCGGTCCCGTCGAGGCTGCGGAGGTAGTCGCCGGCATCGCCGGCGAGCTGAGGGCGGAGGCCGGTCACGACGAGCGCGACCCCTCCGGCGATGACCGATGCGGCGACGAGGGCGGCGATGAGCTCCATCAGACGTCGATCTCGACCATGCGCTTGATGACGACGACACCCATGATCACCGAGATGGCGGTCCCGGCGAGGACGGGGATGCCCCAACCCTGGAAGAGCGGGTCCATGTACCCGGGGCTCATGACCTGGATCGCAAGCATGAGGAACACCGGGAGGGCGCCGAGCACCCATGCCGAGATGCGGCCCTCTGCGGTGAGCACGTCGATCTCACGCTTGATCTCCTCCCGGTCTCGCATGAAGTCGGCGAGCGTGTGGAGCAGGTCGGCGAGCTTGCCACCGACCTGCTGCTGGATCTTGATGGCCTGGACGGTCCACGACAGGTCATCGATGTCGAGGCGGGCGGCCATGCGCTCGAGGGCGTCGACGAGCGGGTCACCGAGGCGGGTCTCGGAGACGACCCGGGCGAACTCCTCGGACATGGGCGGCTCCGCCTCCTCGCACATCATCTGGATGGAACGGAGGAAGGTGTGCCCCGCGGAGAGCGAGGAGGCGATGATCGAGAGCGTCTCGGGCAGCTGCTCCTCGAACGCCCTTCGGCGCTTGGCGATGCGGCGGCCGAGGAAGACCTTGGCGAGGAACGGCGCCGCCACGAACGCGGCCAGGCCGAACACCACCCGGTCGGTGATGGCGATGAGGAACACGGCGCCGATGACCGCGCCCGCGATCACGAGCACGACGAACTCGCCTGTCCGCAGGGGCACCTTGGCTCGTTCGAGGCGCTCCTGGAGCGATCCCTTGGCGTCGAACTGGTCGACCATGCGGCCGGCGAAGGCGACGGTGTCGGCGACGAGCGGTGTGCGGGTCTCGCTGATGGCGACGACGTCGACGTCGCGCTCCCCGTAGGGCAGGTCGAGGATCGCCGAGAGGTCCTCGGCGCGACGCCGCAGCAGCGAGAGCACGCCCACGCCGAGGAGGGCGAGGCCGAGGCCGACCGAGCCGGCGGCGAGCAACGTGGCGCCGTTCACCGGCCGTGCTTCCGATCAGCGAGGGCGGCCATGTCAGGGGCCTCGGTGCGCCGCGACCGGCGCCGCTGCACGGGGACGGCGGCGCCGGGCACGAGTGGGGCGCTGCGGAACACCTTGGCGGGGAGGTCGATGTCCCGCTCGACAAGGCGGTCGGCGAACTTGGGGCGGAGCCCGGTCGCCACCAGCTCGCCGGTGGGGCCCTTCTCCGAGCGGTCGGCCATCGGGATCGACCGGTGGTGGAAGATGTCCTGGAGGAGGATGATGTCGCCCTCCATGCCCTGCACCTCGGTCACCGCGGTGACGACACGGCGGCCGTCCGGCATGCGGTCGACCTGGACGATGATGTCGAGGGCCGAGGCGATCTGCTCGCGGATGGCCCGCACCGGCAGGTCGAAGCCGGCCATGAGCACCATCGTCTCCAGGCGGGACAGCGCGTCCCGGGGGGCGTTGGCGTGGACGGTGGTCATCGAGCCCTCGTGGCCGGTGTTCATCGCCTGGAGCATGTCGAGGGCTTCGGAGCCACGGACCTCGCCGACCACGATCCGGTCGGGCCGCATGCGCAGGCAGTTCTTCACGAGGTCGCGGATGCGCACCTCACCGGTGCCCTCGGCATTCGGCGGTCGGGCCTCCAGGTTGATGACGTGGGGCTGCTGGAGCTGGAGCTCGGCGGAGTCCTCGACGGTGATGACCCGCTCGCCCTCGGGGATGAACGAGCTGAGCACGTTGAGGTTCGTGGTCTTGCCCGTGCCGGTGCCGCCGGAGACGAGGATGTTGAGCTTGGCCCGCACGCACGCCTCCATCACGAGGACGAGGTCCATCGTCCAGGTCCCGAAGCCGACCAGGTCCTTCGCTTCGTAGGGGTCGGCGGCGAACTTCCGGATCGTGAGCACCGACCCGTTGATGGCGAGCGGCGGGATGATGGCGTTGACGCGGGAGCCGTCGGGGAGCCGGGCGTCGACCATGGGCGAGCTCTCGTCGATGCGCCGGCCGACGGCGGACACGATCTTCTCGATGACCTGGCGGTACTGGAGGTCGTCGGTGAACGCCTCGTCGGTCGCCTCGAGGCGTCCCTCGCGCTCCACCCAGATGTCGTCATAGGCGTTGCACATGATCTCGGTGATCGAGGCGTCGTGGAGGAGGGGGTCGAGCGGGCCGTACCCGAGCGTGTCCTGGATGACCTCCTGGACGAAGTTGCGCCGCTCCAGGGGAGAGACCTTCACGTCCTCCCTGGCGATGATGCGGTCGAGCGCCTCCTTGACCTCCTTGGTGAGGGCCGCGCCCGTCAGGTTCCCCATCTTCGGGGCGACCTCGGCCATGACGAGCTCCCGGACGGTGCGCTTCGTGGCGTCCCAAGACCCGCCCGTGCGGCGCCCCTTCGCCTTTGCCTGTGTGGGACGTCGACGCGCGGCGGCCGTGGCCTTCGGCGCGCCGTTGGCGGACTCGGCGGCGCGGCGCTCCTCCTCCTCGAGTGCGGCGAGCTTGTCTGAGAGCTTCACGGTGACCTCTCGGTTCAGGCTGTCGGTGTGGACGGGATGGCGGTGGCGGCGTGCGACCCGCCGCGGCGGCCGAACAGCGACCGCCGGCCACTTGGTGCGGGAGCGACGGCCGCTCGCAGCTCCTCGGGGAGGAGGTGGGCCATGCCCGTGCTCATCCGCTTGCTGACGTCGGCATTGGGGGAAGCCGCCATGACGGGCATGCCGAGGTTGATGGACCTGCTCACCTCGCGGGCGTAGGGGAGGACCGCCACGAAGCCCTGGGGGAACAGGGCGGTGACCTGGTCCATGTCGATTCCGACGTCGGACTCCTCCTTGTTCATCACGAGCTTCACGTTGTCGGTCGGCACCCGCAGCTTCTCGAGCGTGCTGAGGAACA
>JBBDQT010000136.1:0-5591 GCA_040905815.1 Acidimicrobiales bacterium
TCGAGACGTTCCTCGACTCCGACGGCGACGGCTGCGGTGACGTCGAGGGGCTGATCGAGCGCATCGACTACCTGGCCGGCATCGGGATCACGTGCCTGTGGCTCATGCCGTTCTACCCGTCGCCCAACCGGGACGACGGCTACGACATCACCGACTACTACGCGGTGGACCCGAGGCTCGGGTCCCTCGGGGACATCGTCGCCCTCATCCGCACCGCCAAGGACCGCGGCATCCGCGTCGTCATCGACCTCGTCGTGAACCACACCTCCGATCAGCACCCGTGGTTCAAGTCGTCGCGCCGCTCGAGGACCTCGCCGCACCGCGACTGGTACGTGTGGCGGGACGAGCCGCCCGCCGAGCCGGCCGCCGCCGTGGTCTTCCCCGACGCCGAGGACTCGATCTGGACCGAGGACGCGAAGACCGGGCAGTGGTACCTCCACCACTTCTACAGCCACCAGCCCGACCTCAACATCGCCAACCCGGAGGTGCGCGAGGAGATCGCGAAGATCGCCGGGTTCTGGCTCGAGCTCGGCGTCGACGGCTTCCGCGTCGACGCCGTCCCGTTCCTGATCGAGACGGGTGGCATCGGCGGTGAGATCGATCTCGACCCCCACGGCTTCCTCAAGGACCTGCGGTCGTTCACCTCGCGCCGCCGCGGGGACGCCGTCCTGCTCGGCGAGGTGAACCTGCCGCCGAAGCCGCTGCGCGCGTTCTTCGGTGACACGGAGGGCGACGAGCTCCAGCTGCTCTTCGGCTTCCCGGTCATGCAGGCCATGTACCTCGCGCTCGCGCGCAAGGACGCCCGACCGCTCGTCAAGGCGCTCGAGCGCAACCCGGCGATCCCGCCGGACTGCCAGTGGGCGACCTTCGTCCGCAACCACGACGAGCTGACGCTCGACCAGCTGAGCGACAAGGAGCGCGAGGAGGTCTTCGCCGCCTTCGGCCCGGACCCGGAGATGCAGCTGTTCGACCGGGGCCTGCGCCGCCGCCTGCCCCCGATGCTCGACGGCGACCAGCAGCGGCTGCGCCTCGTCTACAGCCTTCTCTTCACGCTGCCGGGCACCCCTGTGCTGTTCTACGGCGAGGAGATCGGCATGGGCGAGAACCTCGACATCGAGGGCCGGCTGAGCGTCCGCTCACCGATGCAGTGGACCGACCAGCCGAGCGCCGGCTTCTCGACGGCGAAGCCGAACAAGCTCCGCCGTCCGCTTCCCGACGGCCGCTACGGCCAGCTTGCCGTCAACGTCGCGCAGCAGCGGCGTGACCCGGACTCCCTCCTGAGCTGGATGGAGCGGGTGATCCGCCGGCGCCGGGAGACGCCCGAGCTCGGGTGGGGGCCGCCCACCGTGCTGCCCACGAGCGAGCGAGCGGTCCTCGCGCTGCGCAGCGAGTGGGAGGGCGAGACCGTCATCTGCGTGCACAACCTCGGTGACGAGCCGTGCGTGGTCGAGGTCGAGGTCGGGTGCGAGCCCGACGCCGCGCTCGTCGACCTCCTCGACAGCGGCGCAGGCCTCCGGCAGGTGCCGGACGACCGCCTCGGGCTCAAGCTCGAGGAGTACGGACACCGGTGGTTCCGCGTGGAGGCGCCTGGCGCCCGCACCGCCCCCTGACGACAGGCGCAGCCGTCGCCACGTCCGGGGAGGTCAGGCGCCGGTCGGCTGCTGGCGGTCGTACGCGACCTGGCAGAAGCCGTGGTTGCAGTACCCCCCAGGGTGCTTCGCGAGGTACTGCTGGTGCTCGTCCTCGGCGAAGTAGTACGGCCCGCCGGGCGCGATCTCGGTCGTGATCGTGCCGTGGCCGGCGCCGGTCAGCAGCGCCTGGTAGCGATCACGGCTCGCCTCGACGACGGCGCGCTGCTCGTCGTCGGCGTCGTAGATCGCCGATCGGTACTGGGTCCCGAGGTCGTTGCCCTGGCGCATCGGCGTCGTGGGGTCGTGCTGCTCCCAGAAGTGGCGGAGCAGCTCCTCGAGCGGGACGGCGGTCGGGTCGTAGACCACACGGGTGACCTCGGCGTGGCCCGTCCTGCCGGTGCACACCTCCCGGTAGGTGGGGTTGGGGGTGTGACCGCCGGCGTAGCCGACGGAGGTGACCCAGACGCCCTCGATGCCCCAGAAGATGCGCTCGGCGCCCCAGAAGCAACCCATGCCGAAGACGATCTCCCGCGTGCCCTCCGGGAACGGCCCGGTCATCGACCGGCCGTGGATGAGGTCGGCCGGGGCGACGGGCATCGGCTCATCACGACCCGGTAGCGCCTCCTCGGGCGACACCAGCTCCACCGTGCGCTCACGTCCGAACACCATCGCTCCTCGTCGCTGACCAGCTCCGCTCCAGCGTACGGAGCCGGACGGCACTTCCGAGCGCACCACGTTCAGCCCGGCAGGCGGGCGACGAGGGCGTCGACCGCCGCGTCCCACGGGACGTCCACGGCTGCCGCCGCGCCGGCCAGGTCCTCCTCGGCGCGGGCGCGCTCCCCCTCATCGAGGGCGAGGAACGAGGTGATGCCGGACGGTTCCCACCTGGCGAGGAGGGCGCACTGGAAGCGGGCGCCGCCGCGGGTCCGCCGCTGCGCGATGCCCACGACCTTGGCGCCTTCGACGGTGACCTCTCCCGGCCCGAGGCCGGCGAAGCAGACGAGGCGGGACCACCTCGTCGTGACGAGCGGGCCTTCGTGCACCACCGCCCGCACGCCGAGGTCGGCGAGCGCTGCCGCCCACGACCGGCCGAGCCAGTGGAAGGCGACGCCGACGTCGTCGTCCCAGAGGCTGTCGCGCCGCGGCACGACGACGTCCACCCAGAGGACCTCCTCGGGGCGGAGCAGGACCGCTCCCCCGCCACTCCTCCGGCGAGCGAGCTCCACGCCGGCCGCGGCGAGGGCGCCGGCGTCGGCGTCGGACTCGGGCTGGGTGCTCCCGAGGACGAGCGCGGGACGCTCGACCTCGAGGACCGAAACCGACCGGTCCGGCGTCTCCGGGACGGGCCGGCTGTGGAAGCCGGCGGCGCTGCCCCGCTCCCTGGTCACCGCCCACGTGCTCGCCACCCGAACAGTGTGGTCGGCGGGCCGCTGGCTGGCAGCAGCGGGGACGGTGCGTGAGACTCCCGCCCGTGGAGGAGGAGGACGTCCCGCGCCTGCCCTCGGGCGAGGGGACCATCGAGCCGGCGACCCTCGGCGCCACCCCCTCCTCCGCCGACCTCGACGAGCTGCCGACCGACGCCTCGACCGCGCCGGCGCCCGTGGCGCCGCGGGTCTCCCAGTGGCCCATGTGGCTGCTCGGGCTCATCATCATGTCGGACCAGATCGACCAGAACATCGTGCGCGGCGTCATCAACCCGCTCAAGGAGGAGTTCGGCATCTCCGACGCCGGGATCGGGCTCCTGCTGTCGTGCTTCGTGCTCGTGAACGGCCTCGTCACCGTCCCCGCCGGCTACCTCGCCGACCGCTGGAACCGCACCCGCACCATCGGGACCACGGTTCTCGGGTGGTCGGTCATCACGGCGGCGACGGCGGCCGCACCGAACTACGCCACCCTCGTCGCCGTGCGGTCCGCCCTCGGCTTCGGCCAGGCCATCACCGAGCCTGCCGCCGGCTCGCTCCTCGCCGACTACTACCCGGCCGAGCAGCGCGGGAAGGCCTTCTCGATCCAGCAGGTCCTCGCCTTCGTCGGCTTCGGGTTCGGCGTCGGCGTCGGCGGCATCGTCGGCGCCACGCTCGGCTGGCGGTGGGCGTTCCTCATCGTCGGCTCTCCCAGCTTCTTGTTCGGGTTCTTGATGTTCAAGCTGCGCGAGCCCCGGCGGGGGACGGGCGAGCGGCTCCACCTCGGTCTCGACACCGAGGGGGACGAGACGGTCGAGGCCACCACGCCGCTCTTCGCCGAGGGCGTCGGCCAGTTCTTCAAGGACATGGTCGCCGGCCTGAAAGCGGACCTCCGGACGATCTGGGGCATCACGACCATGCGCTACGCGCTGGTGGGCGTCTCCAGCCTGCTGTTCACCATCACCGCCGTCGGCGCCGCCCTCCCGCAGTTCTACCAACGCCAGCTCGGCGTGCAGGAGGGCCACGCCGAGGCGTACCTCGGGCTCCTCGTGGTGCTCGGGGGCATCCCGGGGGTGCTGCTCGGCGGCAGGCTCTCCGACAAGCTCGCCACCCGGATCCGGGGGGCGCGCATGGCGATCCCCGCCTACTGCATCCTCGTCGGGAACAGCCTCTTCATGATCTCGTACCTGCGAATCCCGTTCGGACCCGCGTACGCGCTCCAGCTCGTCGGGTTCTTCATCGTCGTCATGTCGGTGCCGGCGCTGCGGGCCGGCATCAGCGACGCCGTGCCCGCCAACCTCCGCGGTGCAGGCTTCGGGGCGTTCAACCTGGCGTCGGTGGTCTTCGGCCAGGCCGCCGCCCCGCTCATCGTCTTCGCCCTCTCCGGCGCTTTCGACGACAACCTCCGCACCGCGTTCCTCATCGTCACGCCTCCGGTGTTCCTCGGCGGACTGGTCCTCTTGAAGGCGCGCGACCACCTCGACGCCGACGCCGCCAAGATCTTCGCCGCCATCGCCACCGCCATGCAGGAGCAACAGGAGCGAGAGGCGGCCCGACGCGAAGCCCTGAGAGACCCCGACTGACGCTCGCGGTCTGCCGCAGGTCCGTGCGAGGCTTGAGGACGTGAGCGGGTGGACGGTGTTCGTGGTGGTGGCGGCGGTCATCGTGGTCGGGAGCCTCGTCGTCGGTGCGTGGATGGACCACGAGGCGAGGAAGCGGGGCTCCAAGCTGGTGTCGGCCTCGGAGATGTCCCGGGCGATCAAGGACGCCAGGCGCGACGCCAGGGCGAGTCGCTCCCGGCTCCACATCGGTGGCCGCTCCGGTCACCGCAGCCCGAGCAACCCGGCGCCGCCCTCCTGGGACGACCGCCGGCGCTGAGGTTCTCGGGCGCTGAGCGTCAGGGCAGGCGGACGGCGCCTGCCTCCCGCACCGCCATCGTCCCGTCAGGGTCGACGACCCACGGCTCGGTGAGGTCGCGCTCGAACCACCGAGCCGATGCGGGGAGGTCGCCCGACAGCACCGCCCCGGGAAGCGCGGCGAACGCCACCGCGACGGCCTTGCCGACCCCGGTCTCGAGCATCCCGCCGACCCACAGCGGCACGCCACGGTCGAGCGCCAGATCGTGCACGGCGAGGGCGGCGGCGATGCCACCCACGCGCGCCGGCTTGAGGTTCACGTGGTCGCACGCGCCGAGGGCGAGCGCGACCTCGAGCTCCAGGGCGGAGCCGATCGACTCGTCGAGGCAGACCGGGGCGTCGAGCGCGGCGCGCACGCTCGCCGAGCCGAGGAGGTCAGCGGCGGGCAGCGGTTGTTCGATCTCGACGAGGCCGAGGCGGTCCAGCGCGGCCAGCGGCCCGCCGAGGTCGTCGAGGTCGTAGGACCCATTGGCGTCGACGCCGACGGCGAGCGCGGGCCACGCCGAGCGCACAGCGGCGACGGGCTCGAGGTCCCAGCCCGGGCGCACCTTGAGCTTGACCCGCTGGTAGCCGGCCTCGACGTGGTCGGCGACCTCGGCGACCAGCGCGTCCACCGTGTCGGCGATCCCCACCGCGACGCCGCA
>JBBDQT010000137.1:0-5518 GCA_040905815.1 Acidimicrobiales bacterium
AGCCCGAGACCGACGCGCCCGAGGGTGAACGCGCTGACGAGCACGATCACCGCTGACGGCGACGGGACGACCCCGCCGGCGGTGGCGAGGAGGAGCAGGCCCCGCTTCGACAGCGGCGGCACCCCCTCGGGCAGCTCGTGGCTGTGCCCGCCAGGACCGTGGTGGTGGCCGTGGTCGTTCTCACCGTGGTCGTGGCCACCGTGGTCGTGATCGTGACCGCCGGCCACTTGGTGGTGGTCGTGGTCTCGCACGAGCGTGGCCACCGGTGCGTGCTCGACGACGAGGGTGGAGCCGCCGGAGTCCGAGCGGTGCGCCACGTCACCGTGCTCGTGCCCGACGTGACGGCCCACCTGGTGCACGTGATCGTGGTGCGCGGAATTCCCGCCATCGGCGGGCTCTGCGTGGTGGGCCGGTCCTGTCTGGCCAGAGCTCAGCGACCGAACTCGCGTGCTGGCGAGCCACGCACCGACGAGGAGGACGCCGGCGCCGGAGACGAGGGTGAGGATCGGGTAGATGCGATCGAGCGCGAACGACTGGTCGACCTGGTACAGGGCGACGCCGAGCAGGAGGACGCTGGTGGTGTGCATGGCAGAGACGATGACGCCGAGGAGCACGGCGTCGACCGGGCGTCCGCGCGTACCGATGAGGTAGGCCGCCATGACGGTCTTGCCGTGCCCGGGCGCGAGGGCGTGGCCGACACCGACGAGCACGGCGATGCCGAGCATCCCCGCCAGCACGATCGGCGTGAGGCCCTGCCGGTCGAGCAGGCCGGTGAAGCGGTCCGCCACCCGCCGCTCCCCTGCCGCCTCGACGATGGCACCGGCGGCGACGGGTTGGCTGCCAGGCGTGAACCGGAACGTCGTCGAGCGGACGTCGAGGGGCGAGGCCAGTCGGTCCTCCGGGTACACCCGCAGGGCGTCGCTCACGTCGTCGGCGGGGACGTCAGCAGTGACGACCGATGCATCGCCGGCGGCGACGACCACGATCTCCCGCCAGCCGATCCGATTGCTGTCGTTGCCGTCCACGAGCCGAGCGGCGCGCACCGTCTCGGGTTCGCTCGACGGCAGCGCGGCCTCGAAGAGGACCGAGAGCCGCACCGTGGAGAGACCGCCGTCGCCATCGGGTTGGGAGAGGCGACGATCGAGCGGCCGCAGCGCCAGAGCGTCGCCGTCGACCTCGAGGACGAGGTCGCGCGCGATCGCCGCGATCTGCCGGTCAGCCCACCCTTCGCGGTCGCTGGCGAGCTCGTTCCGGGCCTGGAAGGCGGGGATCTCGGCGAGGTCGAGGACGTAGCTGATCCGCACCACCCCGGATGACACCTCGACCTCCGCGTAGCGGTTGACCGTGAAGTTCCCGAGCGGGTGCGCGCTCGCGGTCGCGATCGTGCCGGCGAGCACGAGCACCAGGGTGCCGACCGCGACGAGGGCCGCGAGCGAACGACAGCCGCGTCTCACCGGGAACCTCCGACGATCACGCCGAGCTGTTCGGCGAGCGCCTCGGCCGCGGCGGCGTGCCGCACGGAGAACGCGGTACCGGCAACCAACGCCTGCTGCAGGTGCCTCGTCGCGCGGGCGTCGTCACCGACCGCGGCGAAGACCTCGGCGGCGTGGTACTGCAGGAGCGGATCGGCGGTGCCGAGGCGGACGGCCTGCTCGGCGAAGGGCACCGCAGCGTCCGCACCACCTGATCGGAGCAGCGCCCAAGCCAGCGCGTCCGCCGCGAAGATGTTGGCCGGCCTCGCCTCGTGGGTCCGGCGGGCGAGCGCCACGGCCCGGTCCGGATCGGACGCCACGTCCGCCTCGAAGAGCGCGAGCTCGAGGTCGACCACCTGCCCCGCCTCCTCCTGCAGCTTGGTCGTGAGCCGGACGAGCTCCACGGTCTCGGCCTCACCGGCGCGGTCGCCGGTCACGTGCCGCAGCTCCGCGAGGAGGGAGAGCCCGGCGGGCGACGGGAAGCGGTCGGTGACCGCCTCCACCGCCCCCGTGGCCTGATCGAGCTCACCCCGGGCGGCGAGCGCGCGGGCACGCCCGAGCTCCGCTTCGATGTGCCCAGGCGAGAGCCGCAGGGCCTCTCGGTGCTGCGCGAGCGCACCCTCGACGTCCCCGCCTGCCAGGAGGAGGCCGCCGAGGAGCGTGTGCACCGTCGCCCGGTCGAAGGCGGAGGAGGTGCTCGCGTCGGCTGCACGTCGCATTGCCTCCTGCGCGCCTGCGAGATCCCCCTCCAGCTCCCGCAGGTACGACGTGCGCGCGAGCGCAGGGAGCCCGGGGCGGACATCCAACATCTGCTGGAGCGTCACCGCCGCACCCTCGTAGTCCCCGAGCTCGACCTGAGCGTCGACGAGCACGCCCAGCGCCTCCGCGTTGGCCGGCAGCTCGGCCACGGCCTCACGCCCGAGCACCTCCGCCTCGTCGAAGCGGTGGAGGGAGAGCGCGAGGGCGCCGCGGCCGAGGAGAAGGGTCGGATCGCCCGGCACGAGGTCACCAGCCCGATCGAACGCGCGCTCCGCGAGTCCGTAGAAGGAGGGGTCCCCGGTCTCGACGGCACGACGGGCGTAGGCGGTGCCGAGCTGGGCCCAGGTGCGCCCGTCGTCCGGGTCGGCCGCGACCGACGCCTCGAGCGCGGTGACCCGCTCTGCGGGCGTCCCGGCGAGCGGGGCGGAGCTGCCGAGGGTTGGTGCCGGCGCGGCGGCACCGCCGTCGAAGGTGACGAAGCGGCCGATGGCGAGGCCCGCAACCACCGCGAACCCGACGATGGACCACATCGGCAGACGCCGGTTCGCAGACCGGCCTCGGCGTGATGGCAGGGCGAAGAGCCTGGCGACGGGGCCGAGCGGCGCCTCGGAGAGCTGTGACAAGTGGGGCACGGGAGCAATTCGGCGCCAGCGGCGTCCGCGGACGACATCTGCTCCGAAGTGTTCCCGGCGGCCCTCCCGAGTCGTCGCACGCACCGGACGATCAACGAGAGGTCGAGCACGTGGAGCGCACAGCGGTGGTGGACCGGCCGGAGGCCGAGCACAGTGGCGACGAGCCCGTGGCGCCGCCCTGGCGACGCGCCGGCCGGACGGTGCTCGCCCTCGTGGTGGGCCTGGTCCTCGGACTCACCGCTGCGCTCCTCGTGCCGCGCCTGGCGGACCGCGATGGGACTGCCGACACACCCGGAGTCGGTGCAGGACGTACCCTCGCCGAGGAGCGCACCGCGGCCGCCGACGCCGCGGGCGATGCCGGGCCCGCTCCGGCTGGTGCCGGCGCCACCACCGCCGAGGAGGCGGTGACCGGCTTCCTCGACGCGGAGGTCGAACGTGACCTCGGGATCTCGTTCGGCTTCCTGAGCGCCGACGAGCGCCGCCTCTACGGGTCACCTGCAGGGTGGGTCGGCCAGCACGCCGACGTGCTCGGTCCCGTGCTCGCCTACGAGGTCCTCGAAGTGCGCGCGGCAGAGATCGTCACCGACGTGCGCTTCGAGGCCGGCCTCGACCAGGTCACCGGCCTCACCCCCGGCGCCGCCAAGATCACCTGGACCGCGGTCGAAGCCGACGACGGCACCTGGGGGGTCGACCTCGACGAGAGCGTCATCGAGCCAGTGTTCCCCACCGACGATGGCGCCGCTGCTGCCGCCCGCCGTTGGGCCGATGCCCGCCGGGCCTGCGAGACCCCGGGGAACGAGCGGTCAGCGCTCGTCGGCTCCCCCGCCCTCGCCGACCGGCTCTGCAACGCAGCCGAGGTGGGCCTCAGCGACGTCGAGCCGGTCGCCGCCGCCGATGCGCAGCCCATCTTCCGCTCCTACGGACCCACCGCAGCCAACGCCTCCCGCGTCGTGCGCGTCTCGGGACCCGTCGAGCTCGGGGTCGTCCTCGTCCCCATCGGCGAGACGTGGACCGTCATCGCCGTCGTGCCGTGACGACGACGCCAAAAGCCCTCGCCCCACAGAGGAATGCCAGCCAACCACCAACGAAAGGCACAAGCATGACCGCACGTGACACACGGTCCCGGGGCTTCCGCCCGCCGGGCAAACGAGCTCTCATCGGCCTCGGCCTCGGGGCGGCCCTGACCGCGTCGATGCTCGGCAACGCCGGCGCATCCAGCCACCGGGAGGCCCCGCTGATCGCGGACGATCCCACGGCCGACAACACGGACCTCTACGCGTTCGTGGCGCCCGACGCAGCCGGCTCGGTGACCCTCATCTCGAACTGGTCGGGCTTCCAGGAGCCCGGCGGCGGCCCGAACTACTTCTCGTTCGGTGACGACGTCCTCCACAAGATCTACATCGACAACGACGGTGACGCCGTCGAGGACATCACCTACGAGTTCAAGTTCACGACCCTGCTGAACAACCCGGACAACTACCTGTACGCCGACGGCGTCATCAGCAGCCCCCAAGACGGCGACTGGTCGATGCCACAGGAGTACTCGGTGACCCGGGTCCAAGACGGGGCGCGCACCGTGCTCGCCGAGGGCCTCCGCACCGCGCCGAACAACGTGGGTCCCAACACGACGCCTGACTACGACGCCATCGCGAACCAGGCGATCCACCCGCTCGGTGCCGGGAAGGTCTTCGCCGGGCAGCGGGCCGAGGGCTTCTACGCCGACATCGCCGGCATCTTCGACGGGCTGAACGTGCGGCCGCTCTCCAACCTCGCCGGCATCGACACGTTCGCCGGCTACAACGTGCTCTCGATCGCCCTCCAGGTCCCAAAGGCGGACCTGGTCGCTGTTGACGACGTCGTCGGCATCTGGACGACGTCGGAGCGCCAAAAGGTCCGGGTGTTCAACGCCAACAGCGGCGCGCAGCCGATCAACACGGGTCGCTGGGTGCAGGTCTCCCGTCTCGGCAACCCGCTGGTGAACGAGGTCGTGGTCCCGCTCAAGGTCAAGGACGTGTTCAACACGCTGCGACCCCAGCAGGATCTCGACGTGTTCCCGACGCTGAGCGCCCCTGGCACCGGTTCGACCGACGGGGACATCCCGCTCGTCACCGACCCGATCCTCGCCAACCAGCTGCAGGCCGTCGACCCCGCCATCCCGAGCGGCGACCGTCAGGACCTCGTCGCCATCTTCCTGACCGGCCTCGACGGTCTCAACAAGCAGGAGAACGTCCGCCCGTCGGAGATCCTCCGCCTGAACACCGCGATCCCGCCGACGGCGTTCGCGGACCAGAACCGTCTCGGCGTCCTCGAGGGTGACAACGCCGGCTTCCCGAACGGGCGTCGCCCGATCGACGACGTCGTCGACATCGCCATCCAGGCCGTCGCCGGTGAGACGGCCGACCCTGCCCGCCCGAACGACCTGGGCGACGGCGTCAACGGACCGGACAAGCCGTTCCTCAACGCGTTCCCGTACCTCGCGAGCCCGTACTCGGGCTTCGACGACATCAACAACGAGCTGCGCGTGACCGACAACCCGGGCGGGGAATGACCATGGCAGACACCCACACGACAGCACGGGCACGACCAAACCGGCTCGTCCGGCGCATGGCCCTCTCCGCCACCGCGGCGATGGCCCTGACGCTGGTCCCGACGGGC
>JBBDQT010000138.1:0-5393 GCA_040905815.1 Acidimicrobiales bacterium
CTGCGCTCGGACCTTCAGGCGTTCGGCCCGATCCTGCTCCCGGTGTGGACGACATCGTTGCGAGAGGAGCTGTCCTGGCTCGCTGATGCGCTCGGTGACGTCCGCGACGCCGATGTCCTGCTCGAGCGGCTCGAGCGGATGGTCCCTGCGCTCGAGGACGGCCAGCATGGAGCAGGTGGGCTGCTGGTCGAGCGGCTGCGGGCGCAGCGCGACGACGCGCGGGCCCGGCTGCTCGAGGTGCTCGACGCGCAGCGCTACCTCGACCTCCTCGACCGTCTGGTCGACGCGGTGCAGCGACCGGCGTTGACCTCACAAGGCGACCGGAACGCCGCCAAGGTCCTGCCGTCGTTGGCCGCCGAGCCGTGGCACCGCCTCCGGAAGGCGGTGGACGCACTGGGGCAGGTCCCGACGGACGAGGACCTGCACAAGGTGCGGATCCGTGCGAAGCGGGCTCGCTACGCTGCGGAGCTGGCGTCGCTCTCGGCGGGGAAGCCTGCCCGCAGCTTCGCGAAGGCGATCGCAGGGCTGCAGGACGTCCTCGGTGCCTTGCACGACGCGACGGTGTCCCAGGCCTGGTTGCAGGCGGCGGCGGAGCAGGTGCCGTCTGCCCCCGCTGCCGTCGCGCGCCACCTCGCCCTGCAGGAGCGGGCCGCCGCCGACCGCCTCCATCGCGAGTGGGATGCGGCCTGGAAGGCCGTCGACAAGAAGGGCCTTCGGGCCTGGCTGCGGTCGTGACCGACATCGTCCACGCCGCGGGCGGCGTCGTGCGGCGGCGAGCGGCGAGCGGGGGTTGGGAGGTCCTGCTCGTGCACCGCCCGCGCTACGACGACTGGACGTTGCCCAAGGGCAAGCGTGACCCCGGAGAGACGGACGAAGCGTGCGCGATCCGGGAGATCGAGGAGGAGTGCGGGCTCCGTTGCTCGCTCGACGTGGAGCTCCCCGAGACGCACTACGTGGACCACAAGGAACGTCCCAAGGTCGTCCGCTACTGGGCGGCGGCCGTGTTGGGCGGCTCGTTCGCCCCGAACCACGAGGTCGACGAGGTCCGCTGGGTCAGCCCCGGCGAGGCGGCAGCGCTGCTCAGCTACGAGCGTGACCTCCCCGTGGTGGCGGCCGGCACCCCGTCCTGAGCCCTGCGGCGGCGGCGGTGTTCACGGTTGCGAGCTCCGCGCCACCCCCCGTCCACCTCCTGGCCACCAGACGGCCGGTGAGCGTTCGCCTTCCGTTCAGGTGGCGTTCACCGACGGGTCGGGTGCCCGACACGTCCGCCTCCTACGGTCGTTGCCGAGCCTGACACCGCGTCTGGCCGGAACCCAGTCCAGGCGGCATCGCCGCCTCCACAGGAGGAAACCCCTTGCGACTCGCTTCGAACCGCCTCGCGCGTCTGGTGGCGTTGCTCATGGCCCTGACCCTGGTCGCTGCCGCGTGCGGCGGCGGCGACGAGGGCACCGACCTCGGGACCGCCTCCGGCGGCGACCTCTCCGGCAGCGTCAACCTCGACGGCTCGAGCACCGTCGGCCCTCTGAGCGAGGTCGCGGCTGAGCTCTTCATGCAGGAGAACCCCGGCGTCCAGGTCTCCGTGGCGATCTCCGGGACCGGGGGTGGCTTCGAGAAGTTCTGCCAGGGCGAGACCGACGGCAACAACGCATCCCGCGAGATCAAGGAAGAGGAGGTTTCGCTCTGCGAGCAGAGAAGCATCGCCTACGACAACGTGCAGGTCGCAAACGACGCCCTCTCCGCCGTGGTGCACCCGGACTTCCCTCTCGACTGCATGACGCCCGACCAGCTCAACCAGATCTGGGACGAGGGCTCCGCGGTGAGCGCCTGGGGCGACGTCGAGGGCCTCGACCTGCCCGACGACGCCGCAACCGAGAGCGTCACGCTCTTCGGCCCGGGCAGCGACTCGGGGACCTTCGACTTCTTCACCGACGCCATCAACGGCGAGGAGGGCCGGATCCGCAACGACTACACCGACATCGGTGAGGACGACCAGGCCGCGGTCCAGGGCGTCTCGGGCGACGAGTGGGCCATGGCCTACATCCCGTACTCCTTCGTCCAGGAGGCAGGTGACTCGGTGAAGCCCCTCGCCATCGACGACGGCGGCGGTTGCGTCGAGGCCACCCTCGAGAACGTGCAGAGCGGTGACTACACCCCGCTCGGCCGGCCGCTGTTCCTCTACGCCAGCGACACCGCCCTCGCCCGCCCGGAGGTGGTCGCCTTCTTCGATTTCTACATCGAGAACCAGGCCGAGATCGCGGAGGCTGCCGGCTATGTCCCCATGAACGACGAGCAGGCGGCCGCCGCACAGGAGCAGGTCGCGACCCTCGCCGGCGCGTGACCGGTCCGGCCAGCGAGAACATCGAGGTCGGGGCATGACCGTAGGTCCCGACATCGCTGCCCCGAGCCCCGGCGTCGCCGTGCGCCGGACGCTCGGGGCGGCGAGCCCTCGCTATGGCGAGAAGGCGATCATGGCGGTGCTGGCGGCTTGCGCGGCGCTGTCGATCGCCGTGACGACGGCGATCGTCGTCACCCTCGTCCTGCCTTCCATCGCCTTCTTCCGGGAGGTCCCGATCGGCGAGTTCCTGACCGGCACGACGTGGCAGCCGGCGTTCTCCAACGCCGCCTTCGGGGTGCTGCCCATCGTGGTGGGCACGCTGATGGTGACGGCCATCGCCCTGGTGGTCGCCGTCCCGGTCGGGCTGTGCTGCGCGGTGTACCTCTCGGAGTACGCCGGCCCCCGGGCTCGCAAGGTGATCAAGCCGGTCCTGGAGATCCTCGAGGGGATCCCCACGGTGGCGACCGGCCTCTTCGCGCTGCTCTTCCTCCGTCCGTTCGCGGAGGACGTGTTGCCCTTCCTCCCCTGGGGTGGCCTGTTCTCCTTGCTCATCGCCGGGATCGGGGTGGGGTTGATCATCGTCCCACTCGTCAGCTCCGTCGCCGACGACGCGCTGCGGGCCGTCCCCCCGGGCCTGCGGGAGGGTGCCTACGCCCTCGGTGGCAACAAGTTCAAGGTCACGGTCCGCGTCGTGTTCCCCGCTGCCCTCTCGGGCGTCATCGCCGCCATCGTCCTCGGCATGTCGAGGGCGATCGGTGAGACGATGATCGTCCTGATCGCCGCGGGTGGCGGGAACCCGAACCTCTCCTTCGACATCTTCGGTTCGGTGCAGACGATGACCGCCTTCATCGGGCGGACGGCGACGGGTGACATCTCCCAGGGCACGATCAAGTACGACACGATCTTCGCCGTGGGCACGCTGCTGTTCGTGATGACCCTGGCGATCAACGTGGTGGCGATCCGCCTCGTCCGGCGCTTCCGGGAGGTCTACGAGTAGATGGTCGCCGACGAACGCACTCCCGGCTCCGCACGCACCCGCGTGGCGGTGGCCGGTGCCCGGGCAGCGACGGAGAGCTCCTTCGGACGGCGCGGCAGAGCCGACAAGGCCGGCAACGCGGTGTTCGTCAGCATCTTGCTCGTCGGCCTGGGCGCGGCGCTTGCGGGCCTGGTGGGCATCATCCTCTGGGCGGCGGTCACCGGTTGGCCGTTCCTCAGCACCAAGCTGATCACGAACAACCCGTCGACCATCGACATCGCCAACGCGGGCTACCGACCTGCCATCGTCGGCACCGTCTACCTGATCTCCGGCGTCATCCTGCTCATCGTCCCCCTGGGCGTCGGCTCTGCCATCTTCCTCGAGGAGTTCGCCGACAAGACGCGGTGGTGGAACCGCCTCATCGAGCTCAACATCCAGAACCTCGCCGGTGTGCCCTCGATCGTGTTCGGCATCCTCGGCCTCGGCTTCATCGCCCGAGGCCCGCTCAGCCTCAACTTCGTGGTCGCCGCCGGTTCCCTCACGCTCGCGCTGCTGGTGCTGCCTACGGTCATCCTGGCGGCGCGTGAGGCGATCAAGTCCGTCCCGCCGTCCATCCGTGAAGGATCGCTCGCACTCGGGGCCACCCCGTGGCAGACGGTCCGGCGCCAGGTGCTGCCCGCTGCGATCCCCGGCATCCTGACCGGTGTGATCCTCGCGGTCTCACGGGCCATCGGCGAGACGGCGCCGCTGCTCCTCGTCGGCGCGGCGACCTTCGTCACCTTCGACCCCGACTTCTTCTCGAGCCGCTACTCGGCGCTGCCGGTGCAGATCTTCACCTACGCCGGAAGACCACAGGAGGAGTTCCGGATCCTGGCCGCGGCCGGCGTCATCGTCATGCTCGCCGTCGTGCTGGTGATGAACTCGCTCGCCATCTGGCTTCGCAACCACTACGAGCGGAAGATCTAGGAGTGAACATGCCGATCGAGCAGACGACCGAAGCGGCCACGCCGACCATGGAACAACGAGGAGCGACGAGGAGCGTTCACGTCCGCTCCTCGGCGGCGCAGGCGGGGACGGGAGAGGTCACCTTCGCGCTTGATGCCCTGTCGGTGTACTACGGCTCGGTCCGGGCGGTGAAGGAGGTCTCGATGGAGATCTTCCACAAGGACATCACGGCGCTCATCGGACCGTCCGGTTGCGGCAAGAGCACGCTGCTCCGGTGCTTCAACCGCATGAACGACCTCATCCCCAGCGCTCGCGTCGAGGGCAGCCTGACCTACCACGGCGAGGACGTGTATGCCCCCGGGGTTGACCCGGTGCAGGTGCGCAAGGTCATCGGCATGGTGTTCCAGAAGCCGAACCCGTTCCCGAAGTCGATCTACGACAACGTGGCCTTCGGTCCCAAGATGACCGGGATGAAGGGCGACATGGACGAGATCGTGGAGACGGCGCTGCGCAGCGCGGCGCTCTGGGAGGAGATGAAGGACCGCCTCGACGACAACGCCTACGGCATGTCCGGCGGCCAGCAACAGCGGCTGTGCATCGCCCGGGCGATCGCCACCGAGCCCGACGTGATCCTGATGGACGAGCCGTGCTCTGCCCTCGATCCCATCTCCACGGCCCGGATCGAGGATCTGATGCAGGAGCTCAAGGAGCGGTTCACCATAGTGATCGTCACCCACAACATGCAACAGGCCGCTCGGGTGGCGGACCGGACGGCCTTCTTCACCGTGCTGGCCGACGAGTTCACCAACCACCGCACCGGCGTGCTGGTGGAGTACGACAAGACCGAGACCATCTTCTCCAACCCAAGGGATGCGCGGACCGAGCAGTACGTCACCGGCCGCTTCGGCTGACGTGGCGCGACCACCTGCTCACCGGCGCCCCGGCTTTCATCGCTTCGGAGGTACGGTGAGATGACCTCGCTACAACCCGGTGACGGGGACAACGGCGAAGGCTCGGCCATGAGAGACATCCGCAGGAACTTCCACCACGACCTCGACGTCGTCAGGGACGACATCGTCCGTCTCGCATCCATGATGACCGAGGCGCTCGGGAAGGCGACCCAGGCGCTGCTCGACG
>JBBDQT010000139.1:0-5124 GCA_040905815.1 Acidimicrobiales bacterium
GCGGTCATCGGGTTCTTCGCGCTGGTCACCCGGTTCGAGCCGTCCGTCCTGCGGGCGTCGGCCATGGCGGCGATCGCGTGCACCGCGGGCGGGCTCGGGCGCCCGGCGTCACGGGTCCGCATCCTCGCCCTCGCGGCGACCGTGGTGCTGCTCGTCGATCCGCTCCTGGTGCGGTCGTTGAGCTTCCTGCTCTCCGTCGGCGCTTCGACCGCCATCATCGTGCTGGCCAGGCCGCTCGCCGAGCGGGTGCCGGGCCCCCGGTGGTTCGGGGATCTGGTGGGCGTGACGGTCGCCGCCCAGGTCGGGGTCGCGCCCGTGCTGCTCCCCGTCTTCGGCGGCGTGCCTGTCGCCTCGCTGCCCGCAAACGTCCTCGCCGTGCCCGCAGCTGGGCCGCTCATGGTCTGGGGGTTGACCGGGGGGATGGCCGCCGGTGTGCTGGGACTGCCGTTCGACGGTTGGCTCCACCTCCCGACCTCCTGGCTCGTGGGATGGGTCGCCGTCGTCGCCCGTTGGGGGGCAGGCTTGCCGCTCGGCCGGCTCGAGGCGGGCCACGTCGCCGCCCTCGCGATGATCGCCGGCACGTCGCTGCTCCTCGCCCGGCGCACCCCTCGGTGGGCGGTGCCCGCCGGGACGGTGGCCGCGGTCCTCGTGCTCCTGCTGCCCGGGCTCGGGCCGGTGCACGACATCGCCGGGGCCGATGCCGGCAGCGGCGCCGAGGTGTGGCGGGCCGGGGGAGCGGTGGTCGTCCTCCTCGACGATCCCTGGGTGCCAGGTGTCCTCGAGCAGCTCCGGGACGCGAGGGTCACGCGCATCGACGTGCTCGTGGTGCACCGGGGCGGTCGCCTCGTGGCCGGGTCCGTGCTCGAGCTCCGAAGCCGGGTGCCGGTGCGACTCGTGCTCGCCCCCGAAGACCACCGGGTCCGGGGCGCGTCCACGCCACCGGTCGGGCCGATCGGGGTTGGCGGCCTGGTCGTCGACGTCACCGACACGGCGCCGTCGCTGGTCGCCGGGGTGCGGTCGGCGGGCGACGGGAGAGCGCCCTGACCGGCCGTCCGGCCCGTGGTCCGGCGCCGGTAACGTCGCCGGCCGTGCAGCTCGTGCTCGGGGACCGGACCCACGACCTGGGCTCCCAGGCGCTCGTCATGGCGATCCTGAACCGCACGACCGACTCGTTCTTCGACAACGGCGCGCACTTCGCGCTCGACGCGCTGCTGGCGCGGGCCGAGCAGCTCGTCGGCGAGGGGGCCGACATCCTCGACGTCGGTGGCGTGAAGGCCGGGCCCGGTCCGGAGGTGACCGAGGCCGAGGAGCTGGAACGGGTCGTGCCGGCCATCGCCGCCCTGGCGGCCCGCTTCGACGTGCCGCTCTCGTGCGACACGTGGCGGGCGTCCGTGGCAGCCGCGGCCTACGAGGCGGGGGCGGTCGTCGGCAACGACATCAGCGGCTTCGCCGACCCCGACTACCTCACGGTGGCCGCGGCCGCCGGCGCCACCGTGGTCGCCACCCACATCCGCCTCGGACCGCGCATCCCCGATCCCGAGCCGGAGTACGCCGACGTCGTGGCCGACGTCGGGGCGTTCCTCGTCGATCGTGCCGGTCGGGCAGAGGCGGCTGGCATCCCGTCCGAGCGGATCGTGATCGATGCCGGCCTGGACCTGGGCAAGACGTGGCAGCAGTCCCTCGTCCTGCTGCGTCACTCCTCCGAGCTGGCTGTGCTCGGCTACCCGCTCCTCCTCTCCGCTTCCAACAAGACGTTCCTCGGCAAGCTGCTCGACCTCGAGGTCGGAGAGCGGCGGGAGGCGAGCCATGCCGCCCACGCGATCGGGATCATCGGGGGCTGTCGGATCCTGCGGGCGCACGACGTGCAGGGCGCCCGCCGCACCGCCGACGTGCTCGCCGCCGTCCTCGAGCGCCGTGCCGAGGTGGTGCGATGAGCGCCGCCGAGCCCCTGCCCGCGTACCTGGTGAAGGGGGACGACCCCGTGCTCCGGGCAGAGGCCGTGCGCACGCTCGTAGCGGAGCTGGTCGGCGGCGGTGACCGCGGCCTCATGGTCGAGGAGTTCGACGTGCCTGCCGACGACGGCCCTGACACCGCTGCCCCGGTCGACGCCGCCAGGACCCCGCCGTTCCTGACCGATCGGCGGGTCGTCGTCGTGCGTGACGTCAGCACATACCCCGCAGCCGGTCTCCAGCCCGTCCTCGACTACCTCCAGGACCCGTCGCCCAGCGCCGCGCTCGTGCTCGTCGCCGGTGATCGGGCGGTGGCGCCCGCCCTCACCAAGGCGGTGAAGGAAGTCGGCCACGTCATCGACGCCAGCGCGCCTCGGAACGCCAAGGCACGGGCGCCGTGGCTCAAGCAACACCTCGCCGGCGCCCAGGTGCGCCTGGACGCAGCCGCGGTCGACCTCGTCGACAAGCACCTCGGCGAGGACCTCGGGCGGCTCGAGAACCTGCTCGCCGCCCTCGCGGCCGCGTACGGCGCCGGCGCCAAGGTCGGTCCCGACGACGTGCGGCCGTTCCTCGGCGAAGCCGGGTCGGTCCCTCCCTGGGAGCTGACCGATGCGATCGACAAGGGTCGCACCGACGTCGCCCTCGCCGCGGGGCGACGGATGATGGCGGCAGGGGAGCGGCACCCGCTCGTGATCATCGCGACGCTGCACGGCCACTACGGGCGGATGCTCCACCTCGACGGTTCGGGGGCGACCGACGAGGCGTCAGCGGCGGCCGTCCTCGGCAAGAAGGGCTCGACGTTCCCCGCCAGGAAGGCGCTCGAGCAGGGCCGCCGGCTCGGTGGTGAGAACGTGCGGCAGGCGATCGTCCTGCTCGCGCAGGCGGACCTCGACCTCAAGGGCGCGTCCGGGCTCGAGGCTCCTATCGTCCTCGACGTCCTCGTCGCCAGGCTCAGCCGCCTCGCACGGTCGCGGCGGCGCTGAGGGCCCCGACGCTCGAGCTGGCGGTGGATCTGTTGGCCCTGCCGACACGAGCCCCGCCAGAACGAGGTCCGGCTCGCCGGGTTGGAGCGATCAGTCCTCGGCGGATGCCCCGGCCTTGGCGAGGCGCTTGGCGAGGCGGCTCTTGCGGCGGGCGGCGGCGTTCTTGTGGATGACGCCCTTCGTGGCCGCCTTGTCGATCTTGCGCATGGCGTCGCGCTGGGCCTCGTCGGTGTTCTCAGCGCCGGTCTCGGCAGCGGTCATCGCAGACCTCACGCGGGTCTTGAGCTCGGCACGCACGGCCTTGTTGCGCAGGCGGGCCTTCTCGTTCGTGCGGTTGCGCTTGATCTGGCTCTTGATGTTGGCCACGGGTACCTACCACGACTTCCAGGCTGGGAACGGAACCGGGCGAGGCTACCAGCGCCTCGTCACCGGCCACCACTTCCGTGCGGGGTGCAGGCGAAGAGGAGCCGATCGCTACGCTGGTGCGCTGCCCACCGCACCTCCCGCCCGCCGAAACCCCGAGGCCACGTGCTCGACATCACCACCAGTCGCTGTCTGTCCATCATCGCCCACATCGACCATGGCAAGAGCACGCTGGCTGACCGGATCCTCGAGATCACGGGGGCGGTGCAGCTCCGGGACATGAAGGCGCAGTACCTCGACTCGATGGACATCGAGCGAGAGCGCGGCATCACCATCAAGGCGCAGAACGTCCGGGTGCCGTGGAAGGGCAACACGCTCCACCTCGTCGACACGCCCGGCCACGTCGACTTCGGCTACGAGGTCAGCCGGTCACTGGCCGCCTGTGAGGGCGTGATCCTGCTCGTCGACGCAGCGCAGGGCATCGAGGCGCAGACGCTCGCCAACTGCTACCTGGCCCTCGAGAGCAACCTCGAGATCGTGGCCGCCCTGAACAAGATCGACCTCCCGGCCGCCGAGCCGGACCGGTACGCAGCCGAGATCGAGAAGGTCCTCGGCATCCCCGCCGGGGAGATCCTCCGGATCAGCGCGAAGACGGGGGAGGGCGTCGCCGAGCTGCTCGACGCCGTGGTCGAGCGCATCCCCCATCCGGTCGGCGAGGCCGACGCGCCCCTGCAAGCCCTCATCTTCGACTCGTCGTTCGACCAGTACCGGGGCGTCGTGTCGTCGGTGCGGGTGGTGAACGGCGTACTGCGCACGGGCGACAAGCTGCGCTTCATGCAGGCGGGCGCCACCCACGAGGCGGACGAGATCGGCGTCCGGTCCCCCGTGCCGACACCGGTGGACGAGCTCGGGCCCGGCGAGGTCGGCTACCTGATCGCGGGGATCAAGGACGTCGGCGAGGCCCGCTCCGGTGAGACCGTCACCTCGGCGACCAAGCCGGCGCCGGACGCTCTCGAGGGCTACCTCGACCCCAAGCCCATGGTGTTCTGCGGGATCTTCCCGGTCGACGGGGACGAGTTCGAGGACCTGCGGGACGCGCTCGAGAAGCTGCGCCTCAACGACGCCAGCTTCACCTACGAGCCGGAATCGTCAGGCGCGCTCGGCTTCGGCTTCCGGTGCGGCTTCCTCGGGTTGCTGCACATGGAGATCGTGCGCGAGCGGCTCGAGCGGGAGTTCGACCTCAACCTCATCGCCACCGCCCCCTCGGTGGGCTACATCGTGGTCAAGGCGAGCGGCGAGCGCTTCGAGGTCGACAACCCCGCCGACATGCCGGCAGCCGCCGAGGTCGAGGACATCGAGGAGCCGTTCCTCCGCCTCACCATCCTCACGCCCACCGACTACACGGGAACCCTCATGGAGCTGTGCCAGGAGCGCCGGGGCGAGATGGAGAAGATGGAGTACCTGAGCCCCGAGCGCCTCGAGCTCGTCTACCGGATGCCGCTCGGGGAGGTCGTCGTCGACTTCTTCGACCAGATGAAGAGCCGGACGAAGGGCTACGCCAGCCTCGACTACGAACCGGCCGGCTACGCCTCGTCGGACCTCGTGAAGGTCGACATCATGCTGAACAGCGTTCCGGTCGATGCCTTCTCCACGATCGTCCACAAGGACAAGGCGTACGACTACGGGCGGCGCATGGCCGAGAAGCTCCGGGAGCTCATCCCCCGCCAGATGTTCGACGTACCGATCCAGGCCGCCATCGGCGCCCGTATCATCGCCCGCACGACGGTGAAGGCGAAGCGCAAGGACGTGCTCGCCAAGTGCTACGGCGG
>JBBDQT010000140.1:0-4837 GCA_040905815.1 Acidimicrobiales bacterium
GTCGATCGAGAATCGCAACGCACGGTCACGGAGTGAGCGACGTGGGTAGCGAGGGGCCCGTGACCGTCACCGAACCCAGCGAGCGCCCGCCCGAGGGGCGCGACGAGATCCACCGCCTGCGGCGCGGCCTGGAGAGCCTCATCGGCATCCCCGCCACGGAGGGGAACAAGGTCGACGTGCTCCGCAACGGCGTCGAGGTCTTCCCGGCGATGCTCGACGCCATCGCCGCCGCCCAGCGCAGCATCGACCTCTCGACGTTCCAGTACGCCGACGGACAGGTCGTCGAAGACGTCGCCGACGCCCTCATCGAGCGCGCCCAGGCCGGCGTGCGCGTCCGGATGCTGGTGGACGCCATCGGGAGCAGGTGGCTGCCGAAGGCCCACGTCGAGCGGCTCCGGGACGGAGGAGTGGACTTCGAGTACTTCCGGCCCCCGAGCAACCTGCGCGTCTGGGAGCAGGAGAACCGCACGCACCGCAAGGTCCTCGTCGTCGACAACAAGGTCGGCTTCACGGGGGGCGTGAACACGTCGAAGGAGTGGATGGGCGACGCCCGAAACCCTGACGAGTGGCGAGACACTCACCTGCGCGTCGTCGGCCCCGCCGTCGACGGGCTCATCGCCGCGTTCGCGACCGACTGGGTCGATGCCGGGCGCATGGCCTGTGAGCTCGACGACGAGTTCCCCGACCAGGAGTGCACCGGTGACCACGTCGTGCAGGTCGTCCGAGGATCGGCCGAGAAGGGCTGGTCCGACATCGCCAACGTGCTCGCCGCCCTCCTCACCCTCGCCAAGCGGCGGGTGCGGATCACGAGCGCGTACTTCGCGCCCGATGACCACTTCCTCGGCCTGCTCGCCGACGCCGCGTCGCGCGGGGTCGACGTCGAGGTGATGCTCCCCGGCTCGAACGCCGACCAGCGCTTCGTGCAGCTTGCCGCCGAGGCGCAGTTCCAGCGCCTGCTTGACGCCGGCGTGCGGATCTGGAGCTACCAGCCGACGATGATCCACGCCAAGGTCGTGCTCGTCGACGACATGGTCGCCTGCGTGGGGTCGGCCAACTTCGACCGCCGCTCGATGAAGCTCAACCACGAGGTCGAGGTCATGGTGCTCGACCACGGCGTCGTGGCCGAGCTGAACGGGCACTACGACGAGGACGTCGCCAACAGCGAGCAGATCATCGAGTCCCGCTGGGCCCATCGCAGCGTCCCGCAGCGGGCGCTCGAGCACGTCGTGCGACCTCTCCGGGGCCGTTTCTGACCGCTCAGGCCACGAGCGTCCAGGCGCCGGGATGCACCTGGTAGGTCCGCTCCCGCACCTCGTCGGAGATCTCGCCGTCGGCGTCGTGGGCCACCGGGTCGCCGGCGATGCGGACCTCCCGCCCCCGGGCGGCGACGACGTCCTCCCGCCCGAGGTGCTCCCCGACGCGCAGGTCGTTGCCGAAGGCGAGCCTCGCCGCGGGACCGGTCGCGCACGAGACCACGACGTCGAGCAGGCCGTCAGCGGGGTCGGCGCCGGGGAAGAGCACCGTGCCGCCGCCGATCGACGGTCCGTTGCCGACGCCGACCATGAGCACCCGCTCACCGGGCAGCTCCAGCACCTCGCCGTCGACCGTGACGGTCAGCGCCCAGCCGTCGCCCCGCGCCACCTCGAACATGGCGCCGAGAGGGTAGGCGGCCTTCCCGAACCGATCCTTCATCCCCACGGCCCGCTCTGCGGCCGCAGCCCCGATCCCGGCGTGGACGGCGTTGACCACGACGTGCCCGTCGCCGTCGACGAGCACGTCGATCGAGCGCGGTCGCCCGTCGACGATCCGTCGTGCCGCGTCGATGGGCTCGAGCGGGACGTCGACGCCGCGGGCGAAGTCGTTGCCGGTGCCGCACGGGATCAGGCCGAGCCTCGCGCCGGCCAGCTCTTCGCGCGCCCACAGGCGGCTCACGATGGCGTGGAGGCTGCCGTCACCGCCGACGGCGACGATCACCTGATCGGCGGCCACGGCCCCGTCGAGCGCACGGTCCAGCTCGTCGACGCCGCCGGTCCGCCACAGTCGCGTCGGGCCTGCGGTGGCCAGCGTGGCGACGGCGGCGTCCACCCTCGGCTGCTCAGCCGTGCCCGCCCGCGCGTTGGCGACCACGAGGTACCCCTGCTCACCGGTCTCGCCGGATCCGTCCTGTTCATCGGGCATCGCCGGACGGTACCCAACCGCCGGGCGCGCCCACCGCCACGACGGGCCCGGGCGACCGACCGGTCGAGCTGGCGGTGCTGAGCCAGGCAGGGGCGCGGGGAGCACCGCCAGGACGGGTCGGCGGGTCGCGGGTCCCCGTCGCCGTCACAGGGCCTCCGTAGGGTCGGGTCGTGGCCAGGTCGAAGACGGTGTTCCGGTGCAGCGAGTGCGGCGATGCCAGCCCCAAGTGGCTGGGACGGTGCCCGTCGTGCGAGGCGTGGAACACCCTCGCGGAGGAGGCGGACGTGCAGGCCGCCGAGCACGTTCCGCCGTCGACGAGCCGGCCGGTGCCCGTCACCGAGGTCGACCTCGACGAGTGGCTGCCCCGCGCGACCGGCATCGCCGAGCTCGACCGGGTCCTCGGCGGCGGCCTCGTGCCCGGCTCCGTCACGCTCGTGGGCGGGGAGCCGGGCATCGGCAAGTCGACGCTGCTGCTCCAGGCCCTCGGCGCCATGGCCGCCGATGGAGCCCGAGTCCTCCTCGTCACCGCCGAGGAGTCGGCCCAGCAGGTGCGGCTGCGGGCCGAGCGGCTCGACGTGCTGCACCCCGGCCTGCACCTGGTCGCCGAGACGTGCCTCCCGAACGTCCTCGACCACATCGCCGAGGTCGATCCCCAGGTGGTGGTCGTCGACTCGATCCAGAGCGTGTTCGACCCGCAGCTGGGCTCGGCCCCCGGCACCGTCGGGCAGGTCCGCGACTGCGCCCACCGATTCGTCCGGGAGGCGAAGCAGCGTGGCCTCATGACCGTGCTCGTCGGCCACGTCACCAAGGACGGCGCTCTCGCCGGGCCCCGCGTCCTCGAGCACGTCGTCGACACGGTGCTGAGCTTCGAGGGCGACCGCCATCACGCGCTGCGCATGCTGCGCGCCGTGAAGCACCGCTTCGGCTCGACCCAGGAGCTCGGCCTCTTCGAGATGGCCGAGTCCGGTCTCATCGGCGTTCCCGACGCCAGCGGCCTCTTCCTCGCCGACCGTCGCCTCGGCGTCGCCGGTTCGGTCGTGGTCCCCACGGTGGAGGGCAACCGGCCGCTGCTCATCGAGGTGCAGGCCCTCGTCGGGCCCGCCACGACGCCCCAGCCACGCCGGGCGGTCCAGGGTCTCGATCCGAGCCGCCTCGCGCTCCTCCTCGCCGTGCTCGACCGCAGGGTCGGCATCGCGATCAGCACCGGCGACGTGCACGCCTCGGCGGTGGGAGGCGTGCGCCTGCACGAGCCCGGCGCCGACCTCACCGTGGCGCTCGCCCTCGTGTCCGCACACACCGACCGAGCGGTGGCGCACGATCTGGTCGCGTGCGGCGAGGTCGGCCTCGGCGGCGAGCTGCGCCAGGTCGGCCAGACGGCCCGTCGCCTCAGCGAGGCCGCCCGCCTCGGCTTCCGCACCGCCATCGTGCCGGCGTCAGCGCCGGAGGCGCCCGAGGGCGTCATCGCCCTGCGGGCCGCCACCCTCGCCGAGGCGATCGACCTGGCGGGTTGCGGCCACGGTCCGTCCGGGGCGGTGATCGACGTGGCCGAGGCACGTGGCCGGCTCGTCCGGGCCGAGCGCCATGCCGCGGTGGCCCGGCTGCCCGAGCGGGAGTGCGAGGCCTGAGGCTTGCCGACGGGGAGGTAGGGGCCTTTTACACCCACCGACAGGCCGGTTGCAAGGACCTAGACTGCGACGATGGCACCCCGGCGCAGCGTCACCTTGCTCGACGCGCTCGCCGCCGTCGCCCCGGGCACCCCCCTGCGGGAGGGACTCGACCGGATCCTGCAGGCGAGCATGGGCGCGCTCGTGGTGGTCGGTGACGGGCCCGAAGTGCTCAACATCTGCTCCGGCGGCTTCCTGCTCGACGCCGCCTTCAGCCCCCAACGGCTGTCCGAGCTCGCCAAGATGGACGGCGCCATCATCCTCGCCTCCGACGCCAGCCGGATCGCCCGGGCCAACGTCCACCTCGTGCCCAACCCGAACGTCCCCACGTCGGAGACGGGTACCCGGCACCGCACCGCGGAGCGGGTCGCCCGGTCGATCCCCGTGCCGATCGTCTCGGTGTCGGAGGACCAGGCGGTGATCGCCGTCTACGCCAACGGCGACAAGCACCCGCTCGAGGCGATCCCGCGCCTCCTCAACCGCGCCAACCAGGCGCTCTCCACCCTCGAGCGCTACAAGAACCGTCTCGACACCGTCGCCGGAGCCCTCTCCGCCCTCGAGATCGAGGACCTCGTCACCGTCCGCGACGTGGTCTCGGTGCTCCAGCGCACGGAGATGGTCCGCCGGATCGCTGAGGAGATCGACGGCTACATCATCGAGCTCGGCGTCGACGGCCGGCTCGTGCGCCTGCAGCTCGAGGAGCTCATGGGCGGGGTGGAGGACGATCGGCGCCTGGTCCTGCGCGACTACTTCCACGAGGGGACCTCGTGGCACCTCGGCGAGGCGCTCGACTCCCTCGCCGACCTCACCACCGATGACCTCCTCGACCTCAAGACCGTGGCGGGGATGCTCCACCTGCCGGGGAGGGCGGTCGATCTCGACACGAGCCTCTCCCCCCGCGGCTACCGGCTCCTCTCCAAGGTCCCCCGACTGCCCGAGCCGGTGATCGACGACATCGTCGAGCGCTTCGGCAACCTGCAGAAGGTGCTGCGGGC
>JBBDQT010000141.1:0-1375 GCA_040905815.1 Acidimicrobiales bacterium
GAACTTCACGAGCCGCGACTGGAACAGCACGCCCATGTGATCGGCGACGCGCATGGCCGACGAGATGTTGTGCGTGATGATGAAGAACGTCGCGCCGGTCTCCTCCTGGGTCTTCGTGACGAGCTCGTCCAGGAAAGCCACCCTGACGGGGTCGAGACCGGAGTCCGGCTCGTCGAAGAGGACGATCTCGGGCTCCATCGCGAGGGCTCGTGCGAGACCGGCCCGCTTCTTCATGCCGCCGGAGCATCGGAGCCCGACCTTTTGAGGCGACACTACTCACCGTCACCCCGCGCGATGACGTCGGTCAGGACGGCGTGCAGGCCGGAGGGTGGAGCCCGATGCGCGGTTGGGGCCGTCGGGCTCCGAGGCCCCGGGTCGCCCCGCATGAGACCTCGTGTGCTCGACGTTTGCTACTAGGCGCACCGGGCCCCGAGGCCCTCGGCACCCGACAACGGCCGGGTACGTCGCCGATCATTCGCCACATTGCGGGGGGTGTCAAGGTGTCGGCGACCGGGAGGACACCCGTGCTGACCTGCGACGACCGGACGACGTCGCAGGTCAGGGCGTCGCGAGATTTTCTTTCAGAAGTTCCGGTCCCGGAACGCCAGGATGTCGGCCACGTAGCGCTCGGTCGTCGGCAGCAGTCCCCGGCTCCGCACGGCGTTGAGCCCCTGGTAGTAGCCCCCGAGGGCGAGGCGGACATCGCCATCGGTGCGTTCGAGCAGCCACCGCAGGTAGCGGGCGCTCATGCGGATGTT
The DNA here is from genome assembly GCA_040905815.1 of Acidimicrobiales bacterium. Lineage (GTDB taxonomy): Bacteria > Actinomycetota > Acidimicrobiia > Acidimicrobiales > CADCSY01 > CADCSY01. The sequence goes on from JBBDQT010000141.1 coordinate 759, forward strand.
GTCCTCGGGGCGGAGCGGGTCGAGGTCTTCACGGATGATGATGTCGCGCATCCACGTGGTGGTGTCCGGCATGAGCTGGCCGATCCCGACCGCCCCCGCCGGCGACACGACCGTCCGCTGCCAGCCCGACTCGAGCCAGGTCATCGCCATCAAGAGGTCGGCGGGCACGTCGTAGTGCCCTGCCCAGTGCTCGAAGATCGGCACGTAGGCGAGACGCTCGGGGCTCGCCTGGAGCGCGGCGGGCAGGCCCGACCGGGCTCCTGCGGTGCTAGCCGGCGGATCGGCATCGGCGCCCGATGCCGCCGACGGGACGGACAGGGCCCGGCCGATGACGATGCGGTTCCGGTCGGTGATGCCGTTGGCGGTCGCCAACGCCGCGGTCGTGGTGCCGTGACGGGACGCGATGCCCGACAGGGTGTCGCCGGGGCGGATCGTGTACGACCCGGCGGCACCAGCCGCGGACCCGGGCAGCGAGAGGGTCCGGCCGGCGAAGATCCGGTTGGGGTCGCTGATGCCGTTGGCGGTGGCGAGCGCGCTGCTCGTGACGCCGTGGCGGCTGGCGATCGCCGAGAGGGTGTCGCCCGGCCGCACGGTGTAGTGCCCGGTTGCGGCCGTGC
>JBBDQT010000141.1:1475-4793 GCA_040905815.1 Acidimicrobiales bacterium
TCAGCGCCGGTTCGGCGGCGCTCTGCCCTCCGCTCCGCCTCGAGGCGCTCGAGCTCGGTCTCGCCGTGGTCGACGAAGCGCATCATGTCGGCGATGGCGCGGTGGCCGGCCTGGTCGGCGATGAGGCGGTGCATCTGCTGGCACACCCGGCGGTACGCGGGGTGGCCTTGGGGCGTGGTGCGCAGCTCGAGCATGTGCATCGCCTCGCGTGCGTTCAGCTGCATGGAGTAGCGGACCCGGTAGGCGAGGCTCACGGCGTAGCCGGCCTGGGCGGGGAAGCGCTCGGCGACGGCGTCGTGGAGCGCGGCCGAGCGATCCATCGCCTCCTCAAACCGACCGGCGCAGCCCGCCTCGATCACCGCCTCGGGCAGCACGTACCCGTGGACAGGGCTGAGCGCCTGCCACTCGACGGTCATCATCCGGTGGCGTTGGAGATCCCGGAACGCCCCGTAGTCGGAGCAGACGTCGAACCGGTAGGCGACCCGCTCGAGCGCACGGCCCGGCTTGTGGCGGCGGTTCGTGCGCTCCCCCACGTAGGCGGCGACCACGGCGGACCGCTCGTGGGCGCTCAGGCGCTTGACGGCGTCGACGACCTGGTGCTCGGGGAGCGCCACGTGGCTGTAGAGCATCGCCGCGAGCACCTTGTCCTCGCCGTCGGGGTCGAAGTCGACGAGGGAGACCTCCGGCGCCGCGTCGGGTGTGGCGTCGGGGAAGAGCGCCCCCGCGACGTCCTCCATGGACGAGCGTCGTTCCTCGAGGTAGCCGGACCACGCGCCGCCCCGGTCGGGCAGGTCCACCCGCTTCAAGAAGGAGGGGATGACCTTGCGCAGCTCGGTGAGCATGAGGGCGGCGTACGACCGGGCCTCGGGCAGGGCGCTCGCCCGCATCCGCAGCAGGAGGGCCTCGTAGCCCTGGCCCGTCCCGTAGATGCCGACGTTGGAGAGCGACGCGGCGGGCAGCACGCCGCGCACGGCGTCGAGGGCCTTGGCCCGGATGCTCTGGCGGTAGACGAAGTCGGAGTCGCCCTCCTCCTTCGGGTAGCGCTCCCGGCACCAGTCCTGGACCAGCGGGAGCAGCTCCGCGTAGGTGTCGAACAGGCGGTCCATGTCGCCGACGTAGCGGGTCCCGAGCGGTGAGGAGAGCACCGCAGGGTCCCGGTGGTAGCGGTAGCGGCCGCCGAGGCGGGCGTCGTAGGCGATGTAGCGGGTGGACTGCTCGAGGTACGACATGAGCCGGCCCCACTCGAGGATCTTGGTGAGCAGGTTCGAGGACTGCTCACAGGCGAGGTGGACGCCGCCGAGCTGGGCGACCGAGTCGTCGCCGTACTCGAAGAAGACCCGGTCGTAGAGCTGCTCGGCCCGCTCGAGGCCGATGGTGGCGTCGATGCCGTCGTCCCCCTCGACGTCGAGCTCTCCGACGAACTCGTCGAGGAAGAGCCGCCGGAGGCTCTTGTGGGTCCTGCTGTAGCGGGCGAAGAGGGCGCCCTTCACGACCTCCGGCAGGTTCACGAGTGCGAAGACCGGGCCGTCGAGGTTCGTGACGTAGCGGCGCAGCACTTCGGCTTCCTCCGCCGTCCACTCCTCGCGCACGTAGGTGCCGTTGGCGGCGGTGACGATCACGCGCCGGGCCCCGGGGTCGGCAAGGCGAGGTGGAGGAGCGCGGCCACGACCGCAGCCTACGAGCGCGCCGGTCGCGGGGCGCGGAGGGTCACCTCGGCCGTCAGGACCCCGGAGCGAAGGCCGCCTTCGCCCCTTCGACGAGGCTCCGATCGGTCCAGAGGTCGGCGACGGTGGCGGCCATGGCCTTCGCGCCGTGGAGGACGGCGGCGTCACCGGCCTCGGAGCGGGCGTGGGCCGTGAACTCGTGGGAGTGGATGGAGACGCCGATGGGCGCCACCTTCACCATCGGGTGGATCGATGGGACCTGGTAGCTCACGTTCCCCATGTCGGTGCTGCCGACGACCCGGTAGGCACCGGAGCGGGGGTCGGCGAGAGGCCTGCCGAGCGCCGCGCTGTTGGCGGCGTAGAGGTCGCTGAGCACCGGGTTGTCGACCATGTCGGCGTACGGCGGGTTCGTGACCCGGTGGGCGCAGGTGCAACCGGTCGCAGCCGCTCCCGCCTCGAAGCACGCCTCGACACGGCGCTGGAGCGGCTCGAGGCTGGCGAAGCGGGCGGAGCGCACCATCCACTGCATCCGGGTGCGCTCGGGCACGATGTTGGCCTTGTCGCCCCCTTCCACGAAGACGCCGTGGATCCGGTCGGTGACCTCGATGTGCTGGCGCAGCGCTGCGACGTTCACGTAGCCGAGGACGGCGGCGTCGAGGGCGTTGCGGCCCAGGTGGGGGTACGCGGCGGCGTGGGCGGCGACACCCTCGTAGATCACCTCGAGGTGGGTGGCGGCGATGGCGTCCATGGCGAGCAGGTCGGCATCGGCCGGGTGGACCATCATGGCGACGTCGACCCCGTCGAGGGCGCCCCGCTCGGCCATGAGCACCTTGCCGCCGCCGCCCTCCTCCGCGGGGGTGCCGAGGATCCGGACCCGCCCGCCCGCCTCGGCCGCCAGCGACGCGGCAGCGATGCTGGCGCCGAGCCCGGCGGCGGCGATGATGTTGTGGCCGCAGGCGTGGCCGACCGCCGGCAGGGCGTCGTACTCGAGGCAGATCGCGACGGTCGGCCCCTCGGTGCCCACCGTCGCGTCGAACGCCGTCTCGAGGTCGAAGGCGCTGCGCGTGACGTCCACGCCGTGGCGCTCGAGGGCGTCGGTCAGCAGCCCGTGGGCGAACCGCTCCTCGAAGCACAGCTCGGGGTGGGCGTGGACCTCGTGGGAGACGTCGAGCAGCTCGTCGGCCAGCTCGTCCACGATGGCCAGCATCCGGTCCTTCAGGGCAGGTGGGTCCATGGTCCCCACCCTAGGTTCGGGTGCCAGCCCGCCGGCCGGGCGCCGCTCCCCGCATCGACGTGCTCTCGAGAGGAGCTAGACCACGACCCTGAGGGCGTCGGGCTCGACCCGCACGGAGATCGTGCGGAACGACCCGACGGGCTCGCCGTCGAGGCGGATGGGAAGCGAGCGTTCGAGCACGACCTGGGCGGCCCGCGTGCGGCTCGCCTGGATCCCGGGGTGGGGCAGGTGCGCGCCCTGCGGCAGCCGCGATCGGACCTTCAGCCGCTCTCCCGCCGGGACCGTCGCGTCGGCGATGTCGAGCAGCCCGTCACCGGGATGGGCTCTCGGGCCGAGGTTCCACGGGCCGAGGTGCGCGGCGTTCATCGCCACCCACGCCCTGCCCCGCCACCACCCGCGCCGGGCGACGAGGTGGGCGAC
>JBBDQT010000142.1:0-18518 GCA_040905815.1 Acidimicrobiales bacterium
GGTCGATGCGCTCGCGGGCGAGGAGCTTCCCCTTTGCGTGCTGGCGCTCGACGGCACGCTCGGAGCCGGCGTGCAGCGCCGCCTCCTTGCGCTTGGCCAGCTCGTCGAGGCGCTCCTGGAGGGGGTGTTCGCTCATACGAGCCGAACGCTACCGGAGCCTCTCGCCGGGGCACCAAGGGGCCCCTGCGGCGTCAGGCGCGGCGGCGGGCGAGAGCCTCGATGCGGCGGACGAGGTCGGGCTGGTCGAGACGGTCGGCCACGGCCGGCAGGGCCGCAGTGGGGCCCGTCCAGCGCCAGTCGTCGACCGTGCCGACGTCACAGTCGGTCCGTAGGGTGGCGAGGGTGCGGAACAGGTACGCCTGCTCCCGGTTGGCGGCGAGGGTCCGGGCCAGCGCGGTGGCGCTGCGGATGGTGATGTCCCACTGGCCTGGGGCATCGGGGATGCCCTCGAGGTGGCCGTACCGCTTGAGCACGGCGGCCGCCGACTTGGCGCCCCACCCGAGGAGCCCGGGAAAGCCGTCGGCGCTGTCACCCACCAGGGCGAGGTAGTCGGGGATCGACTCCGGACGCACGCCGAACTTCGCCTCGACGCCGTCGGCATCGAGCACCACGCCCTTGCGCCGGTCGAGCTGCACGACCTTGCCTCCGACACACTGACCGAGGTCCTTGTCGGGGGTGCAGATGAGGGCCTGCTCGACCCGATCGTCGGTCGCCGCCACGATCGCGGCCGCCCCGAGGGCGTCGTCGGCCTCATCCTCCACCATCGCCCACACCGTGAAGCCGGCGGCTTCGAGCGCCTCCTCGAGCAGCGGGAACTGGGCCTTGAGGGCGGGATCGATGCCGCTGCCGTCCTTGTAGGTCGCCCACAGGTCGTTGCGCCACGACTCGATCACGTGGTCGGTGGCGACACCCACGTGGGTGGCCCCGTCATAGAGGAGGCCGACCATGGAGCCGACGACGCCGCGCACCGCCGACACCTCCTCACCGGCGCCGTTGACGTGCGACGGCACGGCGTAGAAGTACCTGAACAGCTCGTAGGTCCCGTCCACCAGGTGCACCCGAAGCCCCATCGGACGCATCCTCGCAGGTCGATGTGGGCAAGGCCGGAGATTCGGTGTCAGACGAAGGCAGTTCCGCTGCGACCTCGGCGGTCAGACGCGTCAGGTCCACGCCCGGCGTCTCGCTGGTCGTTCAACCGGATCGGTCCCTGCTCCGTACACCAGATGTGTCGAGACGAGAAGCGAGGAGAGCGACTGTGACGGACGAGCACCGCGGCAACACGCTGGAGCAGCGCAGGGCGGATCCGAGGCCGCTGAGGGGCGCCGCCTCTCCACGCGAGAAGCTGCGCCGACGGGGCGGCGATCCTGGGATGGCGCTGGTCGCGACCACGATCGACTCGGTGCCGTTCACCCCGCTGGACGAGGCGGTCCACCAGCTGGATACGTCCGACGAGCCGTGGAGCATCCAGCTCGAGCTCCGGGTCGACGGCGAGCTCGACGCCGACCGGCTGCGCCGGGCGGTGGCCGCAGGCCTCGGCCACCACGACATGGCACGGGTCCGCCGGCGCCCGGTACGCCGCTCCGACCGCGGGTACTCCTGGGAGATCCGCCCCGAGGCCGACGTCGATCCGTTCCGCGTCGTGGACTGCCCCGACGACGAAAGCCTGGCCCGCACACGAGCGGAGCTGTACAGCCTGTCGGTCCCCCTGACCGAGGCGCCGCCCCTGCGGATCTGGTTGGCACGCTCCCCCGGGGGCGACGTGGTGATGCTCAACGCCAACCACGCCGCGTTCGACGGCTTCGGCGCCCTCCGGGTGTTGCACTCGGTGGCCCGTGCGCACGCCGGCACGGCCGACCCACCGCCGCCGGTCAGCCTGGCCGACGCCCGCGACGTCGAGCGGCACCTGGAAGCTCCCGACGCCGCCACCCGCCGCCGCCGGTGGCGTGCGGTGGCCGAGAAGGCTCGCGACCTGGCCGGCGCCCCGGCCCGTGTGGCGCCAGAGGGGGGCTCGGACCGTTCCGGCTACGGGTTCCACCACGTGACCGTCCCGCGAGTCGACCACGCGGGGCCGGGAACGGTCAACGACCTCCTCCTCGCCGCCCTCAACTCGGCGATCGCGGGATGGAACGCCGAGCACCGTGTCGCGTGCGAGCGGATCAGCGTCCTCATGCCGGTGAACCTCCGCCCCTGTGCGTGGCGCACCGACGTGGTCACAAACTTCGTGTTGCAGTCGCGGGTCTCCACCACCTGCGGCGAGCGGACCGACCCGGTGCACCTCCTCGAGACGGTCGCCGCCCAGACGGAGCGCATCAAGGGAAGCGAGCGGGGAGCCCTGATCGAGGTCCTCAAGTGGTCATCGCGGCTGCCGCTCTGGGCCAAGCGGCAGCTGACCAGGGCGCTCTCGCTCACCGGGAACCGACTCGTCGACACCGCGGTGCTGTCGAACCTCGGCTCGGTGGGCGAGGCGCCCTCGTTCGGCGGCGGCCTGGAGACGACCGAGCTGTGGTTCTCGGCTCCCGCCCGCATGCCGTGCGGTCTCTCCGTCGGCGCCGCCACGCTCGGCGAGCGGATGCACCTGTCCTTCCGCTACCGGCACCCCGTCTGGGACGAGGCGGCCGCAGCCCGCTTCGCGGCGCGCTACCTCGGCGACCTGAGCCGGCTGGCCGTGCCACGACAGGTCAGCGACGCTCACCGCGAGGTCGACGGCGGTTCGGAGATCAATCGTGCCGGTCCCCGGGCGGGGTGAGCAGCGGCCCCTCCCCTGCCCATGAGGGTCTCCGTCAGCGTGTGCTCCCGGCGGCGCCGTCGCGCTGGCTCTCGGAGGGTCGGGTCTCGACGACCTCGAGCTCGGCGAGGTGGTCGTCTCCGGCCGAGTGCGGGTCGTCGCTCAGCACGACCGTGCCCGCCGTGGCATCGGTCATGAGCGACAGCGCGTCGTCGAGCGGCAGCGGCGCCGCCAGCTGCTCGACCCGTCCGACCTCGGCGCCGGTGACGAGATGCTGGAGGCCTTCCAGCGGCGCCAGTGTCTCGATCGGCCAGTCGGCGCCGGTGATCACCCGCACGCCGGCGGCGAGCAGCAGGTCCCAGCGGTAGGCGTGCTCCATCCGGTCGCCACCGAGCGCGGTCCGCGCTGCGGCCGCGTCGGAGACGGCGAAGGACGGCTGGATGCAGACGACCACGCCCATGTCGGCCATCCGCGTGACGAGGTCGGGCCGCAGCACCTGGGCGTGCTCGATGCGGGGTGCGGCCTCGGCGCAGTCACTGCCGAAGAGCCGGTCGTACGCGTCGAGCACGGTCTCGATGGCCAGGTCCCCGATGGCGTGCGTGGCGATCGTGAACCCAGCCTCGGCGAACGGGTCGGCGCGGCGGGCGAGGGCGTCGGCATCGAGGAAGAGGACCCCCTTGTGCTCCTCGTCCTCGAACGGCTCCGACACCGCGCAGGTGCGCGAGCCGAGCCAGCCGTCGGCGTAGAACTTCACGCCCTCGAGCTCGACCCAGGGATCGCCCGTGCGGCGCATCCGGGACGGCTCGGCGATCCCGCTCGCCGCCAGCACCCGGACGCGCACCGGCAAGGGACCGCGGGCGCGCAGGTCCTGGAGCGCCTCGAGGAGCGTCCAGTCGTGCATGCCCGCCTCGGTCACCTGGACGAGGCCGAGTGCGGCGGCCCGGGTGAGCCCGCGCTCGAGGAGGCCCCTCACCCGATCGTCGACCACGAGCGGCTCGTGCGGCTCGTCCATCGGCGTCGACCAACGGCGGGCCACGCCCCGGTGGTAGGCGGCGACGTCCTCGGGACCGGTGGCGTCGCACGGCGCTGCCGTCCCGACCGACACCCGCAGGAGGTGGGTGTGGTGGTCGACGAAGCCAGGTCCCTCCCAGGTCACGCCCGGACGGTACCCGGTGCCGGATGGCCGCCCGGTGGTCGCCTACCCTGCGCCGTCGTGGCCGCCACCGACGCCGTCGACGCCCGGCGCCTCCGTCGCTCGGCCTTCGTGGCGGGGATCGGCGAAGGTCTGGCGGCGGTGGCGCTGCCCCTCCTCGCCGCCGGCGTCACTCGAGACCCTCTCGCCGTGGCCGGCGTGGTGGCCGCGCAACACCTCCCGTGGGTGCTCCTGGCGGTCACGCAACCCTCGCTGCGCGCCTCTGACAGGCGCACGCTCGCGGGTGCGAGCGGATCACTCCGCGCGCTGGCCGCCGCCTTCGCCGGTGTGTCGGTGCTCGTCGGCGACGAGACGATCTTCAAGCTGCAGGTCGTGGCCTTCCTGATCGGCGTCGCCCAGGCGCTCGACGACGACACCCAGCGCCTCGGCGGCCAGATGCTCCCGCCGCCCGGCACCGGGATGAGCACGTCGGGATCCCTCGCCGCTGCCGGCATGCTCGGGCTGGGGTTGCTCGGACTGCCGCTCGGCGGGTTCTCTTACGAGGTCCTGGCACCGGTCCCACTCCTGTTCGACGTGGGTGTGTTCGCCGTCGCCGCCCTCCTCGTCCTGTCGCTGAAGCGGCCGCTCGTGGCAGCCGACGGGACGGAGCAGCCCTCCTGGTCACCGCGCCCGAGCCTGCACGCTGGGACGGGCACGGCGACGGCGGCAGCGTCCCTTGCCGCCGTGGCGACCGGCGCGGTCGCCGGCGTCCTCGTGCTCATCGCGCTCGACGACCTGGGCCTGGGCGCGCCGGCGTTCGGTCTCCTCCTCGCCGGCCTGGCGGGAAGCTCCCTGGTCGGCGCGCTGGTGGCGCCGTCGGTGGCCGGCGCGGTCGGCGCCCGCACGGGCACGGTTGTCGCCCTGGTGGGCTCAGCGGTCGCACACAGCGCCGCCTGGTACCTCCTCGACCCGGCGCTGCCCATCTTGTCGGTCGCCGCGCTGGGCGCCGCCACGGCGGCCGCCATGGCCGCGGGCGTCCTCCTGAGGGCCCAGCTCCACGGTGCCGCCGGCGAGCACGTCGACGATGAAGGACTGCGTGCGTTCCACCTGGCGGTGTGGACCGCGACCCCGGTGGGGGCGCTGCTCGGTGGCCTCGCCGCTCGGGTCACCGAGTCCGACGACGTGCTGCTCGGTGCCGCCGTCGTCACCGCGGTCGCGGCCGCCGTTGCATGTCTGGTCGCCCCGGCGGCTGCCGGCAGGCCCGTCCGCCAGGACGATCTCGTTAAAACACCTTGACGCCTCACGGTCTGCGTGCTCCGATGCCACGGATGGCTCGACGAGCCGCGAGGAGGTGGACATGAAGCAGCTGCTGCACCCGCTCTCGAGCGAAGCCGCCTTCGTCGTCCCCGCTCGTCGTCCGGCCCCCACCTCCTCGTGCGCGCCGCGCGCCGCGTGGATCGGCCTCGGCTCCGACACGACCGGTCTGACGTCCACGAAGGGCGCGACCTCCTCGGCCACCGATGCCTTCTTCACCCACCTCGGTGCCAACGGGCGCATGGCCATCACGACCGACGCCCGCCGCCGGCCTCCGGAGACTCCCACGTAGCTGCTCGCCCAGCTTCGGAGTCGCCTCACAGGCCGTCGGGACATCCCGACGGCCTTTCTAGTTTTCCACCCCAGGACCACTCGCACAGCACACGAGGAGAAGCCATGTCAGCCCAGGTCTTCGACGACGAGACCATGTTCGACGAAGACGCGGGGACCATCCCCCGATCTGCGGCCGCCTGCAACGACGGCACCGGCACCCTGACCGGCCTGTTCTTCTCCGAGGACCTGCTCGACATCGCGCGGGCGAAGCACCTCTGCAGCACCTGCCCCCTCCAGTCCCGCTGCTTCGAGGAGGCTCTCGAGCGCAGGGAGCCCTGGGGCGTCTGGGGTGGAGAGCTGTTCGTGAACGGCCGGGTCCTCCCCCAGAAGCGCAGACGGGGGAGGCCGCCGAAGGAGAGACCGGCGGAGGTCATCGTCATCGACGGGGTGGAGGTCCTCGTGGCCCCCGCCATCCAGTCGGCCTAGCACCGGCGGTAGCGTTGCGTCGTCCTTCGGGACGTCCCATGCGAACCGACCTTGACGACATCTCCCTCGAGGAGCGCCCGGCGACGAGCGCCGACAGCCGGCGCTCGTCGCTGCTCCTCGGCACCGTCGCCGCGGTGGCCGCGCTCGCCGCGGCCGTCGTGGCGGCCATCGTCGCCTCGGGCATGCAAGACGGGGAGCCGGCGGTCGGACGGCCCGAGCCGGAGGCCGAGATCCGCTTCCTCCCCGAGGACGACGAGTCGGATCGGCCGTTGATCGCCGCCGACCGCGCCGGCGACCCGGCGCCCGATGCCTCGTTCCCGATGCTCGACGGCGGGCTGGCGACGTTCGCCGACTTCCGGGGGAAGCCGGTGGTGGTGAACTTCTTCGCCTCCTGGTGCGAACCGTGTCTGGCGGAGATGCCCGACTTCGCCCAGGTGCACGCCGAGCTCGGCGGCGAGGTCACGTTCCTGGGCATGAGCTTGCGCGACAGCGAGGACGACGCCCGGGCGATCCTCGAGGAGACCGGCGTCGAGTACCTGGTCGGCAGGGACCCGTCGGGGTCGCTCGCCGAGGCGTTCGGCGTCGTGAACATGCCGTCGACGTACTTCCTCGACGCCGAGGGCAGGATCGTCTCTGCCCACGCCGGGGTGCTCACCGCCGACGAGCTCCGGTCACAGCTGGCGGCCCTCCGCTGATGTTCGGCGCGCTCGACGTCCCCTTCGCCTACGCGTTCACCCTGGGCATGGTGGCGACGGTGAACCCCTGCGGGTTCCCGATGCTGCCTGCATACCTCTCGTTCTTCATCGGCGCCGACGACGCGTCCGCCGACAGGCTCGGCAGCCGCGTCCCCCGGGCGCTCGTCGCGGCCGCCGCGGTCTCGCTCGGGTTCATGGTGGTGTTCACGGTGCTCAGCTTCCCCCTGAACGCCGGCGTGACGACCGTCTACCGGGTCATGCCCTGGCTGACGATCGCGGTCGGCGTCGCGCTCGTCGGCCTCGGCGTCGCCATGCTGCTCGGTTACAAGCCGAGGTTGGCGCTCCCCCACCTGGACCGCGGCGGCCGGGACCGGCGCTTCGGCTCGATGGTCCTCTTCGGCATCTCCTACGCCGTCGCGTCGCTCTCGTGCACGATCCCGCTGTTCCTCAGCGTCGTCGCGAACCGGCCCGGTCCGGCGGCGAGCGCCCTCACCGTCGTCGCCTACGGCCTCGGCATGAGCGCGGTGCTGACCGGGCTGACGCTCGCCCTCGCCCTCGCTCGCGAGTCGATGGTGCGCAAGGTCCGTGGCCTGTTGCCCCACGTGCAGCGGATCAGCGGGGCGCTGCTCGTGGCCGTCGGCCTCTACCTCGTCTACTACTGGGTGTTCAACCTCTCACGCGATCCGTCGGAGACGATCGGGGACAACCCCTTCGGCGGCCTGGAGTCGGCGAGGACGGCGGTCGCCGGTTTCCTCGAACGCCAGAGCAGCGGCCTCGGGATCGCGATCGCGGTCGTTGCCGCGGTCGCGCTCGCGGTCGCGGTGAGCCACCGTCGCCAGCGCGGCGATGCGCCGGTCGCCGCCGACGAGCTGGTGTCGCGCTGAAGGACCGCTTCGCCAAGCTCCTCGCCTCGCCAGGCGTGAAGGAGGCCGTCGAGCTGCGCTCCGGCTTCGGCTTCATGGCCCTCCACGGCGGCTCGCTCGAGCGCATGACCGACCGCATCGCCAGCGAGGCCGCTGACCGGTCCGGTGGGTCCCTCTACGCCGTCGTGCAGCCGCCCGACATGCGTTGGCACCTCCCGAGCGTCGAGATGAGCCCTGATGCCTCGGAGCCGCTCGCTGCCTTCCTCGACCACGTCGACGTCGCCGTCGCGATCCACGGCTTCGGGCGCGAGGGCCTCTGGACGACGCTGCTCGTCGGCGGGGCCAACCGAGAGCTCGCCGACCATGTCGGGAGGCACCTCGCCCCCGCCCTCGACGAGATCGAGATCTGCACCGACATCGACGGGATGCCGGCTGAGCTGCGAGGGGTCCACAGCGACAACCCGGTGAACCGCTGCCGGGACGGCGCCGGCGTCCAGCTCGAGCTGCCACCCGGCGTGCGAGGGCTCACCCCACGCTGGGCGGAGTGGGCGGGACCAGCGCTGCCCCCGCCCACCGAGGCGCTCGTCAAGGCGCTGGCCGAGGCGGCCCGCTCCTGGCCGGCTCAGGGCGAGAGACGCTCGACCACCCAATCCGACACGTCCCCCGCTGACGCCACTCGGCGGTAGCGCAGCCGGTCGTGCAGCCGGTTCGGCCGCCCCTGCCAGAGCTCGAGCTCGTCGACCTCGACGAGGTAGCCGCCCCACCAGGGCGGCCGCGGGATCACCTCGCCCTCCGGCCAGCGCGCCTCGACCTCCGCGAACGCCTCCTCCAGCGCGCCGCGCCCGTCCGCCACGACCTCGCTCTGCGCTGAGGCCCAGGCTCCCACCTGGCTGCCCCTCGGTCGTGAGGCGAAGTACGCATCCGACTCCGCATCACCGAGCGTGCTCGCCCGACCGGTGATCCCGACCTGGCGCTCGAGCTCCTTCCAGAGGAACGTGACGGCGCACGCGGGGTTCGCTGCGAGATGACCGCCCTTGCGGCTCGATCGGTTGGTGAAGAACCGCAGCCCGCGCTCCTCGATCCCCTTGCACAGCACCGTCCTCGTGGTGGGCCGTCCATCGGCGCCAGCGGTCGCGAGCACCATCGCCGTCGGCTCCGGCACGAGCGCGTTGATCGCCTCCCCCAGCCACACCCGCAGCTGGACGATCGGATCGGGATCCACGGCTCCCTCGTCGAGGCGTCCCCGGCGGTAGTCCTCCCGCAGGGCTGCAAGATCTGCTGCCACGGCCACAAGTCAACACCGGGTCGGCGCCCCGCACGTGCACACATCCCTGCGAACGCGTCCAACGAGAACACGTCCAAGCGTGAGCGTCGGCCACCGCGACCGATGGCCGACGTTGCACCCGGCCCCTAGATGAAGCCGTTCTCCTCCAGCCAGACCGTCGCCGCGTCCGCAGGATCCTCCTCGTCCACGTCGACCAGCTTGTTGAGCTCGGAGAGCTCCTCGGTGGTGAGCGCCGCCGAGATCGCGTTGAGCAGCGCCTCGATGTCGGGGTTGACAGCGTCGTCCCGGATGACGGGAACGAGGTTCTCGACCGGCTGCAGGTCCTTGTCGTCCTCGAGGACGACGAAGCCGCGGGCGGCCACGGCGCCGTCGCTGGTGAAGACGAGGCCGACGTCGATCGAGCCGTTCTCGAGGGCGTCCTTGGTGAGCGGGCCGCCGGAGTCGAGGTGCTCGACCTTGGCGAACTCGAGCCCGTAGGTGTCCTTCAGGCCCGGGAGGCACAGCGGTCGCTCCGAGCACTCCGGCTCGGCGCCGAACGACAGCTCGCCGGCGACGCCCGCGAGGTCCGACAGCTTCTCGAGGTCGTGCTCGTCTGCTGTCTCCTGGGTGACGGCGAAGCCGTTCTTGTTCTCCGCCGGTGACGGCTCGAGCACCGTGACGCCCTTCTCCGCGAAGAGCGGGCGCAGGGCCTCCATCGTTTCATCGAGGTCCGGCGTCGGATCACCTCCGAGGATCGTGAGGGCGGTGCCGACGTACTCCGGGTACAGATCGATGTCGCCTGCCTCGAGCGCCGGTAGGACGATCTCCCGGGAGCCGATGTTGAGCCTGGTGTCGACGTCGACGCCCGCAGCCTCCAGGCACTGGATGTAGATCTCGGCGACGAGCGTCTGCTCGCTGACGTCGGTGGAGCCGACGGTCAGCTCGCCCTCGGCGCCCATCTCGACGCACGTGCCGGGCCCGCCACCCGAGGCGTCGTCGCCGGTGTTGGTGTCGTCACCCGAGTCGGCGCAGGCGCTGGCAAGGAGCGCCAGCGCCGCCACGATCGCCCCGGCGACCCCGATACGGGTCCTCCGCATGGGTGCTCTTCCTCTCGATCGGATCCGTGCGGATCGCTTGGTGGACGATCCGGCGCACCCGGACCGCTTCGACACGACCGTAGGCGGGGTCGGGCGGTTCCTCGACGAGTCTCTCGACCACTCGCTCGACCCCTTCTGAGATCGGTCACCGGCCGGCCGAGCGGAGGGCCACGACCTCGTCACCCTCGCCGAGCACCAGAGACTCCCGGGCGGTGAGGGCGGGGGCGCCAGCCGGCTCCGCTCCCTTGGGCTGGCTCAGCCGCGTCGAGGCCACCACCCGGCCGGTGAGGCCGTCGACGAGCAGGACGCCCGAACCGCTCCGCACGGAGACGACAGTGCCGTCGGACGCCGCCCGCAGCCGCTGGTCCCCTCTCGGGCCGGCTCGCCACCGCTCCCCGCCGTCGGTGACGTCGAAGGCGAGCAGACCCCGGCTCGTCGCGACGACCGCGACGTCGGGGCCGGCGACGACCGGCTGGAGCAGCTGGCCGCCCACGCCGATCCGCCACCGCTCCTGGCCCCGGTCGAGGCCACGGGCCACGATGCTCCCCGTGCCGTCACCCATGACGGCGAGGTCACCGACGATGCCCGGTGCCACCTCCGGGCGGCCGCCCCCGCTGCTCCAGCGCACATCACCCGACTGGTTGGCCAGCGCGACCACGCCGTCACCGCCCACCGCCACCACCGTGCCGTCGCCGACTGCCAGCGCGCCGGCGCCACCTTCGATCTGGCGCCGCCACCGCTGCTCCCCGGTGGCGGGGTCGTGAGCGCTCACATCGCCCCGCGACAGGTAGACGCCCCGCCCGTCGACGGCCGGCGCCTCGGTGACGGGCACGTCGGTCTCGACCCGCCAGCGCTCGTTGCCGGTTCGCATGTCGACGCCGAAGACGAGGCCGACGCCGCCGTCGCCGGTGGTGGCGACGACGGCCAGGTCCCCCGCCGCCGCGACGGGCGCCGTGACCCGCCGTTCGGTCAGCAGCCGCCAAAGTGGCGTGCCATCGTGCGCGTCGACGGCGACGAGCGTGCCGTCCACCGTCGCCACCAGGGCGGTGTCACCCCGCACGACGGGCGAGCCGACGACCGTCGCCGAGAGATCCACCTGCCACCTGGCGTCGAGGCGCGGTGGTCCGTCCCGTGCGAGGAGGAGGACCACGAGGGTGGTCACGACCACGAGCGCCGACGCTGCCGCCGCCACCTGCCAGGCGGCCCACCTGGGTGCCGTCACTTCCGCCGGACCGTCGCTCCTGCTCCCGGGTATCGCCAGCCCGCAGCCCGGACAGCTGGTCCGTCCCGGGACAGGGCGCGTTCCGCACACCGGGCAACGGGCGGCGATCGGCGGACCGGCGGGGCGCTCCTCCACCCGGGTGCCGCAGCGCACGCACGCACCCCCGGCGAAAGGACCGGTGCCCCCGCACCGCGCACAGATCGTCAGCGCCGTCGTCGCCACCGGCTATCCCTGCCCGTTCGGGCTCGCTGGCTCCCGCGGCGTTCTGGGCACGCACGCCACCTCGTCGGTCACCGGAGCAGCGTCCCACGAGAGCCCCGTCCCAGCGACGGCGGGCGGTAGCCTGCCCGGGTGCCCGCACCGGTCGACAGCCGCCTCGAGCGGCTCCTCGACCTGCTGCGCAGCGAGGGGGTGCGGGTCACGACCGCCCGCCGGGGTGTGCTCGCCGCACTGGTCGACGACCACCGTCGCCACGTCAGCGCCGAGCAGCTCGCCGAGGCCGTGCGCGCCGAGCTCCCCGACGTGCACCTCTCGACGGTGTACCGCACGCTGGAGGCCTTCGAGCAGCTCGGGGTCGTCACCCACGTCCACCTCGGCCACGGTCGCGCGATCTACCACCTGACCGACGAGCTCCACCACCACGCGGCATGCGAGATCTGCGGCGAGGTGCTCCAGATCCCGGGTTCGATCTTCAACGACGTGCAGGCGACGCTCCAGTGCTCCTACGGCTTCGAGCTCGACGCGCACCACTTCGCGCTCGTGGGGCGCTGCAGGGCCTGCGCCACCGGCTGAGGCGCCGCCGGCCTCGTCGAGCCTCGTCAGGTGCCGAAGCTGACGATCGTGATCGTGCCGTACACGAGCAGCGCGCCGGTGACGGAGTACAAGCCCGACTTCACCGCGGCCCGGGCGCCCTGCGAGCGCACGTAGTCGTCGATGCTCCAACGGACGCCGTTGAGCCCGTGGAGCATGGCGAGGTAAAGCAGGGACAGGTCGAAGAGGCGCCACAGCGGGTTGTCCCAGCGAGCCTTCACGAACTCGGCGTCCGTCTCGACCACGTCGTTGATGATGTGGGTCAGCGCGAAGTGGAACAGCGCCAGGAACACGAGCAAGAGGCCCGACACCCGCATGAAGAACCACGACCACGTCTCGAAGTTCTGGCGCGGGCGGCGCGCCCGAGGGCGGTTCGGGGTTCGAGCGGGCGTGAACGAGGCGGGCTCGTCGCCGGCGGGGCGCGGCAGCGTCGTCGCCATCAGAAGACGTTCCCTTCGAGGAACGGCAGCATGATGATGTACGCACCGGGGATCCCGGCGAGGAGGGTCAGCGCGAGCACCGCGAAGGTGAGCTTGCGCTCGTCTCGGATCACCCCGGGGAAGAAGTCGACGGCCACGATGCGCAGGCCGTTCAACGAGTGGAACAGCAGCGCGAAGAGCAGGCCGACCTCGAAGAGGCGCAGCAGCACGTTGCCGTAGAGCGCGTGCAGCTCGTCGTAGAGCTCGGGATCGATGTTGATCATCGACACGTCCACGATGTGCAGGAGCAGGAACATGAAGACGAGGAAGCCGCTGACCCGGTGGCCGACGAAGGCCCACTGGCCGGAGCGTCCCCGGTAGACGACGTTGCTGCCAGGCGAGGTGGACCGGGGGCCCGGCCCCGAGGCCGCGGTCGTGGTCGCCATCAGCGCCGCCTGAACCAACGGTTGCCCCACATCGTCGTGGACACGACGTAGAGCCCGAAGAGGGTGATCAGGAGCGTGATCAGACCGAGCGCGATGGCGAACAGAGTCTGCGCAGTGGTCACGGGGGACAAAGGTAACCGGCACCCTCCAGGCATGCCCAACCGCCCGACGCACCCCTGCGGGTGACCGTTCTGGGTGCAGCACGCAGCGCATCCCGCGCCCTCCTGCACCCGGAACGGGGACCTACGGCTCAGGCGGGAGGGCCGGCGAGGGTGTCGCTGCCGCCGAAGAACGGGCGCAGCGGCGTGGGCAGGGCGATGCTGCCGTCGGGACGGCGGTGGGTCTCGAGGATGGCGGGCCAGATGCGCGACCACGCGAGCGCCGAGCCGTTGAGGGTGTGGACGGGCTCGACCTTGCCCGTGTCGGCACGCCGATACCTGACGTTCGCCCGCCGTGCCTGGTAGTCGGAGAACCACGACACCGACGACACCTCGAGCCACATGTCGCAGCCCGGGGCGTAGACCTCGAGGTCGAAGCTGCGGTGGTGGCTCTGGCCGAGGTCGCCGGTGCAGATGTCGAGGACCCGGTAGGCGAGCCCGAGCTCGACGAGCATCGCCTCCGCCCGCCCGAGCATCTCCACGAGCTGGTCAGGTGCCTGCTCGGGGGTGGCGTAGGCGAGGATCTCCACCTTGTCGAACTCGTGCGAGCGCAGCACACCCCGGGTGTCACGGCCGGCGGCTCCCGCCTCTCTCCGGTAGCAGGCGGTGGCCGCCATCGTCCGCATCGGGAGGTCGGCCTCGGCGAGGATCTCGTCCCGGGCGAGGCTCGTGAGCGGGACCTCGCCGGTCGGGATGGCCCAGAGGTCGTCCCGCTCGATGTGATAGGCGTCGTCGGCGAACTTCGGGAGCTGGCCCGAGGCGGTGAGCGTCTCGCTGCGGACCAGGGTGGGCGGGCGGATCTCCTCGAACACGTCGCCGTGGCGCTCGAGCGCCCACCACGTGAGGGCACGGAGCAGCTTGGCGCCGGCACCCCGGTACAGGGGGAACATCGAACCTGCGATCTTGGCGCCGCGCTCGAGGTCGAGCAGGCCGAGCTCGGCGCCGATCTCCCAGTGCGGGACCCGCTGGTGCTCGCCGTAGCCCTCGGGGTCGTACCCCTCGGTCCGCACGACCACGTTGTCCTGCTCGCCGGCACCGTCGGGGGCGGCCGGATCCGGTGTGTTCGGGATGCGCAGGAGGAGATGGTGGAGCTCGGCGGCGATGCCGTCCTCCTCCGCCGCCAGCACCTTCTCCTCGTCACCGAGGGCACGGCTCTCGGCCATCTTCTCCTCGGCGGCGGCGGTGTCGCCGCCACCGCGAAGCCGGCCGACCTGCTTGCTGAGGTCGTTGACCGCGCTGCGGACCTTGTCCCGCCGGTCGCCGACGGCACGGCGCGCCACGTCGAGCTCGATGGCCCGCTCGACCTCGGCGACGTCGACGCCCTTGCGGCCCAGAGCGGCCCGCACCTCGTCGGGCTCGTTCCGGAGCCGGCGCACGTCGAGCATGGACCGGCACGGTAGCCGTGGTGACCACGCGCCCTCGCACCGGTTCGCCCGCCACGTGGCTCTGGCGACCGGGGTCGGGGAGGGCCACGGGTAGCGTCCGGGCGTGGGTGCGCCGGCGGTCGAGGTCGAGGGTCTGGTCGTGCGCTACGGCGCCACGACCGCCGTCGACGGCGTGTCATTCGACGTGCAGGCCGGTGACGTCGTCGCCCTGCTCGGACCGAACGGTGCCGGCAAGACGTCGACGGTCGAGACGCTGGAGGGCTACCGAGAGCCTGCCGGAGGGCGCGTCCGTGTGCTGGGCCTGGACCCTCTCGCGCAGGCGGCTGCGCTGCTCCCGCGCATCGGCGTGATGCTCCAGTCCGGCGGCGTCTACCCGGGGATCCGGCCACCCGAGGCGCTGCGGCTCTTCGCCGGCTACTACGCGGATCCCGCAGACCCCGAGGCGCTGCTCGACCGGGTCGGGCTGCGCGATGTCAGCGGCTCGACCTGGCGTCAGCTCTCGGGCGGCGAGCAGCAGCGGCTGTCGCTGGCGCTCGCCCTGGTTGGCAAGCCCGAGGTCGCCTTCCTCGACGAGCCGACGTCGGGCATCGACCCCGGCGGCCGCCAGGTGGTGCGCCGCCTCATCGCCGAGCTCGCCGACCAGGGCGTCGCCGTGCTGCTCACGACGCATGAGCTCGAGGAGGCTGAGCGCCTCGCCGACCGGGTCGTGATCATCGACCGCGGGAAGGTCGTGGCGGCCGGGACCCCCGCCGAGCTCATGACGTCCGGTGGTGGTGAGCAGGTCCGCTTCGGGGCGCCGCCCCGCCTCGACACCGGAGCCCTCGCCGTCGCGCTCGGCCACCCGGTCAGTGAGGTGTCGCCCGGTGAGTACGTCGTCGTCGGACCCGGCACGCCGGCGACCGTGGCTGCCCTCACCGCCTGGCTCGCCGAGCACGACCTCCCCCTCGCCGACCTGCGGGCCGGCCGTCACACCCTCAAGGACGTCTTCCTCCGCCTCACGGCGCCCGAGGGCGACGACCCTGCCGTCCCCGCCCGCCCCCGCAAGAGGTCCCGTCAGTGACTGCGGTGCAGCGGGCTGCGCCGTGGCACCGGGCGGTGCTGGCGCAGACGAGGGTGGAGCTGGCGCTGACGCTGCGGCGGGGCGAGTCGGTGCTGCTCACGCTCGGCATCCCGGTGCTGCTGCTCGTGTTCTTCTCGGTCGTCGACGTGCTCCCGCTGCCGGAGGGGGAGGCCGACGCCGTCGACTTCCTCGCGCCGGGGATCCTGGCGCTCGCCATCATGTCGACGGCGATGGTGAGCCTCGGCATCGCGACGGGCTTCGAGCGCCAGTACGGGGTCCTCAAGCGGCTCGGCACCACCCCGCTCGGGCGGCCAGCGCTGCTCGCGGCGAAGACCCTCGCGGTCCTGGTCGTCGAGCTGCTCCAGGTGGTGGTTCTCTCCGCCGTCGCCGCCGTGCTCGGCTGGGGGCCCGAGGGGAGCCTGCTCCTGGCCCTCCTCGCCGCGCTGCTGGCCACCGTCGCCTTCGCCGGGATCGGCTTGCTCATGGCGGGGACGCTGCGGGGCGAGGTCACCCTCGCCGCCGCCAACGGCCTCTACCTCGTGCTGCTGCTCCTCGGGGGCATGGTCTTCCCCCTCGACCGCCTGCCCGGTCCGCTGCGGTCCGTCGCCGAGCTGCTGCCCGCCGCCGCGCTCTCCACCGCGCTCGATGGCGCCCTCAGCGCCGCAGCCAGCGTGCCCGGCACGACGTGGGCGGTCCTGGCGGTGTGGGCCGTCGGAGCCCCCGCCCTCGCCGCCGCGACGTTCCGCTGGGAGTAGTCCTGCCACCACCAGCTGCGTGCCACCACCAGCTGTGCACGGGCCTCGCGTCGTCGCCACGAGAAGATCCGCGCCGCTCACCGAGGTCAGCTCTGGTGAGGCCTCGGGTGCTCGGCGGGGGCGGGGCCGGCTTCGGCGAGGGCGCGCTCGACCTGGTCCCAGGTGAGGGTCTCGTCGTCGGGGGCGGCGGCGGCGGGCGCCCGGCGGTCGAGCGGAGGTTTGCCCCTTGACCGGTCGTCCTCGCCCGCCAACGTGGCGAACCGGATGAACAGCACGGCGATGACGGTCCAGAGGAACAGCCCACCGAGGATCTTCATCTGCATCCCCGCGATCTGCTGGTCGTGGGTGACGGAGAGACCGAACACGCGCGTGGGGATGTCGTAGGACTTGTAGACCGCCTCGTCGGCGAACGTGAGCCAGCCCGCTGGCACCGTCGGGACGATCGACTGGAGGAACAGGTAGATCATCTGCACCGGCAGGGAGAACCGCAGCTCGGGGAGCGGTCCGGCCACGGGCGTCCACATGAGCAGAGCCGTACCGACGACCGCGAGGTGCACGGCGTAGTGCAACGCCGGCTCCGCCACCGAGACGTTGACCACCAAGGGCCAGTGGCTGAACACCACGACCGCGTTGAAGGCGACGGTCGCCGGGACCGGCCTCGCCAGCCTCTTGAGCACGCCGTAACCGCGTCCGCTGCCGATGACGAGGCGAGCGAACCACGTCGGCGTGCCGAGGAGGAACAGCGGCGGGGCGACGAAGCTGAGCAGCAGGTGCTGGCTCATGTGGACGCTGTAGAGGTACTGCTCGGCGATGTCGTGCACCGGCCAGTCCGACGCGACCCACAGCGTGAGCAGCCCGGCGCCGAACCAGGCGACCTGGCTGCGGGTGACAACGGCCTCGTCGGCCCGGGTGACGCGGGGCCCGATCCTCGTCACCGCGTACCAGTAGGCGATGCCGAGGAAGGCGATGAGCGCCCACACCTCGGGGTGGGCCTGGAACCGCCAGGGATCCGCTGCGACGGCCTGGGCGACGAGCATCGCTAGAAGAACTCGAAGGTCAGGAGGAAGATGAGGTACACGCCCGTCGCCAGCAGGAGCCCGGACAGGAACAGGCGGGTGAAGAGGTTGGAGTCGAACCGGAGGTGCATGAACCACGCGGCGACGATGAAGAACTTCACGACCATCATCGAGAGGAGGATCGGCACGAGCAGCGATCCGAGAGAGTCCTCGACGTAGAACGTCGCGACCTCCGCGGCGGTGAGCGCCGCCAGGATGAGCGCGATCTGGATGTACTTCCCGTCCGACGGGTGGTCGTGAGTGGCGTCGTGGGTCGCGTCGGGCTCGTGGCCCTCGCGGTGCGCCTCTTCGGTGGTCTCGGTGGACATCTGGGTGGGCCCCCGGGTCAGCGGATCAGGTAGACGACGGTGAAGATGATGATCCACACCACGTCGACGAAGTGCCAGTACAGACCGGCGATCTCGACGGTCTCCGCCCGCTGCCGGGTGAGGCTGCCGCGGGCCGACATGACGACGAGGCTCATCAGCATGACGATGCCGATGGTGACGTGCACGCCGTGGAAGCCGGTGAGCACGAAGAACGCCGAGCTCTGCAGGTTGGTGGTGAAGCCGAGGCCCTCCCGCAAGAAAGCGGTGAACTCATAGACCTGGCCGGCCACGAACGTGGAACCGAGGAGGGCGGTCGTGACGAGCCAGGCCCGCAGGCGCTGCTGGTCCCCGCGCTGGATGGCGGCGAGGGCGAGCACCATCGTGAGGGAGCTCATGAGCAGCACGAAGCTGCTGACGGACGTGAACGGGATGTCGTAGAGATCGGCGACCTCGGGGCCCCGCATGTCCTCGACCTCCCGACTGCGCAGCAGGAGGAACGTCGAGATCAGGCCACCGAAGAGCAGGCACTCCGAGCCGAGGAACACCCACATCCCGAGCTTCTCGTTGGAGAGCCCCGTGCTCGTGGCATGGCCGTCGGCGGGGCCGTGCTCGCTGTGGGGCGCCCGGTCGATGGCCGCCGTCGGTGCGTCGGGGTCGTGGGTCTCTGCGGTCACGCTCATGTTCGCTCGCTCATGTCGTCCGCTCCTGGCCTGCGGCCGGGCCGCTCGGGCCACGTTCGCTTCGCTCGCTCATGTCGTTCACGCTCCTGGGGCGGGGGCGGCGCCGACCTCGGAAACGGCGGTCTCCCCGGCGGGATCGGGCGTGGGCTCGTCGTCGTGGTGGTCGTCGTGGTGGTCACCGCCGTGGCCGGTGTCGGGGTCGACGGAGGGCTCGAGGCCCCAGCCGTACATCGAGGCGAGCAGGAGGACGCCGCCGACGAAGGCGAACCACAGCGAGTAGATCAGCCCGTAGCAGATGAGGGGGAGGCTGAAGGCGAGCATGATCGGCCAGTACGACGGCGACGGGAGGT
>JBBDQT010000142.1:18618-27784 GCA_040905815.1 Acidimicrobiales bacterium
ATGAGGGGGAGGCTGAAGGCGAGCATGATCGGCCAGTACGACGGCGACGGGAGGTGGATGGTGGAGGCGTCGAAGCCCGGTTGGGCGAACGTCTCGAAGCTCTCCCGTCGCACCGGCGTGCCGTGCTCGTCCTCCTCGTACTTGCGGTGCCACCACTCGTCGAGGTGGCTCGCGGTCGGCTCAACGTCGAAGTTGTGGGGCGGTGGCGGTGACGAGGTGCCCCACTCGAGGGTCCGGGCGTCCCACGGGTCCGGGTCGGTCGTGACGTTCGCCCGACTGAGGACGACGTTGAAGACCCAGACGAGGAAGGACACGGCGATCAGGTAGGAGCCGGCCGTCGCCAACAGGTTCATGAGGTCCCAGCCCATGCCCTCGGGGTACGTGCCCGTGCGCCTGGGCTGGCCCTGGAGGCCGAGGATGTGCATGGGCCCGAACGTGAGGTTGAACCCGGCGAACATGAGCCAGAACTGGACCTTGCCGATCTTCTCCGAGAGCAAGCGGCCGAAGACCTTCGGCCACCAGAAGTAGACGCCGGCGAAGATGCCGAACATGGATCCGCCGAACAGGACGTAGTGGAAGTGGGCGACGATGTAGTACGTGTCGTGCTGCTGGGTGTCGGCCGGCGAGATGGCGTGGGTCACCCCGGAGAGGCCACCGATCGTGAACTGCGAGACGACGCCGACGGCGAAGAGCATCGGGACGGAGAACTTGAGGTTGCCTCGCCAGAGGGTCCCGATCCAGTTGAAGATCTTCACGCCGGTCGGGACCGCGATGAACATGGTCGAGAGCGAGAACGCGGCGACCGAGACCGGCCCGATGCCGGAGGCGAACATGTGGTGGGCCCACACCCCCCATCCCATGAACCCGATGGCGACGCCCGAGAAGACCATGAACGGGTAGCCGAACAGCGGCTTGCGGGCGAAGACCGGTATGACCTCGGAGATGATGCCGAACGCCGGGAGGATGAGGATGTACACCTCCGGATGGCCGAAGATCCAGAACAGGTGCTGCCAGAGGAGCGGGTCGGCGCCGGCGTCCACGTTGAAGAAGTTGGCGCCGAAGAGGCGGTCGAACATCAACAGGAACAGCGCCACGGTGATGACCGGGATGGCGAAGAGCAGCAGGAACTGCGACACGAGCGCCATCCACACGAAGATGGGCATGCGCATGAGGGTCATGCCGGGAGCGCGCATGTTGAGGCACGTGACGATCAGGTTGATGGCGCCGAGCAGCGACGCGATGCCGGTGATCTGCAGGCCGAGGGTCCAGAAGTCGACACCGTGCCCCGGTGAGAAGCTGAGCCCGGACTGCGGTGCGTAGTTCGTCCAACCGTTGTCGGCGATCTCGCCGAGCAGGACCCCGGAGTAGAAGAAGAGCCCGCCGGCGAGGAAGATCCAGTAGCTCAGCGCGTTCAGGCGCGGGAAGGCGACGTCGCGGGCGCCGATCATGAGCGGGATGAGGTAGTTCGCGAAGGCGGCGAGCAGCGGCATGATGACCAGGAACACCATCGTCGTGCCGTGGAGCGTGAACGCCTGGTTGTAGGCGTCGAGCGACAGGACCTGGCCGTTGGGCTGGGCGAGCTGGGTGCGGATGAGCAGCGCCTCGAGGCCGCCGATGGCGAAGAAGGTCATCGCCGTGGCGCCGTACAGGATGCCGATCCGCTTGTGGTCCACCGTCGTCAGCCACGAGCGCCAGCCGGTGTCGCCCTTCGGTCGCGTGAACGCCCCGAGCGGCTGGTGGTCCTCGACCTCGGCGCCGGCGGGCAGCTCGAGGGGACGGGGTTCGGTGAGTGCCATGTGGTTCCCCTACTCCAGGGTCTCGAGGTAGGCGTACAGCTGGTCGATCTGGGTCTCGGACAGCTCACCGATGACCATCAGGGAGCCAGCCTTGCGCTGCGGGTCGCGCATCCACGCCTCGAGCTCGTTGCGATCGTTGAGATCGTAGATGCAGCCGGCGAAGCAGTCGCGGCTGAACAGGTGCGTCAGGTTCGGCGCAGGCGGCGAGGTCTCGGCGACCTCGTCGAACTGGCCGTCCACCACGTGGCACGAGGCGCACAGCTGCCCGAAGACCTCGAACCCCTCTGCGGCGAGGCCGTCGGTGGGCACCTCCGGCTGCTCCTGCTGCGAGCTGACCCACGCCTCCCAGCCCGCCTGGTCGTGGGCCACGACCTTGAGGCGCATGTTCGGGTGGGACGTGCCGCAGAACTCGGCGCACTGTCCGGAGTAGACACCGGGCTCGTCGGCCTCGAGCGTCCAGGTGTGGACCCGCCCGGGGACCACGTCTCGCTTGCCGTTGAGGCGAGGTGCCCAGAACGAGTGGATGACGTCGTTCGACTCCAGCTCCAGGAAAACCGGTTCGCCGGCGGGGATGTGGAGCTCGTTGGCGGTCACGATGCCCCCTCCGGGGACCATGGCCTGGTCCCCGTACTCGTAGCCCCACCAGTACTTCTGGCCGGTGACGCTGACGACGAGGGCCTCGTCCGGCTCCTCGTTCAGCTCGAAGATGACGGGGACGGTGAAGACGGCGATGACGGCGAGCACCAGGGCCGGCAGGATCGTCCAGCCGACCTCGAGCCGGGTGTTGCCGTGGAGCTGGGCCGGGAAGCTCGCGTCGTCCTCGCGCCGGCGAAACCGGATGACCATGTAGACGATCAGGCCCTGGATCAGGATGAACACGGCCACGGCGACGAGGAAGACGGGCCCGAAGAGGTCGTTGATCGAGCGGGCGGAGGGTCCGGCGGGATCGAGGGAGTCCTGCGGCGCGTTCGGGGCGCAGCCGGTCACGGCCAGCGCGAGGGCCCCGAGCGCGAGCCAGCGGCTGCGTGGCCTGGCGGCGTGTCGGAGGACCGGCATGGCTGCACTCCTGCGGGAGGGGCTCGGGGCGGACGGGGTGGCTGCGGACGTCGTCGTGGACGCCTGCCAGGTGGCATCCAGCGTGGCCCGGTGGGCGCGCCGGCGCCAAGTCGTGAGGTGCCGTCGGAACGTGCTCAGGAGTCGTCTCCGTCGAGCTCGTCGACGCCGGCGCCGCCGTCACCCAAGCTGCCCTCTTCGGGTTCACCCTCCTCGGCTGAACCCTCCGCCGGCTGATCGACCGCGGTGATGGTCGCCTCCATGTTGGGATGCACGTCGCAGATGAACGTGTACTCGCCCTCTTCCTCGAAGGTGACGACGTGTTCGACGGTGTCCGGTCCGGTGATGATGGGACCGGGCTCGAGTTCGACGGGCTCGATCACGTGCACGTTGTGCTGCACGCCGCCCTGGTTGTTCTGGAAGATGATCGTGACGGGCTCGCCCACGGGGACGGTGAGGTCCTCCTCGTTGAAGCCGGCGGTGGTGTCAGCGGAGATGAACAGCTCGACCGCGCTCTCGCCCTCCCCCTCCGCGTGGTCGTCCTCGCCGTGGTGCGCCTCGAACTCGCGCTCGCCGGCGACCGCGCCGATGATGCCGCCGCCGAGCAACCCGATGACCCCGAGCGCCACGACCACGGTGAGCAGCGACGAGCTCAGCTTCGGCCGGGAGGTCACGATGAAAGCCACGCCGAGGATGACGATGGCGACGACGATGGCGACGACGGTCGAGCCGACCTTGGAGACGGCGAGCAGCACCCGGGAGAACGCGATGATCACGAAGGCGATCGTCACCGCGGCGAGCACCGGGATCTCGATCGGGTACATGAGACGGTTGCGCAGCTCACGGTTCGCGCTGGGGTCGGCCGTCGCCCGCTCCGCCCAGGCCTGCACCATCCACTCGATGCCCGCGGCGAGGAGCAGTCCGAAGCCGACGTACGCAAGGATGCCGCCGGTGGCCAGCCCCACGGCCACCACGCCCGCTCCCACGGCGGCGAACGCGGGCCACGCGGCGGCGAGCTGGACGCCGCGAGGAGCGGTGACCACGGCCGGTGTCATGTCCTCGTCCGGCGAGGCGGCACGGGGGGCGGGGACGTCGCCGTCTCCGATGAGCGATGCGAGGAGGCCGAGCGTGAAGCCCGCCACGGCGAGCGAGAGCAGCACCATCGAGCCCAGCTCCTCGCCACGGCTGGCGAGGAAGTAGACGACGGTGGCGACGAGGGCGAAGCCGGAGACGCCGAACCAGAGCTTGGACCCGGTGGGGATCACGCCGGACCGCCTTCGAAGAAGAACACGACGAGGTACACGGCGGCGCCGGCGAGGACGGTGAAGTGCCAGAACGCTGCTGCGGAGGCCACCAGCTCCCGCCGGCGCGAGGACACCTGGCCGGTGAGGGCGCGGAACGCCATCACGACGAACAGGACGTGGGCCGAGAGCACGAGCAGGAGGTGGGTGACGGTGACCGCGTAGGTCGACGTCGCCACGTGGGTCTTGCCCGCCTCGAGGCCGAGCGAGTCGAAGACGAACGACAGCCCGTTGACGAAGGCGACGCCGAGCACGAGCGTGACGCCGATGGCGACGTAGAGGTTCTTCCGGTCGTCGTTCTGGGCCGCGTAGACGGCCCACTGGGCGGTGAAGCTGGACATGAGCAGCGTGACGTAGGTCACGGCGACGGCCAGGTTGGGGATCTCGAAGCCCTCCCGCAGCCACGGGGAGCCGGCTTCCAGGGCGTCTGCACGGGCGGCGAGCCACGCTCCGAGCAGGGCGCCGATGAGCATCGTGCCGGCGGCGATGGCGAGGAACGTGCCGACCATCATCAGGTTGGACCGCTCCTCACCTGCGTCGCCCGGGGTGGGGTCGGCCGCGGCGGAGGGGCTGTCGATCGTCGAGACGGACATCAGGCGTCGACCTCCGCTCCGGCGCGGGCGTCGTGGAGGGGCGTGGCGGTGGCGACGGGCGGGAGGGGTCCGGCGAAGTTGCCGGGAGGAGGCGGCGACGTGGTCGCCCACTCGAGGGTGGCGCCGCCCCAAGGGTCATCAGAGGCGGGCACGCCCTGGCGGCGCCCGACCTTGCTGAGGAGCTCCCCGACGACGAGGAGGACGCCGAGCACGCCGAGCACGCCGCCGATCAGGCTCAACGCGTTGAGGGCGACGCTGAGGCCGCCCTCGTCGAAGGCGGGATCGGCGAGGAGCTGGTCCTCGACGAGGCCGCTCAACAGGTCGGGAGCGGCGAGCAGGAGGGCGCCGACGAAGGTGAGGGCGAAGACCGCCTTGCCCTGCAGCTCACCGAGCATCACGCCCCAGATCTTCGGCGCCCAGAACCACAGCGCGGCGAAGGCGCCGAGGGTGGCTCCGCCGTAGAGCGTGTAGTGCACCTGCGCGGCCTGCCAGACGGTGCCCTGCAAGCCGAGCGGCTCGATCGCGCCGGTGGCGCCGGCGAGGGCGCCGAGGAGGAGGTGGATCACGGCGCCGACGGCGAGGAGGCTGGCGGCGCTGAGGTTGACGCTGCCCCGGCGGATGGTGTCGCCGAGGAGGGCGACGAGGGCGAGGGCGGGAAGGATGCTGAGGAGGGCCACCGCGACGTAGAGCGGCTCGTCCGTGCGCTCGGGCAGCTGGGCCCACGCGCCGTAGCCGAGGACACCCATGAGGGCGATGATGACGACGGCGGCCCCGTGCACCCGGTAGCGGTTTCGGGCGAGGACCGGGACGATCTCGGCGGCCACGCCGGCAGCGGGAACGGCGAGGACGAAGACCTGCGGCACGGCGAAGAACCAAGCCGTGCTGGCCGAGGCGATGTCGACGTCGCCGAAGTGGTGGGCGATGTAGCCCTCGACGAGGCGCGAGAGCAGCACCGGGGAGGCCAGCAGGGTGAGGCCACCGCCGACCACGACCGACCAGGTGAACACCGGGGTCCGCAGCAGCGTCATGCCCGGCGCCCGCCCGGCCAGTGCGGTGGTCAGCACGCTGATCAGCGCGACGACCAGGGCGAGGTTCAGGCCGATCAGGGCGAGGAGGTGGAGGTCGCCGCCGACGGCGCTGCCCCCGCCGGGCCCGCCGTCAGCGGCGTGGGCGGCGAGGAGGAGGCAGGCGGAGACGAGGTGCAGCCAGTAGCCGAACGCCGCGCCCCGCGGGAAGGCGATCTCGCGCGCGCCGACCTGCAGCGGCACGAGGTAGGTGGCGAGGCCCACGAAGAAGGGGACGAGGAAACCGAAGACGGCCACCTCACCGTGCAGTGAGTACACCTGGCTGAACGTGGCTTCGTCGAAGATGTCGAAGCCGCTGTCGAGGCGCTCGCCGCCGAGGATGACCCCGACCACGCTGCCGACCACCAGGAACGCGAGGGCGGTGACGAGGTGGAGCCGGCCGACCCGCTTGTGGTCAGCGGTGGTGAACCACCCGTTGAGGCCGGTTGGCGCCGCGGGCGCCGTCGGGGCCAGGTCGTGGTCGTCTGCCGCCGAGACGGATCCGCTCGCAGGTCTGGTCTCGGTCATGGACATCGTGGGCGACGGACCTCAGGAGACGGGGTTTCGAGCAGGCTGGTGACGCCGGACGTCGGGCCGGTCGGGAGATTACACAGCACCTCTCCGCGGCACGAAACCACCGCTCTCAGAACCCGGACCGGAGCAGCTGGTCGAGCGCCATGGCGCCGAAGAGCAGGGAGATGTACGAGATCGACCACGTGAACAGGCTCATGGCCCTGCCCGGCGTCGGATCCCGCAGCAGCTGGAGGGCGAAGAACGTGAACACGCCGCCGAGGACCAGGGCGCTGACCACGTAGAGCAGCCCCATCGAGGCGACGGGAGCGAAGCCGAGCGTGACAGCCCACAGCGCGAACGTGTAGGCGAGGATCTGGACCGAGGTGGTGCGCAAGCTGGCCACCGCGGGCAGCATCGGGACCTCGGCCGCGCTGTAGTCCTCCCGGTACTTCACGGCGAGGGCCCAGGTGTGGGGTGGCGTCCAGAAGAGGATGATCCCGAAGAGCACGAACGGCGCCCACCCGAGCGAGCCGGTGACCGCCGCCCAACCGACGAGGACGGGCACGGCGCCGGCGGCGCCGCCGATCACGATGTTCTTCGAGGTCGAGCGCTTCAGCCACAACGAGTAGATGAAGACGTAGAACAGGGTCGCCGAGACCGCCAGCACCGCGCTGAGCAGGTTCACCTTCGTGGCGAGCAGCCCGAAAGCCGCGACCTCCAGACCTATGGCGAAGGTGAGCGCGGCGCGGGCGGACATGACGCCGGTGACGAGAGGACGGTTCCTGGTGCGGTGCATGACCGCGTCGATGTCGCGGTCGATGACCATGTTGATGGCGTTGGCGCCGCCGGCGGCGAGGGTCCCGCCGAGCAGGGTCCACACCATCAGCGAGACCGCTGGCATCCCCCGCTGGGCGACGACCATGGTGGGCAGCGTGGTGACGAGCAGCAGCTCGATGATGCGGGGCTTGGTGAGCGCCACGTAGCCCTTGGCCTTGGCGAAGGCCGCGGGAGAGGCGATGGTCCAAGCCTCCGCCACCTGTCC
Organism: Acidimicrobiales bacterium; assembly: GCA_040905815.1. GTDB lineage: Bacteria > Actinomycetota > Acidimicrobiia > Acidimicrobiales > CADCSY01 > CADCSY01. The sequence continues at coordinate 25,981 of JBBDQT010000142.1, forward strand.
GTGCGCCACGCCGCTGAGACTACGGGGCGGCGCTTCACCTGCCCAACCCGGCTCGGACGGACGCCTGGAGGAGACGGGGCGGAGGCGGGGTTCGTGGTTCGTGGACCGTAGGATTCGCGACGCCATGGCCGCACTCCGACTGTCGCCCCCGGCCTACCGCCGCATCACGCTGCTGGCCCTCATCGCCCTCGCCTTCATCATCGTCACCGGCGCCGGGGTGCGTCTGACCGGCTCGGGGCTCGGCTGCACCGACTGGCCGAACTGCGAGGAGGGCCGGCTCACGCCGGTCGACGCCACCGACTTCCACGCCATGGTGGAGTTCGTCAACCGGACCATCACCGGGGTCGTCTCGGTGGCGGTGATCCTCGCCGTGCTGGGCTCGTTGCTCCGCCGGCCGCGGCGGCGCGACCTGACCCTGTTGTCCCTCGGCCTCGTCGCCGGGGTCGTCGGCCAGATCGTCCTCGGCGGCCTCACCGTGCTGTTCGAGCTCGCCCCGCCGCTCGTGATGGGCCACTTCATCCTGTCGATGGTCCTGCTGTGGAATGCCGTCGTGCTCCACCACCGTGCCGGCGTGCCCGACGGCCCGACCCGGGCTGTCGCCGACAAGGGGCTCGTCGGCCTCAGCAACCTCCTCGTGGGCGCCGCTGCCCTGGTGGTCTTCACGGGGACCGTCGTGACCGCCGCCGGGCCCCACGCCGGGGACGCCTCCGCCCGGCGGCTCGACGTCGCCGTCGCCGACGTCGCCCGCGTCCACGGGGCGAGCGTCGTGATCCTCCTCTCCCTCACGCTCGTGACCCTGTGGAGCGCGCACCGGGTCGGCACTCGAGCGCCCGTGCAGCGGGCGCTGCGCACGCTGCTGGCCGTGCTCGTGGCCCAGGCCGCGATCGGCTACGTGCAGTACTTCGCGGGCGTGCCCGCCGCCATCGTCGGCGCCCACATCCTCGGCGCCGTCGCGGTCTGGATCGCCGTCGTCCGTGCCGGCCTCCTCATCCGCTCCCGGGCGCCGGCCACTCTGCCGCCTCCGGCGGATGTGGCGCCGCCTCGCAGTCCGGCGCTCGTCACGCCGTAGCATCGAGGCATGGCCGGCACTGCCCCCGCCGAGGTCGAGCGACCGGACGTGGACGAGGTCACCGACCTCGACACGCCCTGGATCGTCCTCGTGTGGAACGACCCGATCAACCTCATGTCGTACGTGACCTTCGTCTTCCAGAAGCTGTTCGGCTACAGCCGGGAGAAGGCGACCAGCCTCATGCTCGACGTCCACGAGAAGGGCCGCGCCGTCGTCTCGAACGGCACGCGGGAACGCTGCGAGATGGACGTCTACCGCCTGCACGAGCACGGGCTGTGGGCGACCATGCAGCACGACTCGTGATCCCTGGCAGGCGCGTCAAGCGGGCACGCAAGGGCGGGTTCGACCTGCGGCTCCCGGAGCAGGAGCGCGAGCTCGTGGCATCGCTCGTCGGTCAGCTCCGCACCGTGTTGACGGGCGAGGAGGTGGTGGCGGAGCCCAGCGTGCGACGCCTCTTCCCGTCCGCCTACGCCGACGACGCCGCCCGCGACGCTGAGTACCGGGAGCTCGTGCACGACGACCTCCTCGCCGCCCGCCTCGCCGCCCTCGACGTGGTGGAGGCGACGGTCGAGGCAACCCACCTCGACGAGGAGGAGCTGCACGGCTGGATGGGGGCGGTGAACGACCTGCGCCTCGTCCTCGGCACCCGCCTCGACGTGAGCGAGGAGACCCTGGCGGAGCCGGACCCGCACCACCCGGACGCCCCGGCGCTGGCGGTGTACCAGTACCTCAGCT
>JBBDQT010000143.1:0-4689 GCA_040905815.1 Acidimicrobiales bacterium
CGGGAGCACCCCACATGCTGCGCCGCAGGACCGCCATCGCCATCGCCACGCTCGCCTTGCTCGTCATGGGGGCGTGCTCCGACGACGGGGGCGGCGATCCGGTCGACGTGGGCGGGGGGACGTCCGAGGGCGGCGGTGGAAGCGGCGAGGGCGGCACCCTCATCGCCGCCATCAGCGGTGAGCCCGACCGGCTCGACCCGCACCTCACGACCGCGTACCCGAGCTTCCAGGTGCTCGAGAACGTCTACGACACGCTCGTCCAGCCCGGCGACGACCTCACGTTCGAACCCGCGCTCGCCGAGGAGTGGGAGACGTCGGACGACAACCTGACGTGGACGTTCACGCTGCGCGAGGGCGTGACGTGGCACAACGGCCGCGACTTCGTGGCCGACGATGTCGTCTACAGCTACGAGCGGATCATGGACGAGGAGACCGCCGCCGCCAACGCGTACCGGTTCGAATCGATCGAGTCCGTCACCGCGCCCGACGACACCACGGTCGTCATCGAGCTCAGCCGGCCCACCCCGAACCTGCTGGCCAACATCGGCGCGTTCAAGGGCATGGCCATCGTCCCCGAGGAGATCGTCGAGGACGGCTCCATCGACACCGAGCCGGTCGGCACCGGACCCTTCACGTTCGTCTCCCAGTCACCCGACGGCGAGATCGTCCTCGAGAGGAACGAGGACTACTGGCAGGAGGGCCTGCCGGAGCTCGACGGTGTCACGTTCCGACCCATCCCCGACCCCACCGTCCAGCTCACGAACCTCCAGACCGGCGAGGTCGACTGGACCGACGGGGTGCCACCCCAGCAGGTCGAGTCGCTCTCCGGCAGCGACGACATCGTGGTCGAAGCCGTCCCCGGGGGCGACTACTGGTACATGGCGTTCAACCTCGAGCGGGAGCCGTTCGGCGACGTCGACGTGCGCCGGGCCATCGCCTTCGCCCTCGACCGGGAGGCCATCACCGAGGCGGCCAAGTTCGAGGCCGCCACCGTGAACCAGACCGCCATCCCCGCGGAGAGCTTCTTCCACTACGACTACGCGCCGTTCGAGCAGCAGGTCGACCAAGCGGCCACCCTCCTGGAGGATGCGGGGGCCAGCGACCTCACGATGGACCTCATGGTGACGAACGAGTTCCCCGAGACGGTCACCGCCGCCCAGGTCATCGCCGACCAGCTCTCCGAGATCGGTATCACGGTCGAGATCCGCGAGCTCGGCTTCAGCGAGTGGCTCGACCAGCAGGGCGAGGGCAACTTCGACAGCTTCCTGCTCGGCTGGCTCGGCAACATCGACCCCGACGACTTCTACTACGCGCAGCACCGCACGGACGCCTCGTTCAACTTCCACGGGTACTCCAACCCCGAGGTGGACGAGCTGCTCGACGCCGCCCGGGAGGAGACCGACGAGGAGGCCCGCAAGGAGCTCTACGACGAGGCGGTGAAGATCATCGTCGACGAGGTCAGCTACCTGTACCTCTACAACCCCGACGTCGTGAACGCCTGGACGCCGGCGGTCGAGGGCTACAGCACGCGACCCGACGCCGCCATCCGCTTCGTCGAGACGTCGCTGGCGGAGTAGCGGGACCGGACCCGGGCACGAGCCGGTGACCGGCTACATCATCCGGCGTGTCGGCCAGGCGGTCGTCGTCATGCTCGGCGTCAGCGTGATCGTGTTCCTGCTCGTCCACCTCGTGCCGGGCGACCCCATCCGGCGGTCGCTCGGCACCCGGTTCGACCCCGACGTCTACCAGGCACTGCGGACGCGGGCCGGCTTCGACAAGCCACTCGTCGAGCAGTACGCCAGCTACCTCGCCAGCGCGCTGAGGGGCGACCTCGGCGTCAGCTTCCGCAGCGGCCGGCCCGTGACCCAGCTCGTCGCCGAGCGCCTGCCGGCCACCGCCCTGCTCGCCGGCGCCGCCCTCCTCATCGCGCTGCTCATCGCACTGCCGGCCGGGATCATCTCCGCGGTCCGATCCGGCTCGAAGCTCGACCGGGTCGTGTCGGCCGTCAGCCAGATCGGCGTGAGCATCCCCGACTTCTGGTCGGGGATCATGCTCATCCTCGTGTTCTCGCTCGTGCTCGGCTGGCTGCCGCCCTCGGGGTACGTCTCGCCGCTCGACGACGTCGGGCAGTTCGTGTCGCACATCATCCTCCCGGCGATCACCGTCGGGATCGTGTCGGGGTCGATCCTCACCCGCTTCGTCCGCTCGGCGATGCTCGACGCCTTGAACCAGGATTACACCCGCACCGCCCGGGCCAAGGGCCTGCGCAAGCGGACGGTCATCAACCGCCATGTGCTCAAGAACGCGCTCGTGCCGATCGTGACCGTCACCGGCCTCCAGCTGGCGTTCCTGCTCGGCGGCGTGGTGGTGGTCGAGGTGATCTTCGCCTGGCCGGGACTCGGTCGCCTCGCCCTCGATGCCGTCCAGCGCCGGGACTACCCCGTCCTCCAGGGCGCTGTGCTGCTGTTCTCGCTCACGTTCCTCGTCGTGAACCTGAGCGTCGACCTGCTCTACGCCTACCTCGACCCCCGGATCCGCTACTGATGGCCGCCGACGACGCGGGCGGGCCCGCGCACGACCACGACGAAGCGCTGGAGGGAGCCGCCCGGACGCCGGTGGCGGACGTCCCGAGCCCCGAGGAGGAGGCCGGGGCGCCGCCCGTCCCCCACCGGACCAGGACCAAGGACGTCGCCGAGGTCCTGTTCGCCAACAAGCTGGCGGTGTTCGGCCTGATCGTGCTCGGCCTGCTCTTGCTCGTAGCGCTGCTCGGGCCCCTGATCGCCCCGAAGAGCCCTACCTCGATCGACGTGTCAGCCCGGCTCGAGGGCCCGAGCCTCGACCACCCCTTCGGCACCGACGAGCTCGGGCGCGACGTCTTCAGCAGGGTGCTCATCGGCGCCCGGGTGTCCCTGCAGGTCGGGGCGATCGCCGTCAGCATCGCCCTCGTCGCCGGCGTCGGCATCGGCCTCGTGGCCGGCTACTACGGCAAGCTCGTCGACACGCTCCTGATGCGGCTCATGGACATGGTCTTCGCGTTCCCGGCGATCCTGCTCGCCATCGCCATCCTCGCCGTGCTCGGCCCCGGCATCCGCAACGCCATGATCGCCATCGGCGTCGTGTACACGCCGATCTTCGCCCGGGTCACCCGCGGCAGCGTGCTCAGCGTGCGCGAGGAGGTCTACGTGCGGGCCGCCCGCTCGCTCGGCGCGTCCGACGCCCGGCTCATCCTCCGCCACGTGCTGCCGAACGTCGCCGGTCCGATCATCGTGCAGACGTCGCTCTCGCTCGCCTTCGCCATCCTCTCCGAGGCCGCCCTGTCGTTCCTCGGCCTCGGCGTCCAGGCGCCCGACCCGGCGTGGGGCCGCATGCTCTCCGAGGGGCGGGCCTTCATCCAGACGGCGCCGTGGATGGGCATCTTCCCCGGCCTGGCGATCGTGGTGACGGTGCTCGCGTTCAACTTCGTGGGCGACGCGCTGCGGGACGCGCTCGACCCCAAGCAGCAGACGGTCCTCTCCGCCCGGGGCGGTGCCGGATGAGGGCACATCGCTGCGCGTCTCCAGCACGATCGGCCCGAGAAGCGGGTCACACGTGCCGGAGATCCGCCCCGTCGGCCGGCGCGATGGAGCCCCACGGGAGCCTGTCGTGACCGCCCACGTCCCGGACCCGGTGCGGACGCCCGACGAGGCACGGGCGAGCGCACCCGCGGCACGCCACCACGAGAAGGGCGAGCTCGTGCTGTCGGTGCGGGACCTCCGGGTTGCGTTCCCGACCCGGCGGGGCCCCGCCGAGGTCGTCAACGGCATCAGCTACGACCTCCACCGGGGCGAGACGCTCGCCATCGTCGGTGAGTCCGGCAGCGGCAAGAGCGTGAGCGTCATGGCCCTGCTCGGCCTCCTCCCGGACTCGGCACGGGTGGGGGGCGAGGTCCACTTCCAGGGCCTCGACCTCGTGACCGCGCCGGAGGGAGCGCTCCGGCGGGTGCGGGGCAACGACATCGCCATGGTCTTCCAGGACCCGATGACCTCCCTCAACCCCGTCCTCACCGTCGGGCGCCAGGTGACCGAGGGCCTCGAGCTCCACCACGGCCTCGGGGCCGGGGCGGCGCGCAAACGGGCGGTCGAGCTGCTCGACCTCGTCGGCATCCCGTTGGCCGAGCGGCGCCTCGACGAGTACCCGCACCAGCTCTCGGGCGGGATGCGTCAGCGGGTGATGATCGCCATGGCCCTCGCCTGCGACCCGATCGTGCTCGTCGCCGACGAGGCCACCACCGCCCTCGACGTCACCATCCAGGCCCAGATCGTGGACCTCATCGGGCGCCTCCAGGACGAGCTCGGGATGGCGGTCATCTGGATCACCCACGACCTCGGCGTGGTGGCCGGCATCGCCGACCGGGTGCTCGTCATGTACGGCGGCCAGGTCGTGGAGGAGGGCGACGTCGACGCCCTCTACGACGCCCCGGACCACCCCTACACCCGGGGCCTCCTCGCCTCGCTCCCCGTGATCGGCGCCGGGCCCCGGGGGCGGCTGACCGCCATCCCCGGCCTGCCACCCGACCCGGTCGAGCTGCCGCCCGGCTGCGCCTTCTACCCCCGCTGCACCGTACGGGCCGACCCGCGTTGCGCCGCCGACCGCCCGCCCCTGCGGGAGGTCGCCCCGGGCCACCGGGTCGCCACCTGGGAGCAGGAGAGC